>SCTG01000007.1 GCA_004298335.1 Nitrospirota bacterium
ACCACGCCGGGATTGTCCTCCGGCGGCACGCAGGAATCGCAGCTGTGACGCATGCGCTCGGCCCGGTAGAGCAGGTGCTCGACGTTGACGCCCATGATTGCAGCCGGCACGATGCCGAAGTTGGACAGGGCCGAATAGCGGCCGCCGATGTCCGGCACGCCCGGCAGGATGTCCCGGAACTTGCTCTCCCTGGCCAGGCTCTCGAGCATCGAGCCCGGATCGGTGATCGCGATGAAATTCTCGCCGGCCTTGTCGCCCTTGACCTGCCGCATCCGGTCGAAGAAGTAGCGGTAGAACACCAGCGGCTCGGTCGTCGAGCCGGACTTGCTGGAGACGATGCAGAGCGTCTTGGCCAGGTCCACCCGCTTCTCGAAGCTGCGGACCTGGGACGGCACGGTGCTGTCCAGGACGTGCAGCTCCGGAAAGCCGGGCACGATCCCGAAGGTCATCCGGAAGACCTCCGGACAGAGACTGCTGCCCCCCATGCCCAGCAATAAGACGTGCTTGAAGCCGGCCGCGCGCACCGATTCGGCCACGCCTCTGATGCGGGGCAGGTGGTGCACCTGCTGCTCGGTGACATGCAGCCAGCCGAGCGCGTTACGGATGATCTTCTGGTGCGTGGGGTCCTGGTGCCACAGGGTCGGGTCCTTGGCCCAGAGCCGGCGGACGAAGCCGGTCTGCCGCAGTTCCTTGAGCTTGGCCTGCACGCCCTTATCCAGCGCGCCCAAGGCGTAGGTCTGCCGGCTGAGCTTCGGACCGAGGAGGTCCTGCCGTTTCCGGCTGATGACGCTCATGAGCTGGTCGAACGAATCGCTGAACAGGCGCGCGCCGTCCACCAGGAGCTTCTGGGTGACCTGTTGCATGTCGATCTTGCAATCCGCCAGCCGGCCCATCGTCTCCCGGGCCTCGTCCACGTTGTCCAGCAGGCTGTTGCGCAGCTTGCCGTGCTCCCGGAAGGCATTGAAGGTGGCCGCCGGCATGGTGTTGACCGTGTCCGGTCCGATCAGCTCGTCCACGTAATACGTGTCGGGGTACTTCGGGTTCTTCGTGCCGGTGCTGGCCCAGAGCAGGCGCTGCACCTTCGCGCCTTTCGCCTTGAGCGCCGTGAAGCGCGGACTGCCGAAGACCCCCTGGAACTTCAGGTACGCGATCTTGGCGTTGGCGACGGCCACCTTCCCCATGAGATTCTGCAACGCGGCCTTGTCCATGGGGGCGGCCGCCTCTTTCAGCTTCGCCTCCAGGAGGCTGTCCACCAGCGTGTCGATCCGGCTGATGAAGAAGCTGGCGACGGAGGCGATTTTCTTCACGTCGCCGCCCTTGGCGGCCAGCTTCTCCAGTCCCGACACGTAGGCCCAGGCCACCTGCTCGTACACCTCGACGCTGAACAGCAGGGTCACATTGACGTTGATGCCGAGGGACAAGAGGTGTTCGATGGCCGGCAACCCCTCCTGGGTGCCGGGAACCTTGATCATGACGTTCTCCCGTCCCACGGCCTTGTGCAGGCGCACGGCCTCCTCGATGGTCCCCTGCGTGTTGAACGCGAGGTCCGGCGAGACTTCCAGACTGACATAGCCGTCCCGGGTCTGGCTCTGCTGGTACACCGGATACATCAGGTCCGTCGCGTCCTGGATGTCCCGGACGGCCAGGGTCTCGTAAATCTCCTTGATGCCGGTCACGGTCGAGGCGATCGGCATGAGGGCTTGGTCGTAATCGGTGCTGCCGCTGATGGCCTTCTCGAAGATGGATGGGTTGGACGTGACGCCCATCAGGCCGTCCTTGTCGATCAGCGCTTTGAGCTCGCCGGAGGTGAGCAGCCCCCGGCGGATGTAGTCGTACCAGGGGCTCTGGCCGAATTCACGGAGCTGAACAAGCGGATTCATGCGCTCCCCCTTATTTCTTGGACATCTTCAACTGCTCTCTGGCCGCAGCCACGACGTTCTCGACCGTAAAGCCGAACTTCTTGAGCAGTTCCTTCAGCGGCGCGGACGCGCCGAACGTGGTCATGCCGATGGTGCAGCCGGTCGTCCCGACGTAACGGGCCCAACCGAACGTGGAGGCCTGCTCGACGGAGACCCGCGCCGCGACGGCGGGCGGCAGGACGCTCTCGCGGTATTCCCGGGGCTGGTGCTCGAAGAGCTCCCACGACGGCATGCTCACCACGCGCGCCTTGACGCCCTCCGCCGTGAGCTTCTCGTACGCCTCGACGCAGAGGGCGACTTCGCTGCCGGTGGCGAGCAGCAACACGTCGGGCTTGCCGCCGGGCGCGTCCGCCAGGACATAGGCGCCCTTCTGCAAGCCAGACGCCGGCGCGTATTTGGTCCGGTCCAGCGTCGGCAACGCCTGCCGGCTGAGGATCAGGACGGCCGGCTCGTGAGACATCTGCATGACGGCGCGCCAGGCCTCCGCCACCTCGTTGGCGTCGCCTGGCCGCAGGGTCACCAGCCCTGGAATGGCCCGCAGCGACGCCAGCTGCTCGATGGGCTGATGCGTCGGACCGTCCTCGCCGACCCCGATGGAGTCGTGCGTGAAGATGTAGGTGACCGTGATCTCCATGATGGCGGCGAGCCGGAACGTCGGACGCGAGTAATCGCTGAAGATCATGAATCCGGAGCCGTAGGGACGGATCTTCGACAGCGCCAGGCCGTTGAGGATCGAGCCCATCGCATGCTCCCGGACGCCGAAGTGGAAGTTCCGTCCCGCGTAGTTCGTAGCGGTGAAATCGCCGGCTCCGTCGAAGGTGAGGCGGGTCTTCGTGGAGGGCGCGAGGTCCGCCGCGCCGCCGATCAGCCAGGGCACCCGCTTGGCGATCGCGTTCAGCACCTTGCCGGAGGCGTCGCGCCCGGCCAATCCTTTGGCGTCGGCCGGGAACACCGGGATGTCCTTGTCCCATCCCTCCGGCAACCGGCGATGCTGCATCCGGTAGAGCTGGTCCGCCAGGTCGGGATGCCGGGCCTTGTAGTCTTCGAATCGCTGCATCCACGCTTCGCGCAGCGCGCGGCCCCGCTTGCCGATGCCCGCCTGAAAATGCTTCGGCACGTCATCGGGCACCAGGAACTTGGCGTCCTCCGGCCAGCCGTAGTTCCGCTTGGTGAGCTTGATCTCCTCCTCGCCCAGCGGCTCGCCGTGCGCGGCGTGCGTGTCCTGCTTGTTGGGCGCGCCCCAGGCGATGTGGCTGTCCACGATGAGCAGCGTGGGCCGGTCGGTGGTGGCGTGGAACGTCTTGAACGCGCGTTCGAGCATCTCCAGATCGTTGGCGTCGCCCACGCGCACAACGTTCCAGCCGTAGGCGATGAAGCGCGTGGCCACGTCCTCGCTGAACGCCCATGCGGTGTGCCCCTCGATCGTGATCTTGTTGTTGTCGTAGATCCAGCAGAGGTTGGAGAGCTTGAGGTGGCCCGCCAGCGACGCGGCCTCGCCGGACACGCCCTCCATCATGCAGCCGTCCCCGCACAGCGCGTACACGTTGTAGTCGAACATCTCGAAGCCGGGGCGGTTGAAGTAGGCGGCCGTCCACCGCGAGGCGATGGCCATGCCGACGCTGGTGGCCACGCCCTGCCCGAGCGGGCCGGTCGTCGTCTCGATGCCGGACGTCCACCGGTACTCCGGGTGGCCCGGGCACTTGCTGTCGAGCTGCCGGAACCGCTTGATGTCGTCGAGGGTCACGGAGAGCGTGCCCAGCCGCTCGTACTTGGCGTTGACCGCCTTGATCCCGCACAGGTGAAGCAGCGAGTACAGCAGCATCGAGGCATGGCCGGCCGAGAGCACGAACCGGTCGCGGTTGGGCCAGATCGGATCGTCGGGATCGAACCGCAGGAAGCGGTTCCACAGACAGTAGGCCACGGGAGCGAGCGCCATCGGCGTGCCGGGATGGCCGGAGTTCGCCGCCTGGACGGCGTCCATCGACAGGGTCCGGATGGTGTTGACGCACGCCAGATCCAACCGATCGGTCTCAGCCATGGCCCCTCCTTGTCCCCTCTGAACGACCCTGCAACTAAGGATATTCCTTCTCGCCGGCCTTGTCTATAATAGGGGGAATCGAGAACCGCCCAGGGAAAGGGGACCGGACCATGTCGCTCGTACTCGTCACACTGTTCTTTTTCGCGCCACTTCTCTGGCACACCGGCGCCCATGCCGAGAAAAAACCCTCCCCGCAGGAAAATGCGGCGCCGGCCACGTTCGCCGCGCCCAGCGTGGACGAATTCGTGACGGCCGCCTGGCACGGCGACGCCGGAGTGGTGGAGTTCTACCTCAAGGCCGGCATCAACCCGGATGTGACGGACACCAACAAGCGGACGGCCTTATGGGCGGCCGCCGTGCAGGGTCACATCAAGATCGTGCGGGCCCTGCTCGCCAGGAACGCCGATGCCAACATCCCCGACAAGGACGGTGTCACCCCGCTGCGGGCGACGGCCTCGCAAGGTTATGTCGAGGCGGTGGAGGCCCTGCTCGCCAAGGGCGCCAACGTGAACGCGGCGGACAAGGACGGCGTGACGCCTTTGCGCGCGGCGGCCTTGAACGGCCATGCGGCGATCGTCCATGCCCTGCTCGCTAAGGGCGCCAACGTGAACGCGGCGGACAAGGACGGCGTGACGCCCCTGCGGGCGGCGGTCTCGCAAGGGCTCCTCGAGATCACGCAGGCCCTGCTGGCCAAGGGCGCCGACGTGAACCTCGCGGACAAGGACAGCCGAACCCCCCTGCGGGCGGCGGCGGCCAAAGGGGATCTCGAGCTCGTGCAGGCCCTGCTCGCCAAGGGCGCCGATACCACCGTCAAGGACAAGGACGGCAAGACCGCCCTGGTGGTCGCGGCGTCGCACGGCCACACCGAAACGGTGGAAGTCATTCTCGCCCAGATGATGAAGAAAGCCTGCGCGAAGTAGGGAGCGGGTGACGCCGGGTGGGGGCCCCCCGTCGCCTAGAGGCTAGTCCTCGCAGCCGAAGCCGACGGGGGAACCCGGTGGCAGGACCCGCTCACAGTTTCTCATTCCCATAGATCTCGAAGAACGCGTCGATGCTCTGCAGCAGGTGCGCCCGGATCTCCTTCACGCTGCCGTTGATCACGTGGAGCGACATCTCCCCCTGCGTCCCGTCCGGCAGACTCACCGGCACGTGTGGATGCGCCTGCTCGGGCGCCGTCCCGGAATCCAGTCGCATGCCGTAGCACAGCGTATATTGCGGCCTGACCACCTTGAGATGCGCCCGTCCTTTGCGTTGTGCTTTCTTACGTTTCACAACCATGATATCCTCTTTCTTGGATTAGCGATCATGCTCGAAAAGGACATCGCGATATGAGCCCCATGACTATTTCCTTCCTGATGGCCGGCGGGATGGCGCTGATCGGGATCATCCTGGTACTCATCTTCGACCGCCCCAAGCGTCCCAAGGACACACCCTCCAAGAACGCCAAAGAAGCCAGCCACCGCGTTTCCTAAACCCTTCATCTCCGCCACTCATCGATCAGCGACGCGACGAGGCCGGTCCAGCCGGTCTGGTGCGAGGCCCCCAGGCCCTGTCCCGTGTCGCCGTGAAAGTACTCGTAGAACAGGACATAGTCCCGCCAGTGCGGATCATCCCGGAACTTCCCGGCGGCGCCATGGACCGGCCGCCGCCCGTCCTTGCCGGGGACGAACATCCCGATCATCCGGTTCGCCAGCTGCTCGGCGATCTCGCCGACCGTCATGGGCGGCAAGCCCGGCACCGCGACGCTGAGCGCCGGCCCGTAGGCCTTGCCGAGCTTGCGCAGGGACTCGATCATGAGGAACGACGTGGGAAACCACACCGGCCCGCGCCAGTTGGAGTTCCCGCCCTTGATCTTGCACCGCGCCTCGGCCGGCTCGTAGCGCACTTCGCTCGCACCGAAGACGAACGGGCGCCGCTCGTGCACCTTGGAAAGACTGCGGAGCCCCCACTCCGAGAGGAACTCGGCGGGATCGCAGACGCGCTCCAGCAGGCGCTTTACCTGTTCCTCGTTCACGATGGCCAGGACGTGTACCTTCATGCCGTCCCGCTCGACCGTGTGACAGCACCGCTGGACGAGGTCCTGCCGGTTGACGATGAACCACTCCAGATTGGAGCGAAACTCGAAAAACGGCTTGATCCAGTCCTCTTCCAGGCGCTCGATGGCGTAGAGCGGGATGAGGCCGACCAGCGACCGCACGCGGAACTTGTGGAAGCTCCCGTCCGGATACCGGAGGACGTCGTAGAAGAATCCGTCCTGATCGTCCCACAGGTCGTAGTCCAGGCCGCCCATGCGCTTCATCGCCGCGCCGATGTAGATGTAGTGCTGGAAGAACTTCGTCGCGAGCCCCTCGTAGGCCTGGTTCTCCCGGGCCAGCTCCAGCGCGATCCGCATCATGTTGAGACAGAACATACCCATCCAGCCGGTCGCGTCGGACTGTTCCAGCACCGCGCCGCCGGGCAGTTTCTCGCTCCGGTCCACGACCGTGATGTTGTCCAGCCCGAGGAAGCCGCCCTCGAACACATTGTTGCCCCGCGTGTCCACCTTGTTGACCCACCAGGCGAAGTTGATGAGCAGCTTGTGGAAGCACTTCTCCAGAAACGCGCGGTCGGCCTGCCCCGACCGGATCCGGTCCATGTTGTAGACCCGCCAGACCGCCCACGGATGGACCGGCGGGTTCATGTCCGAGAATTCCCACTCGTACGCCGGGATCTGCCCGTTGGGATGCTGGAACTGCTCGAAGAGGAGGACCCACAACTGCTCCTTCGCGAACTCCGGGTCCACCAGCGCGAGGGGAATGGCGTGGAAGGCCAGGTCCCAGGCGGCGAACCAGGGGTACTCCCATTTGTCCGGCATCGACAGCACGCGCATGGAGTTGAGGTGCCGCCAGTGGACGTTGCGATGGGATTTGCGCGACGCCGGCGGCGGCCACTGCGGGAAGTCGCCGTCCAGCCATTTCTCCACGTCGAAGAGATAAATCTGCTTGGACCAGAGCAGGCCGGCGAACGCCTGCCGCTGGACACGCTTCTCTTCCGGGCTGGCCTTGGGCGAATGGATCGCCTCGTAGAACTCGTCGGCCTCGGCCTTGCGCGCCGCGATCACGCGCGGCACCTCCTCCAGCGGCTGCTTCATCTCCTCGGGCGTCAGCCGCAGCAGCAGCGTCACGGACCGGCCCGGCGGCACCTCGAAGCGATAATGCAGGCAGGCCTTCGTGCCGGCCTGCGCCGGGTTGACGCAGGCTTCTCCGCCGATCACGTGCCGGTGAAACGCGTCCTTGACGAACGGCGATCGGCTGACGGCGCCGGGCCCGAAGACGAGCGGCGCGTTGGTCTCGTTGTCGGTGAAGAGCGGGACGCCCCCCGCCGGGGCGTAGAGACGGCGTTTGCCGAGCCGGTATGCGAAGGGAAGGTTTTTGAGCGGCTCCGCGGTCGAATCGTCCGCCACCAGACACCCGCGTTGCGCTCTGATCGTCGGCTCCGGGCCGCGCGGGTCGCTCCAGCTCCAGGTGTTGCGAAACCAGAGGTGCGGCAGGATGTGGAGCGGCGCGGCGTCCGGGCCGCGGTTGAACGCCTCGATCCGGATGCACACGTCGTCGGGCGACGCCTTCGCG
>SCTG01000069.1 GCA_004298335.1 Nitrospirota bacterium
GGTGTCGGTGGGAGTCGTCAGCGCGATTGATCGCGCGATTGTCCCTCCGACTGGGGAAACGCTCTACAGCCTGATTCAGTCCGATGCCGCCATCAATCCCGGAAACAGCGGGGGGCCTCTGGTGGATCTCTCGGGCCGCGTGGTGGGCATCAACATGGCGGTCGCGCCGTCCGCGCAGAATATCAGTTATGCCATCGCCATCGACGAGGCTGTGCCCGTGGCGGAGTCCCTGATTGTGCGGGGCAGCATGCTCAGGCCGCCGTTGGGCTTTGTGCCGGTCACGGTGACGTCCAGCATTGTGGCGTCGTTCGGTCTCGATGCGGACCGGGGAGTCTTGGCCCTCTGGGTCGAGCCCGGGGGGCCGGCGGCCGAGGCGGGGCTTCGTGACGGCGACGTGATTACGGCGGTGGACGTCACGCAGGTTTATAATATGTCCGACCTCTGGCACGCCTTGCTCAAAGACGGGTCGGAGTCTGTGGCCCGTCTCTCGGTGGTTCGGAAGGCGACCCAGGAGAAAATTCTTCTCCGGCGGCCGGTGGCCAAGTGATCGGCCATGTCCTGGACCTCGGGCTCACCGAGTACCGCGAGGCCTGCCGTCTCCAGTTGAGGGCCCACCAGGCGCGGGTGGAGGATCGCATCGGCGATACCCTGCTGCTGACCGAACATCTTCCGGTCTATACGCTGGGGCGCACGGCCCGTGCGGAGCATGCCGGCGAAGGATGGACTTGCGGGGCCCTCGCGGGAATCCCGGTCCATGCCTCAGACCGGGGCGGGTCCATCACGTATCATGGGCCCGGCCAGATGGTGGGGTATCCCATTCTGAAACTGAGGGATTACTGCGCGGGCCCCAAGGCCTATGTCGCGGGGCTGGAAGAGACCGTGATCCGGGCGCTGGCGGGGCTCGGGGTGCCCGCGGGGCGCCGTGGCGGGATGCCGGGGGTATGGGTGTCGGAGCGCAAGATCGCCGCGGTGGGGGTGCGGATCTCGCGGGGCGTGACGCGTCATGGGTTTGCGCTGAACGTCGTGAACGATTTGCGTCCGTTTTCGGCCATTGTCCCCTGCGGGCTGGCCGGCTACGGCGTCACCTCGGTGGCGCAGGAGCGGGGTGCCGCCGCGGACTTCGAGCAGGCGCGGAGGGCCGTGCTCCGGGCTTTCCAGGAGGTGTTCGGACTGGCCCTGGCGGAAGCGCGCGCCACGGAGGTCTTCGCGCATACGCAAGCGGAAGCGGCGGATGCGCCGTGCGTCTGAAACGGAGGAACATGAATGGAGTCGCGTGATCTCATCCGGTACCGTCTGCTGAATTATCTGATTGAGGCCCATGAGTCGCAGCTCATCTCGGCGAACGTCGCCATCCTCAACGAAATTGCCGAGGCCGATTGGGCCCAGGTCCGCGATGCCTTGAACGACCTGTTCCTGGGCGGCGATATCGTGCTGTCCAAGGATGGCCAGCCCTATCGCGTCGAAGTCAATGCCGGCTGGTTCTTTCACACGGACAACTTTCAGATCAAGGCGACGGTCCGGGGGCGGCGGGAATATGCCAAGCTCCAGCTGGCGATGGAAAAAGAACGCGTCGCCGAGGACGCCGATGCGGCCGGCCTCCCGCCGGACGAACCGACCCGCCAGCAGGCCTGAATCCGACTGCCATGACGAGTCTCTACCAGGAACTGGAGACCCAGACGTTCCGCTTGGCTGTCGCCCAATTCGAGGAAGCGGCTGAGCGGCTCGGTCTGGACGGAAATCTTCGCGAGCGGCTCAAGCTGCCTCAACGGGCCTTGATCGTGTCCGTTCCGGTGCGGATGGACGATGGGAACGTCAAGGTATTTCCTGGCTATCGGGTTCAACATGACACGTCGCTCGGCCCCTCCAAAGGCGGGGTGCGCTTTCATCCCGACGTGAATCTGGGTGAAGTGGCCGCGCTGGCCATGTGGATGACGTGGAAGTGCGCTCTGGCGGGACTGCCCTACGGCGGGGCCAAGGGAGGCGTCCGGGTGGCGCCCGAGAAGTTATCCCGTGCGGAACTGCAGCGGCTCACCCGCCGCTATACCTCGGAAATCCTTCCCCTGCTGGGTCCGGAGAAAGACATTCCTGCGCCCGATGTCGGCACCAATGCCCAGGTGATGGCCTGGATGATGGACACCTACAGCCAGGAAGTGGGCTATGCCGTCCCGGGCGTCGTGACGGGCAAGCCGCTGGCCATCGGCGGGAGCCTGGGCCGGGAGGATGCGACGGGACGGGGGGTCACCGCCGTCATCCTGGAGGTCTTGCGGCATCTGGGGCTGGAGATTGCTCGGACCACCGTCGCCGTGCAGGGTTTCGGGAACGTCGGCATGCATACGGCCCGGATTCTGCACGAGGCGGGTGCAAAAGTCCTTGCCGTCAGCGACGCCAAAGGGGGCGTGTACAGCTCCCGCGGCCTCGACATTCCCACGCTCCGCTCCCGCTATCAGAGCCACGTGCGGCCGCTCCAAGAGTGCGGGATGGGCGAATTCATCTCCAACGACGACCTTCTGCAGCTCGAGTGCACCATCCTGGTGCCGGCCGCGCTCTCGGAACAAATCACGGAGAACAATGCGGCCCGGGTCCGTTGCCGGATCCTGGCGGAGGGGGCAAACGGACCGACGACGATGGCCGCCGACCGCATTCTCGAAGAGAACGGCGTCTTTGTGATCCCCGACATTCTGGCCAATTCCGGCGGCGTGATCGTGTCCTATTTCGAGTGGGTCCAGGACGTCCAGAAGTATTTCTGGAAGGAGCAGGACATCCGGGATCGCCTGCACGAAATCATCACGGCCGCGTTTCAGCGGACGCTTGCATTCTCCCAGGCGAAAAAAGTCAGCTTGCGCATGGCGGCGCTCATGAGCGGGATCGACAAGATCGGCCAGGCGCACACGGTTCGCGGGCTCTATCCGTGAGGGAGTTTCTCTTCAGCTTCATCGGGGTGGCCTGGTTTTCCATAGGGCTCGGGCTGATCATCGCGCCGGCGTGGGCCGTCGTGATCCTCGAACGGCTGGTGTCCGACGAGCTCCGGCAATTCATGCTGATCCAGGCCGGGATGGTGACCAGCCTCATCTTGGTGATCGGGACGGGGGGGCTGGCCTTCCGAATCGTCTGGATCGTGGTCGGATGCCTGGGGATAGCCAAGGGGCTGTTCCTGATCGGCGCCCCGCTCGGCCGGCGTGAAGCCTGCCTCGCGTGGTGGTTCAAGCGGCCGTTTTGGGAGTATCGTGCGTGGGGTTTCGTGCTGGTGAGCCTGGCGACGGCGCTCGTCTACGGCGTGAGTTCGTTGTGAGCGACGGTTCATGCCGGACGACATCCTGACGCTCTGGCAGGCGCACCGGCGGGCGGAACTCCCCGACGTTCCCCGGGAAGCCAAGGGCGAACTCTGGGTGCTGGACGAAGTCGTCGGAGGGTGCGTGTCGTTCTACCTGAACGCCGGAGGCGCGCTGGACCCGCCGCGAGTCGCCATCCTGGAGGATTGCAGGGCGGATCTGGCGCGCCTGATGCCTGAACTCGAAGAAGCCGCCGCCGTGTATTTCGGCCGGCTGGGCCTGCTTGTGCGGCTGCTCCTTGACGTGACGAAGAAGCCGGGAGAACAGGGGCCGCAAGGCCTGTAGAGTGGCGTTCCGGGCGCTTGCATCTCCTGGGCCGGTTGGGTACCATGGCGCAACTTTTGAAGTCCTACAATTTATTAGAACGGGGGTGCGGCATGGGGAAGTGGTTGAGCGGTCTGCGGGTGGCCGTCTGGGCCTGTGCGCTGGTCATCCTGGCGGCGCCGGCGGTGAGCGCCGAGCTATACGAATTGACCGAATCCGAGGTGATGGAGCTGGAGAAGTTCGGCGCCGCCGATGTCTCCCTGTTCGGCATCAAACTGGGGGATTCCGAGGCGAAGGTCAAAGACAATCTCATCAAGATCAAGATCCCCGGCGTCCGGGTGGATGTGCAGGATGTCTTCGTCATGCTGTTCGATAAGCGTAGTCCCAGCAATGCGATGGCGGGAGTCCGGCTGATGGACGGCAAGGTGGATTATATTTTCATCACCCAACGGTTCGCCCATCTGGCCGCGGGGGTGTTTCGGTTGGTGTTGCGGGGCGAGGGCATCGACGAGGCCCGGAAGCTGCTTGGCAAGGAGGAATTCGCCGAGGACCAGACCACATTCACCAAATTGAATTACAAAGGGGGGGCGCTGGTCATCCTCTTCTCCGGCCGCGACATCACGGTGGAGTTCAACGCCGGGGTCTGACAGGGGCGAGTCAGCGTGACGCCGAGACCGTCTCCGGGGCGGGAGCACGGAAACCGTATTCCAGCAGTGAGTGCGCGCGCCACCAGCGCTGGCGGGCATTGAGAAGGACGAGCAGGAGCTCTCGGTCGTCCCGGGTCACGACGGTGATCAAGCACCGTCCGGCTCCGCGCGTATAGCCGGTTTTCACGCCGACCACTCCATCCATGGTTCCCAGCAGGCGGTTGGTCGTCCGGGCGACGTATTTTCTGCGCTGATCGGCGGTGCGAACAATCACGGCGGGTTCTTTCACGATGGCGGCGAACGTGTCATGGGCCATCGCATATTCCGTCAACACCGCCAGGTCCTCGGCCGTGGAAAAATGGTCGGGCATGTCAAACCCGCAGGCGTTCTGGAAATGGGTGCGGGCCAGTCCGATGGCCACGGCCTTCTCGTTCATCTTTGCGACGAATGATTCCTCATCTCCACCCACATGCTCGACCGCGGCGAGGCAGGCGTCGTTGGCTGAACGGATCAGCATGGCTTCCAGCAGGCCCCGCAACGGCAGCACTTGGCCGGGTTTCAGATAGAGCTTGACGCGGTGGGCGGCCGCCGCCTGCCGGCTGACCGTCACCTGGTCGTTCAGATCGCCTTCCTCGAGAATCACG
Organism: Nitrospirota bacterium; assembly: GCA_004298335.1. GTDB lineage: Bacteria > Nitrospirota > Nitrospiria > Nitrospirales > NS-4 > SCTG01. The sequence continues at coordinate 4,885 of SCTG01000069.1, forward strand.
ATCGCCGACATGATCTTGGTCAGACTGGCGGGCGCCATGGACAGATCGGCATTTTGTTCGAACAGCACTTCGCCCGTCCGCAGGTCTTTCAGCAGAATCCCTTCAGGCGGCAGGGGCCGTCGAGAGGCCTTGCGCTTGTAGACGGACGGCGTCTTGACTTGCGCGGATTTTCCGTTGGACAGGCTGTGGGCGCGCGCGGTGTGATCCGATGCGGAGCCAGAGGTATTGCCGGAAGCCGGAAACAGGAGAAGCGCCGCGCCGACGATGAGACAGGCAACCTGACGGCAGCGGGAAACCGTCATGAGGGAATGGTGACTTTGAGGTTCAGGTCCTTCACTCCTGCCGACAGCACCTGATGGAAGAACCGGAGCAAATCCGCCAGATCGAGCCAGAATCCGCAGTTCAGGCAGCGCGCGTACAGGCGGCGGCTGTCCAGCGTGTACTGCCGCTCAAACATCATGCACCCCTGGCATTTCAGGCACGTCATGGCTGACACTCTGGCACGGCATCCCGATGGAGTCAAGCGAAAAGCGGAAGGCCGGCGCGCTCATTTGATCCGATTCATGATGATGGCGATGCACCCGGCCAACAGTCCGCCGCCGACAATGGTGAGCACGAAATTGGCGGCGCTCTTGTCGCCGCTGATCAGATCCTGCACGCCGCCCTGCACCATCAGCACCGCGAGCGTCGTCGCGGATCCTGTTACAAACCACCAGAGGAATGTCTTCACGCGTCGGTCCTCTCCGGCGCCAGACTAGCGGTGAGGCTCTGGATTGTCAAGCCTACGGAATTCGCCTCAATTGGAAGGCACCAGGTGTGACCGGGGGTCCTTGGCCAGGAAGATCGACACGGTGTTGCCCAGGTTGTTCGCGGTGACCAGCCCGGGCCGCGGATCCTGCGGCCCGAACGACACGGCCGTGACGGCGAACGGGGCCGTGCCGGTCCGGTAGCTGCGCGGCGGCTGCCAGAACGTGCCGTCCCCCTTGCCCAGCAGCACGGACAGGTCGCTCGACATGTTGTTGGCGACGGCGATGTCCGTCTTGCCGTCCCCGTCGAAGTCCTGGGTCACGGCCGAGATCGGGCCGGCGTTCGCGCCAAAGGACGTGCCTTGCGTGAACGTGCCGTCTCCCTTGCCGAAGAAGACGCTGATGTCGTCCCGTTCACCATTGACGACGAGCAGGTCCACGTGGCGGTCGCCGTTGAGGTCCAGGACCGACACGCTGAGCGGGCTGTGGCCGGTTTTGTAGGGAACCGGCGTCCGGAACGTCCCGTCCCCTTTCCCCAGGAAGACCACGACGCTGTTGCTCATCGTGCCGCCGTGGGTGACCAGGAGGTCGATCAGGCCGTCCTCGTTGATGTCGGCGGCGGTGACGGAGGTCGGGGTGTCGCCGTATTCGTAGACGCCCTTCTGTAGGAAACTGCCGTCGCCGCGTCCGAGCAGGATGAGGAGTTTGTCGCTCCGGAGGGCCACGGCGAGGTCCGCCTTGCCGTCCCGGTTGAAGTCCCCCACGGCCAGGCTGACCGGCGATCTGACCGCCGAATAGCTGTCCCCCTTCGTGAAGTGGCCGGTCCCGTCGCCCAGAAGGATGGTCACGCGATTGTTGCCGGCGGTGGCCACGGCCAGATCGAGATTACCGTCCCCGTTGAAGTCGTGGAGGGCCACGGCGCGGGGCTGTTCCGGGAGCCGCAGCGTGATCGCGTCCCTGAAGTTCCCGTCCCCGTTGCCCAGCAGGATGCTCAGCGAGTCGCCGCTGATGTTCGTCGTGACCAGGTCGGCGAAGCGGTCGCCGTTCAGATCGCCGGCGACGACGCTCGTGGGGTTCTTGCCGACTTCGATCGTTTTATAGAGATAGAACAGGTCGGGGGCCTGGTGGGATTCGCTCGGCGTGCACGCGGTCCCCATCGCGATGAGGAGGGCTGCGGAATACCATCGGAGCGCGGAGGGTAAACGGTTCATGATCACATCATTGTACGGCGTCGGCGGGGGTGGCGCAACGTCTTGCGCCGCCTGGACCCCTGGTATAGACTCGGCGCATGCCGGTCTCCTACATCAATGAGATCGCGAAACACGCCGGGCGGGAGGCGACGGTGCGCGGCTGGCTCCGCCACAAGCGGGGCGGCGGGAAGATCGCGTTCCTGGTGGTCCGGGACGGCACGGGCGACATCCAGGCGGTCGTGAGCAAGGCGGTGGTCGGCGACGAGGCGTTTGCCCTGGCGGGCAAGCTGACGCAGGAGTCCTCCCTCCTGCTGACGGGGACCGTGCAGGCCGACGCGCGGGCGCTGGGGGGATACGAGCTGCACGTCTCCCGCCTGGAAGTGGTGCAGCTGGTTGCGGACGAGTTCCCGATCCAGCCCAAGGAACACGGGACCGGTTTTTTGATGGAGCACCGGCACCTCTGGCTCCGGTCTCATCGCCAGGAGGCCGTCCTCCGGATCCGCCACGAGATCATCCGGGCCTGCCGCAACTTCTTCGACGACCGCGGCTTCATTCTGGCCGACACGCCGATTTTCACTCCCAACGCTTGCGAGGGGACCACGACGCTGTTCGAGACCGATTACTTCGGAGAGAAGGCCTACCTCACGCAAAGCGGGCAGCTCTACAACGAGGCGACGGCGGCGGCCTTCGGCAAGGTCTATTGCTTCGGCCCCACGTTCAGGGCGGAGAAATCCAAAACCCGGCGCCATCTCATGGAATTCTGGATGGTGGAACCGGAAATCGCCTTCGCGGAGCTGGCCGATGTGATGGCCCTGGCGGAGGAGTTTCTCGCCCATATCGTGGCGCGCGTGCTGGAGCATCGCCGCGAGGAGTTGAAGGCGCTGGAGCGCGACGTGAAGAAGCTGGAGGCCATCGTGCCGCCGTTCCCCCGGCTCACGTACGCCGAAGCGGTGGCGGTTCTGCAGAAGAAGGGGAACCCGATCCAGCCGGGCGATGACTTCGGCGGCGATGAGGAAACGATCCTTTCCAACGAGTTCGACCGGCCTGTGATCGTCCATCGCTACCCGGCCGCGCTGAAGGCCTTTTACATGCAGAACGACCCGGAGAACCCGGACCTCGCGTTATGCATGGACGTGCTGGCTCCGGAAGGCTACGGCGAGATCATCGGGGGCGGCCAGCGCATCCATGAACGCGACAAGCTCCTGGCGCGTCTGCACGCGCACCATCTCCCCGAAGACGCCTTCAAGTGGTACCTGGATCTGCGCGCGTTCGGGTCGGTCCCCCACGCCGGCTTTGGCATGGGCATCGAGCGGGCGGTCGCCTGGATCTGCGGCATCGAACACGTCCGCGAAACCATCCCTTTTCCCCGCATGCTCTACAAGATCTATCCCTAGAGAGATTTCTCGTCTAGTCCTCTCTGCAGACCAGCAGACCACGACTGAATTTCCCTCGACCGTTTCTTGTGGGAGGCTCGATTTATCCACAGGCTGAAGGATTTTGGGTAAGTTTTCCTATCCATTTCAAAAGGCGTATTTTTTTCTTGACATCGAAAATGTGGCGAGTATACTTTCGCAGCATAGTGGGTGAAAGTGGGAGGTTGTGGTTGGATTATATTGCCAGGTTGTTAGGAAAAAATTAAGGCAGGGTTACATGGGTTCGTATCTGTTGCAGAGCCCGTCGATGATGCCGCGCAAGGCTGGCAGAGATGGTTCGTCTCTTCCAATCGGATGCGGCATTTTCTTTTGGGGCCGATGATGGAGTGCGGTCGGGATCATGATCATGCACCAGCCGGTCATGCTCGAAGAGGTGCTGGCGTGGCTGCAGCCGCGGGCCGGAGGGATCTACCTTGACGGAACGATCGGGGCGGGCGGGCACAGCCGGGCCATCCTGGAGGCCAGCGGGCCGGACGGCAGGATCATCGGGCTGGATCGCGATGCGGCCGCGGTGGCCGAGGCCCGTGAGCAGCTGGCGCCATTCGGCGGCCGGGCGTTGATCATGCAGGCGGAGTACAAGGACGCCGCGGGGGTTGTGCGGGACGTGGCGCCGCGCGGCGTTGACGGCGCGCTGCTTGATCTCGGCGTGTCTTCCATGCAGCTGGACCGGGCCGCGCGGGGATTCAGTTTTATGGCGGAGGGACCGCTCGATATGCGGATGGACCAGCGGGAATCGCTCACCGCCGCCGATCTTGTCAACCGCCTGCCCGAGCAGGAATTGACGCGGATTTTGTTCGAGTACGGGGAGGAGCGGTATGCGCGGCGCATCGCCCGCGCGATCATCCGGAGGCGGGAGCGGGACCCCATTCTCACGACGCTGGCGCTGGTCGACGTGCTTCGGGGGACGGTGCCGCGGCCCTATCTGCACGGCCGGCTCCACTTCGCCACGCGCACCTTTCAAGCCCTCCGGATCGCCGTGAACCGTGAACTCGACGGCCTCGACGCATCGCTCCGGCGCCTGGCGGGGTTCTTGCGCCCCGGCGGTCGCCTCGTGGTGCTCTCGTTCCAGTCGCTGGAGGATCGCGTGGTGAAGCACACGTTCCGGGCGCTGGCCGCCGGTGCGGACGCCGGGTTCGCCGTGTTGACCAAACGCCCGCTCACGCCGTCCGAGGGGGAGTCCGCCGGAAACCCGCGGGCCCGGAGTGCCAAGCTGCGCGTGCTCGAGCGCGGGGAGGCCGCGGCATGAAATACCTGGTTGGAACGGTTTTGCTGGCGCTGGTGCTGTCGGCGGTGTGGGTGAAAGTGGATATCTACCGGACGGGGTACGCGATCACCGCCCTCCAGGACAAAAAAAAGCAGGCGCAGCAGGAACAGAAGGCCCTTCTGCTGGAGCTTGCCAGGATGACGTCTCCCGAGCAAATCGAGCGTGTCGCCGTCAGCCAGCTCGGCATGGTCCGGCCCCGATACAACCAGGTGGTGCTGGTGAAGGGCTCTGCTCTACCGGCCGCCGACGCGCCGGCCAGCCACGTGGTGCAAGCGGCCCATACCAATTAACGGGGATAGCGGCAAGGACTGACATGACGGACGAAGAAGACGCCAGACGAAGACGGGTGATCGTGGCCGCAGTCCTGCTGGGGCTCGGCTTTTTCATCATCGCGGGGCGTCTCTTCACCCTGCAGGTCCTCCGGGCGGAGGAGTTCACGCAACTGGCCGGTCGCCAGCACCAGAAGACGCTCTCGGTGGAAGCGGGACGCGGGGCTATCTACGATCGGAGCGGGAAAATTCTGGCGATCAACATGGAGGTCCCGTCGGTCTTCGGCGCGCCGAAATACGTGTCGGATCCTCGGGCCACGGCCGTCCGGCTCAACCGTGTGCTGCACACCGATGTGCGGCAGCTCGAATCCAAGCTCACGAGCGATCGGGACTTCGTCTGGCTGGCGCGCCGGCTTGAACCGGAACGGGCGGAAGGGCTGCAGGGGCTGTCGCTGGACGGGATCGGGGTGATCCCCGAGGGCCGCCGCTTTTATCCCAAGGGCACCATGCTGTCCCACGTACTCGGGTTTGCGAATATCGACAGCCAGGGGCAGGAGGGCCTCGAGCGGCGCTACGACGCCCATCTGCGCGGCGAGCGCGGGCGTCTCATCGTGGAACGGGACGCCTTCGGCGGATCCGTCTTCCCGAAGGAACTGAATTACGTCGCCCCGTCGCCCGGGAAGGACCTTGTCCTGACGATCGACGAAGTCGTGCAGTACATCGCCGAACAGGAGATCGACGAGGTGGTGACGCGCACACGGGCGGCCTCGGGGATCGCGATCGTGGTGGAGCCGAAGACCGGCGCGATCCTGGCCCTGGCGGTGCGGCCGACGTTCGACCCGAACGCGCCGAAGGGGGACGCGAACCTGTGGCGGAACCGCGCCATCAGCGACTCCTATGAACCGGGCTCGACGTTCAAGCTCGTCGCCGCCACGGCCGCGCTCGAAGAAAAACTGGTGACGCCGGACGAACTCATCTACGGCGAGGACGGTTCGTTCGTGGTCGAGAACACCGTCGTGCATGACCACCACAAGAACGGCTGGCTGACCTTTGCCCAGGTCCTCCAGAAATCCAGCAACATCGGCATGGTCAAGGTGGCCCAGCGTCTGGGGCCGGACAAACTGGCGAAGTACGTTAACGCGTTCGGGTTCGGGCAGAAGACGGACGTGGACTTGAGCGGGGAGCAGCGGGGGCTCACCAAGGAGCCGCAGGCCTGGGGCCGACGCACGCTGGCCTCGATCGCCATGGGGCAGGAGATCGGCGTGACGCCGATGCAGTTGGTGATGGCGGCGGCGGCCATCGCGAACGGCGGGGCGCTCATGCGCCCCTTCGTGGTCGCGGAGGTCCGGACGCCCGCCGGCGAGACCGTCGCCCGCTTTGCCCCGGTCATCCGGCGCCGTCCCATTTCGGCGGAGACCGCCAGGGTCATGACCGACATCCTGCGCGGCGTCGTGCTGGCCGGCGGGACCGGCACGCTGGCGGCGGTGCCCGGATACGACGTGGCCGGCAAGACCGGGACCGCCCAAAAGGCGGATCTCCTGACCGGCGGCTATTCGGCCACGCGGACGGTCAGTTCGTTCGTGGGCTTTCTTCCGGCGGACGATCCGAAGCTGTGCATCCTGGTGATGGTGGACGAGCCGCAGACCGTCCATTGGGGCGGGACCGTGGCGGCGCCCGTCTTTCAGCGGATCGCGGCCCAGGCGGTTCGGCATCTCGGCATTCTGCCGAAGGCGGAGGAGACCCAGATTCTTGCGGCGCGATGAGACTGCGGGACTTGGTAAAACCGCTCGGCGAGGTGACCGCGCGCGGCGATCTGGATCGGGAGATCACGGGGTTGACGGATGACTCGCGGCGGGTGTCTCCAGGAGGACTGTTTGTGGCGGTGAAGGGCGCGCAGACGGATGGCCATCGGTACCTGAATCAAGCCCTGTCCGCGGGCGCGGGCGCGCTGGTCGTCGAAGCCGGGTGCGTGCCGGCCGGCACGCTGGACGCGCTCGGCGTGCCCGTCGTGGAAGTCCGCGATTCGCGGCATGCCCTCGGCGTCCTGGCGAGTCGCTTTCAGGGCGATCCGTCGCACCGGCTCAAGATGATCGGCGTGACCGGCACCAACGGCAAGACGACCACGACCTATCTCTGCAAGTCCGTGCTGGAGGCCGCGGGCGCCAAGGTGGGCTTGGTCGGGACCGTGGCGTACCTGATCGGGAACGAACGGATCGACGCCACCCGCACGACGCCGGGCGCCGTGGAACTGCAGGGGCTGTTCCGGAGGATGGTCGATGCCGCAAGCGACGCGGCGGTGATGGAAGTGTCCTCCCACGCGCTCGCCCTCGACCGGACGGCCGGGTGCGAGTTCGGGACGGCGGTGTTCACCAACCTCACGCAGGATCATCTGGATTTCCATGCCGACATGGAAGACTACTTTCACGCGAAGCTGCGGCTCTTCGCGGGGCTCGGGTCGGACAGCCGGGCCGTCGTGAACCTCGATGACGCCTATGGCGCCCGCGTCTCGGAGGCGACCCGGGCGCGGGTCTGGAGCTACGCCATTGATCGGCCGGCCGACCTGCGCGCCGGGGATGTCCGGGTCTCGCTGGACGGGGTGCGCTTCACGGCGCAGACGCCGGCCGGAGCCATGGCCCTCCGCTCTCCGCTGGTGGGGCGCCACAATGTCTACAATATTCTCGCGGCCGTCGGCGTGGGTCTGGAGCAGGGGATCGCCCTGCCGACGATCGCCGAGGGCGTGGCGAACCTCTCCAACGTGCCGGGCCGGTTCGAGCGGGTCGAGGCGGGCCAGCCCTTTACGGTCGTCGTCGATTACGCGCACACCGAGGACGCCCTGTTCCGGCTGCTCACCACGGCGGAGGCGGTCAAGACGGGGCGGATCATCACGGTGTTCGGCTGCGGCGGCGATCGGGACCGCGGCAAGCGGCCCAAGATGGGGCGGGTCGGCGCGGTCTACAGTGATATCGTGGTGGTGACCTCCGACAACCCCCGGACCGAAGACCCCGAGGCCATCATCAGGGAAGTCATTCCCGGCGTCCAGGCCGGCTTGCGGGAGGCGGGCCGTGGCCGGTACGTCGTCCACGTGGACCGCCGCGCCGCGATCGAGGAGGCCGTGCGGACGGCGCAGCCGGGCGACCTGGTGCTGATCGCGGGGAAAGGCCATGAGAATTACCAGATCATCGGAAAGGACAAACACCCGTTCGACGACCGCGTGGTGGCGCGCGAGGCGATCGAGGCTCTGACGCGATGACCGTCGCGCTGGAGCCAGCGGGATGGACGGAATCAACAACGGATGGCACGGTGGCCCTCTTCACAGGCGCTGACATAGCGGCGATCACCGACGGCGTGCTCTCCCAGGGCTCGCCCGGAACGGCGGTCCGGCGCGTGTGGACGGATTCGCGGACGGTCCGGCGCGGCGACCTCTTCGTGGCGCTGGCCGGCGCGCGTTTCGATGGGCACCGGTTTGTCGCGGAGGCGCTCAAAAAAGGCGCCGTCGGGGCCCTTGTGCGGCATGGGTTCAAGCTCCCCGGGACGGCGCTCCTGATCGAGGTTGGCGAGCCCCTCCGCGCGTTGCAGGACCTGGCGCGCGCCCACCGGCGCCGGTTCGACATTCCGGTCGTGGCGGTCAGCGGGAGCAACGGCAAGACGACGACCAAGGATATGATCGCCGCCATTCTGGCCGAACGGTTCATCACGCTCAAGACCGAGGGCAACCTCAACAACCACATCGGGGTTCCGCAGACGCTGCTGCGCCTGGCCCCGCGTCATGAGGCGGCAGTCATCGAGATGGGCATCAGCGGACTGGGGGAGATGGCGCGTCTGTGCGAGATCGCGGAGCCGACCCACGGCGTGCTGACGAACATTGGCCCGACCCATCTGGAGACGCTGGGCGACGTCCGTGCGGTGGCGCGGGCCAAAGGCGAACTGCTCGAGGCGCTCCCCGCCGCCGGCACGGCCGTGCTCAATGCCGATGACGCCTTCTATGACGATCTTTGCTCGCGGGTGCGGGGACGCGTCCTGTCCTTCGGGTTTTCCCGGCGGGCCGACGTGCGGGCTCTGCATATCGAGACGCGCGGCCCGTCCGAAACGGTGGTGCGCATCGGCGTGCGCGATCGCGCCCGCCCGTTTTCGGTCAGTCTGTCGGTCGCGGGCGCCCACAATGTGGCCAACGCGCTGGCGGCGGTGGCGGCGGGACTGGCGGTGGGGGTCGGCGAGGGCGCGATCCGCGCAGGCCTCGCGCGGTATCGCCCGGCTGGCATGCGCTCCGAGGTGCGCCGGTGGCGGGGCGTGACGGTGCTGAACGATTGCTACAACGCGAATCCGGCTTCCATGCGGGCCGCCCTCCGGTGGCTGACCGAGGCCAGGGGCGCCGGCCGGGCGATCGCCGTCCTGGGCGACATGCTGGAGCTCGGCGGAGAGGCAACGCAGGCCCACCGGGACATCGGCGTGGAAGCGGCCCGTCTGGGCACCGACTACCTGCTGACGGTCGGCGAACTGGCGGCCGGCATCGCGGACGGCGCGTTGGCCCAAGGCATGCCGGCGGACTGCGTCATGGCCGCAACGGATCACGGCGCCGCGGCGGAACGGCTGCGGGGGATGCTCCGCAAGGGCGACGTGGTGCTCCTCAAGGGCTCGCGCGGCGCCCGGATGGAACGCGTGCTGGAGGAATTATGAAAACGCCCCTCGGCCAAGACCTCGGGGCTACGGAAGCCGCAGGCGCATAATGCTGTACTTATTATTATATCCCCTCCATACACAGTTCTCGATCTTCAACGTCTTCCGCTACCTGAGCTTCCGGATCATCTATGCCGCGCTCACGGCCTTTTTGATCGTGTTCGTGCTGGCGCCGCCGGTCATCCGCAAGCTGCAGAGCTACGGCATCGGGCAGAAGATCCGCGAGGACGGCCCCAGCCGGCATCAGGCGAAAGGCGGGACGCCCACCATGGGCGGCGTGCTGATCCTGTTCGCGGTGATCCTCGCGACGCTGCTGTGGACCGACCTGACGAATCGCTACGTCTGGCTGGCGGTGTTCGCCATGATCAGCTTCGGCGCGGTCGGGTTCTGGGACGACTACCTGAAGACCGTCCGGGGCAGGAACCAGGGGTTGACGGCTCTCCAGAAGATCGTCGCGCAGGCCGTCGTCGCGCTCGGCATCGGCGCGTTGTTCTATTCGCTGCCGGCCTACTCCACGAATCTGAGCGTCCCCTTCTTCAAGGCCTTTTCCCCCGATATCGGACTCTTCTATATCCCGTTCGCCGTGCTGGTCATCGTGGGGGCCTCCAATGCCGTCAATCTGACGGACGGGCTGGACGGGCTGGCCATCGGGCCGATCATGGTCGCCGCCATGGCCTATACCGTCGTCGCCTACATCTCGGGGCACAAAGTCTTCGCCGACTACCTCCTCGTCCCCTACATCGAAGGGTCCGGCGAGCTGGCGATTTTCACGGGGTCCATCGTCGGCGCCAGTCTGGGCTTTCTCTGGTTCAACACCTATCCCGCATCGGTGTTCATGGGGGACGTGGGATCGCTGCCGCTGGGCGCGGCGCTCGGCACCGTCGCGGTCATCAGCAAGCATGAATTGTTGCTGGTGCTGGTCGGCGGCGTCTTTGTGATCGAGGCGCTTTCGGTGATTTTCCAGGTGGTCTCGTACAAGTCGCGGGGCAAGCGGGTGTTCCTCATGGCGCCCATTCATCACCACTTTGAACTGAAGGGCTGGGAAGAGCCCAAGGTGGTGGTGCGGCTGTGGATCATCGCCATGTTGCTGGCCCTGTTCAGTTTGAGCACCTTGAAGCTGCGATGAGCGTGATGATGAGCGAACAGACGTCGTTGGAAGTCGCCGGGAAGCGGGTCGCCGTCATGGGGCTGGGACGGAGCGGCCTGGCCGCGGTCCGTCTGCTGCGGCGGCTGGGCGCGCACGTGACCGTCGCGGACCAGAAGCCGTCCTCGGAGTTGGCGACCGCGCTCAACGGACTGTCCGCCGGAATGGTGGAGATCCATGGCGCCGGGAATTACGAGCCGGCGCTGCACGGAGCGGAGGTCGTGGTAGTCAGTCCGGGCGTGCCGCTGACGCTCGAGCCCATCCGGCGGGCCCGCGCGTCCGGCGCGCGCATCATTGGGGAACTGGAACTCGCGTCGCGCCATCTCACGGGGAGGGTCCTCGCGGTGACCGGGACGAACGGCAAGAGCACGACGGTGACGTGGATCGGGGAGTTCTTGCGGGGCGCGGGCTACGATCCGTTCGTCGGCGGCAATCTGGGCACGCCGCTGGCGGAGGCGGCCCTGGCCTCGCTCGACGGCAAGGTCTGGGACCTCGTCGTGGCCGAAGTGTCCAGCTTTCAGTTGGAGACGATCGAGACGTTTCGTCCCTGGGTCGGGGCGATCCTGAACGTCACGCCGGACCATCTCGACCGCTATCCTTCCATGGACGCGTACGCCGCGGCCAAGCTGCGGCTGTTCGAAAACCAGGACGACGCGGACTACGCGGTTCTCAATGCCGATGATCCCCGGCTGGCGCGCCTGTCGGTGCGGTCGCGAGGCGCCCGGATCGAGTTCAGCCGGACCCGTCCGGTCGAGCGCGGGGTGTGCCTGGACGGGGATGTGATCGTGTCGAATCTGTACGGGCGGCGCGATGAAGTGTGCCGGGTCGGCGCCTTGCAGGTCCGGGGCGCGCACAACATCGAGAACGCGATGGCGGCCATCGCGGTGGCCGCGCTCGCCGGCTGTCCGATGGAAGCCATCGACCGCGGCCTGCGCGCCTTCCGCGGCCTGGAGCATGTCATGGAGGTCGTCCGGGTCCTGCGCGGCGTCGCCTACATCGACGATTCCAAGGGCACGAACGTGGACGCCACGATCAAGGCGCTCGAGAGCGTGCCGGCTCCCGTCATCCTGATCGCCGGCGGCCGGGAAAAGGGCGGCGAGTATCCGGGACTGGCCGAGGCGGTCCGGCGCAAGGCCAAGCGGGTCGTCCTGCTCGGCGAGGCGCGCGCCCGCCTGCGCGAGGTCCTGGCGGGAACCTGCCCGCTCACGGAGGCCGCGACGCTGGCCGACGCGGTTCGGGATGCGGCGTCGACGGCGGTGGCGGGCGATACCGTGCTGCTGTCTCCGGCCTGCGCGAGCTTCGACATGTTCACCGACTACAAGGACCGCGGGCGGCGGTTCAAGGAGTATGTGCATGAGCTGGGCTGATCCGCAGACCATGACGCTGCGCTGGCCGGACGCCGGCGCGGCGGAGCGTCCCCGGCACCGGGATCAGACTATCCTGGTGCTGACGCTCCTGCTCGTCGCCGTCGGTCTCGGCATGATCTACAGCGCGAGCGGCGTCATGGCCTACAAACGGTTCGGCGATCCCTCGTACTTTCTCAAGCGGCAGATGCTCTGGCTCGTGTTCGGCCTGGTGTGCCTGCTCGCCGTGGCGAGGACCGACCTGAACCGGCTCCGGCGGTGGGCGGTGCCCCTGCTGTTCCTGGGCGCGCTCGGGGTCGTACTGGTGCTGATCCCCGGCGTCGGTGTCACGGTCAAGGGCGCGCGCCGCTGGCTGCGGATCGGCATGTGGACGGTCCAGCCGTCGGAATTGGTGAAAGTGGGCATCCTCCTCTACCTGGCGCATTACCTGGCGAAGAAAGGCTCCCGCATCACCGACTTCTGGCGCGGCTTCGTGCCGCCGCTGGTCGTGGTCGGCGCGATCGTCGGGCTCATCCTGATCGAGCCGGACATGGGCACCGCCGCCGTGATCGGGCTGGTGACGCTGGGGCTGCTGTTTGTCGGGGGGGCGCGCCTGGGCCATCTGCTGCTGATCGGGCTCGCGGCCCTGCCGGTGCTCTACCTGCTCGTCATGCGGGTGTCGTACCGCCGCCAGCGGATCCTGAGTTTCCTGGATCCCTGGAGCGATCCCACCGGATCGGGGTTCCAGGTGATCCAGTCGTTCCTCGCGCTGGGCAGCGGCGGCGTGTCCGGCGTCGGGTTGGGGGAGGGCCGGCAGAAGCTCTTCTATCTCCCGGAGCCGCACACCGATTTCGTGCTGTCGGCGCTCGGCGAGGAAGCGGGATTCCTGGGCACGATCGCGGTGCTGCTGCTGCTCGGGTGGTTCGTGGCGAGGGGCTTCGCGATCGCCCTGGAAGCCGACGATCCCTTCGCCCGGTACCTAGCCCTGGGCGTCTGCTTCTTTGTCGGCTTTCACACGCTGATCAACGTGGGGGTGATCACGGGGCTGCTGCCCACGAAAGGGCTGACGCTGCCGTTCGTGAGCTACGGGGGCTCGTCTCTGGTGGTCAACATGATCGGGACCGGGCTCCTCATCGCGGTCTCGCGGCACCGGCCGCCGATTTGACCGCCGGATGCGCGTGATCATCGCAGCCGGGGGCACCGGCGGCCATCTGTATCCGGGGGTGGCTCTGGCCCGCGAGTTCGAGCGGCAGATGCCCGGCAGTGAAACGATGTTTGTGGGAACGACGCGTGGACTGGAGACGAACGTGGTGCCGAGAGAGGGCTTTGAATTGATCACGATCGCGGCGCGGGGAGTCATGGGCAGGGGCGCGGCCGGGGCGTTGCAGGGTCTGGCCCTGGTCCCGCTCGGCGTGGCGCAGTGCCTGGCGGTCTGCCGGCAGCGGCGGCCCGACCTGGCGATCGGCGTCGGCGGCTACACGAGCCCGCCGCTGATCCTGGCGGCGTTCCTCCTGGGGATCCGGCGCGTCATCGTGGAGCCGAACGTGCATCCGGGCGTGGCCAATCGCGCGCTCTCACCGGTCGCGGACCGTGTTTTCGTCTCGTTTGCGGAGACGGCTTCGTATTTCGGACCGGCCAAGACCAGGGTGGTGGGCACGCCGATCCGACGTGAATTTTTGGAAGGAGGCGGCGCGGACTCCGAAACAGCAGGGCGCACGCTGTTGATTCTCGGCGGCAGCCAGGGCGCTCGCTCCATCAATCGGGCGATGGTCGCGGCCTTGCCCGCGTTGATCGCCGTGCATCCCGGCCTGCGGGTGATCCATCAGACCGGCGAACGTGATTTCGGAGAAGTTGCAACGGCCTACAAGAACGCCGGGCTGAATGCCGAAGTCACGCCGTTCCTGTACGACATGCCGCGCCGGTTCCGGCAGGCGGACCTGATCGTGAGCCGATCGGGCGCGACCACGGTGGCCGAGATCACGGCCTGCGGCAAGCCGGCCGTCCTGATTCCGTTTCCTCATGCCGTCCACGGCCACCAGGAGCAGAACGCCCGCGTATTGGAACGGGCCGGCGCGGCCCAGATCATCATGGACGGCCGGCTCTCCGGCGATATGCTGGTGGGCGCGGTGTCGGCCCTGCTGGCGCGCCCCGATCGGCTGCACGAGATGGCGCGCTGCAGCCAGTCGCTGGGGCAGGCCGATGCGGCGGAGCGCATCGTGTCCGAATGCCGGGCGCTGGTGGGTGCGGGAGGGGCGTCAGCAGACGGGGCCCTCTCCCGTGGAATGGGATAACGTGTTGCGATGTTCAAGAAGATTCAGCATATCCATTTCGTCGGCATCGGCGGCTCGGGCATGAGCGGCATCGCGGAGGTCCTGTTGACCCTCGGCTACCACGTCACCGGATCGGACCTGCAGGAATCCGAAACCGTCCGGCGGATCCGCGCGCTCGGCGGCACCGTCTTCATCGGACACGAGGCCGCGCACATCGGGTCCGCCCAGGTGGTCGTGATCTCCTCGGCGGTCTCGCCGGCGAACCCCGAAGTCCTGGCCGCCAAGGCCAAGGTCGTCCCGGTCATCCCGCGCGCTGAGATGCTGGCCGAGCTGATGCGGCTCAAATACGGCGTGGCCATCGCCGGCGCGCACGGCAAGACCACGACGACCTCGCTCGTCGCGAACGTGCTGGCGGAGGGCGGGCTCGATCCCACCATCGTGATCGGCGGCAAGGTCAACGCGCTGGGCAGTCACGCGCGGCTCGGCCGCGGGGACTTGCTGGTCGCCGAGGCGGACGAGAGCGACGGCTCGTTCATGAAGCTCTCGCCGGCCGTCGTGGTCGTGACCAACATGGATCAGGAGCACCTGGACTACTACAAGACCATGGAGCGCCTCGGCGAGGCCTTCCTGGAGTTCATCAACAAGATTCCCTTCTACGGCCTGGCGGTCCTCTGCGCCGACGATCCGCACCTCGGCGGGCTCCTGCCCCGCGTGACCAAACGGTACCAGACCTACGGCTTGACGGCGGCGGCCGACCTGGTCGGCTCCGACATCGAACTCCATGTCGGCGTCGCGGAATTCTCGGCGCGCCTGCGCGGGGAATCGCTGGGCCGGTTCCGCGTGGCGATGCCCGGCACCCATAATGTCTGCAACGCGCTGGCGGCGATCGCCGTCGGCCTGGAGCTGGGCGTGTCCCTGCCGCACATCCGGCAGGCGCTGGAGGGGTTCAAGGGCGTCGAGCGGCGGTTCCAGATCCTGGGCGAGAAGGGTGGGATCATGGTGGTGGACGATTACGGGCACCATCCGACGGAGATCAAGGCGACGCTGGCCGCGGCCAAGAACGGGTGGGGGCGGCGCCTGGTGGTGCTCTTCCAGCCGCACCGGTTCACCCGGACGCGCGACCTGCTGAACGAGTTCCCGCCGGCGTTCCGGCAGGCGGACCACCTGTTCCTCACCGACATCTACCCGGCCGGGGAAGCGCCGATTCC
>SCTG01000070.1 GCA_004298335.1 Nitrospirota bacterium
GCAAGGTAATCCTTCACTCCAAAAACCTTATCAGCCCAAATGTAACAAAACGCCGCCAAACATGAAGCCGCTATTAGAAAAACAAGAGACAAGGCGAATGTCTGTACGTTTATGGTTTGGACATAATTCTGCTTTAGTAACCAAGCCCCAAGAAAGGTAATTGGCAGGGCTAGAATCGCCCAACATGTTACGGCAATTAATCTTACGCGAATCGCATTCATGATTTTGGTTTCCCTAGTACAACAATAGGAAAGGAAATTGACACGAGCAGGAGAAAAATGCTCCACCAAGGCGAAAGCGGGCCGGAAATACTTATCAGATAAAAAGTTGCAGTAAGAACGCCAAAGACGAGCAACATCGCCAACTCGTGTTTTCTATCTCTAGCAGTCCCTCCTCGAACATGCTTGGATCCCCGTCCTATAAGCCTATTATCGTGAAAATTCTCCGAAACAGCCCATACCCAAAACCCCATTAGAGCAAAAATACCATCCGAAATCAATGCCTTCATATCCTGTGGCGCGCACGCGCCCGTCCTGACCTGCCCCCGGTTTATGTACCAGTCGCTATGAGAGTCTGAGCCAATTCTACATCCCCGAGGTACTTCTGCCCTGCGCACAGCGGAGGGGAAAGAAGCCGGGGGTTTGGGGGCGGAGCCCCCAAGGATTCCTTTCTACACTTCGCCGCGAATGCCGCCGGCGTCTGATAGGCCAGCGACGAATGCGGCCTTCGATGGTTGTAGTCATTCTGCCACTCGGCGGCGAGGACCTTGGCCTCACGAAGATCGGCGAACAACTCCGCGTTGAGCAGTTCATCCCGCAGCTTGCCGTGGAAGCTCTCGGCGTAACCATTCTCCCACGGCGCGCCCGGCTCGATGTACAGCGTGCCGATGTTCACCTTCTCCAGGTAATCGCGCAAGGCGTACGCGATGAACTCCGGACCATTGTCGCTCCGGAGATATCTCGGCGCTCCGCGAATCAGAATCACCTGGGCCAGCACGTCGATCACATCTCGCGCGGTCATCGAGCGATCCACTTCCAGCGCCAGACATTCCCGCGTGTACTCATCCACCAGGCTCAGCCACTTGAGCGGCCGATTGCCTTCATCCCGGTCGTGGATGAAGTCCCAGGCCCAGACGTGGTCCGGATGCTCGGTCCGATGGCGAATGACCCCATTGTCCGAACAGCCCAATCGACGGCGTTTTTTCTGCTTCTGCGGCACCTTGAATCCTTCCTTCTTCCACAGCCGATAGATGCGTTTCCGGTTCACCTTCCAGCCCTCGCCTCGCAGCAGCGCCCAGATCCGACGATATCCGTAACGCGGGTGACACCGCACCCATTCGTGCATCCGCCTCACCAGCGCCGGTTCATCCTCCACGATCCGCGGACTGTACCGCTGCGTGCTCCGGGGTTGGCTGATCGCCTGACATGCCCGACGCTCCGACACCTCGCATGTCGTCTGCGCCTTCTTCGCCGCCTCCCTGCGGCGCGCCGGGCTGGCTATTTTCCCTTCAGCACTTCCTCCAGAATCTGCTTGTCCAGGATCAGATCGGCCACCGCCTTCTTCAGCCGGCGGTTCTCGATCTCCAGCTCCTTGAGGTGCTTGGCTTCCTGGGCCTTCATGCCCCCGTACTGGTTCCGCCAACGATGAAAGGTCTGCTCGCTCACTTCCAGTCGCTGGCACACCTGACCAATGCTCGCTCCCGTCCCCAGCATCGCATCCGCCTCACGCAGCTTGGCGATGATCTGGTCCGGGCCATGTCGCTTCCGCTTCATCGAGAATCTCCTTGCCCATCCGGGCAGTTAAGACTCTCATAAGATCTGGATCAAGTCGCGGGGAGCAGGTCAGTACGATACGGCCGATCGCCCCAGCGTCGTTACGGACGCCAAGGGCAACACCATCACCTATGCATACGACGAAAATGGCAATGTCGTCTCGAAAACGCAGGTCGACAAGTCCGATCTCGGCAATCCCGATCAGACATTTGTGACCACGTCCGTCTATGACAACCTCGATCGGCTGGTCTCGACAACCGACAGCGCAGGAAACGTCACCGCCTACGCCTACGACTCCCGAAACAATCCCCTACGAAAGACCGATGCGCTGAGCCACGAGAGCCGGCAAGTGTACGATGGGCTCGGCCGCCTGACCGCGACCATCCGTGACATGGATGGCAATGGCGCCAGCGCCTCGGACCCGGCAGACATCCGCACGACCCAGACCTGGGACGATTCCTCGCGGCTCACCGGGCAGACCGACAACAACGGCAACACCACGTCCTACGTCTTTGACGCCCTGAACCGCCGAACGGCGATCGTGTATGCCGACGGCACGCAGAGCACGAGCGCGCACGACGTACACGACAACGCCACGACCAGCACCGATGGCAACGGTAGCGCCGTTGCGATGACGTACGATGCGCTCAACCGCCTGACCGCCAAGAGCATCACGCCCGGCCCCGGCGTCTCCAGCGATACGA
>SCTG01000071.1 GCA_004298335.1 Nitrospirota bacterium
CCGGGGTACTACTACGCTTCGCCGAACAAACTGTTCGAGTACATGCTCGCCGGCCTGGCGATCGCCGTCAGCGACTTGCCGTTTTTGGAGAAGATCGTGTGCGACCATGACTTGGGGGTTGTTTTCAACCCTGCTGATCCCCGGCACATCGCGGAACAGTTGAACGCCTTAGCCGGCAATCCTGCGCGCCTCCGGCTGTGCCGCGAGAACGCGCTGCGCGTGGCGCGCGAACGTTTCAATTGGGATCATGAAGGCGGCAAGCTGGTCGGTCTCTACAAGACCTTGGCCGGCGGGAACGCCGATTCTGGCAAGGCCCATGCCGTCTAGCGTCATTGACAGGCAGAACGCCGAATTCTGGAATGAACTGTGCGGGACGGCCGCGGCCCGAGCGCTGGGGATCACCGAGCTGTCGCCGGAGAATCTGCGCCGCTTCGACGAATGGTATATGACGTACTATCCCTATCTGGAAAAGTATTTTCGTCCCGCGGAGATACAAGGGAAACGGGTGCTGGAGATCGGACTGGGCTACGGTACGCTAGGACAAGTGCTGGCGCTGCGGGGGTGCCGATACCACGGGCTCGACATCGCGGCGAATCCGGTCGCCATGATGCGCTATCGCCTCTCTCTCCTGGGATTGGAAGGCGGGCCCCGGGTTCATGTCGGATCGGCGCTGGATATTCCATATAAGGCGTCCACATTTGACTGCGTGTATTCGATCGGGTGCCTTCATCACACGGGTGACCTGGGGCGGGGAATTTCCGAAGTGCATAGGGTGCTCGTGAAGGGGGGGAAGGCCATTGTCATGCTCTATAACCGGCATTCCTTCCGCCACATGATCTTTTTGCCGGCCCTCCATCTCCGCAACCTGCTGCTGGGTCGGTACAAATCCCAGGATGGAGACACGGGCTTCGCGAAGTGGGTGCGGGCCTGGTATGACAAAAACCAGAAAGGGGAGGCGGCGCCGCATACGGATTACGTCTCGCGGGCGCAGGCGCGTGAATTATTCCGCGGCTACACCAGGGTGCGCATCGAGAGCCAGAACTTCAACGATGTGGTATACAAAGGCAAAGTACTGGTTCCCCGCGAACCCCTGCTCAATAATCTGGGCCGGGTGATGGGGGCGGACCTCTACATTACCGCGACCAAGTAAAGAGATGATTGGTAGGAAAGAGCCATGATGGTGTTGCTGGCAAAGAAGATGCGGGGGCTGCAGGGGCTGGTTCAGCGGAAATTTAACGGGGCGGTCCAGCGGTACAAGGAGGCCCAAGTTTTCCGGCGGACCGTTGCGCCCTTTCCCGCCACGATTTACCTGGCCGTCAACACGCGCTGCGGGTTCTCGTGCAAGATGTGCGACGTGGGCATGAACCAGTACGACACCCAGTTCTACCAGATCATGAGCCTGAGCAAGAAGCAGCCCCGCGACCACCTTTCCCTGGACCGCTTGAAGGCCCTGGTGGACGAGGTGCAGCACTTCAAGCCCATGATCGCGGCTACGTCCACGGAGCCGCTGCTCTACAACGACATCATTCCCCTGTGCGACTACGTGGTGGGCCGCGGCCTGCAGATGCTAGTCACCACCGCCGGGCTGCAGCTGGAAAAGCACGCCGAGGATCTCGTGCGGGCCGGGGTCCAGCAACTCTGGGTCTCGATCGACGGCCCGCCGGAAGTCCATAACGATCTGCGGGGCGTCAAGCAGTCGTTCGAGAAGTCGGTGGCGGGCATCCGGGCGGTGGACGAGTGGAAGCGCCGCCTGGGGCGCGACTATCCCAAGATGGGGATCAACTACGCGCTGTCGAACTACAACTACCACTGCCTGGAACCCTTCATGGCCCACGTGCACGACCTGCCGGTCGAGCACATCACGTTCTCGCACATGAACTACGTGACGCCGGGCACGGCGGAGGCGCACAACGCCCGGTTCGGCCATCTCTATCCCACCACGGTCAGCAGCGTCTCGAACGCCGATCCCACGAAAGTCGACGTGAACGAACTGTGGAACCAGATCACCCTCGTGAAGGCCAAGTACCCGGGGCGCGCCGGGTTCGGTCCGGACCTGGACCGGCAGGGGCTGGAGGACTTCTATTTCCATCCGGAGGTCTTCGTCCGGGGAGACCGGTGCTACGTGCCGTGGCGCGCGGCGGAGATCATCGCCGACGGGAACTGTGTAGTGATGACGCGCTGCTTCAACACGACGTTCGGGAACATTTACGAGCAGAGCTTCGAGGAGATCTGGAACGGCCCCCGCTACCAGGACTTCCGCAAGAACCTCATCCTCCACGGGTCGTACCCCGCCTGTTCGCGGTGCTGCGGGATTCTGTGAGATGCGGCTGCTCTCCCGCTTGAAGCGCGCGGTCACGGCGCGATGGGGCCCCGCCGCGCGGGCGACGCAGACGGCCCGCGAGGCGCTCCGTCCGCTCGCCAGCATGTCCGACGGGGACGTGCCGGCCTGCCTGCGTCCCGAGGCCGCCGGGCGGTCCCCGGTCGAACTGCTCGCCCAGTACCGGTCGCGCCGCATGCCGTGGACGCTCTTTCAGCCGGGCGAACGCAAGGAACTCGCGCGCCTGGCCGCGGACCGCTATCCCGATTCCTGCAAGGAGACCCTGCGCCGCGCGGACCTGGCCTGCCGCCATGTGGTCGCGGTGCTGGGAAGCGGCGACACGGACCTGGGCGACCCGATCAACTGGTGGACGGATTTCAAGGGCGCGACCTGGGCGCAGGGCGATTATGAGGAGCTGAACGCGACCCTCTACGCCGATGATTTTCAGAACGACCGGTACATCGGCGACATCAAGCTGCCTTGGGAACTGAACAAGCACGCGCATTTCCTCGAACTGGGCAAGGCCTACTGGCTGACGGCCGATGAGCGGTATGCCGACGCGCTGCTTGCGCAGATGGAGGATTGGATCGCGAGAAACCCGTTTCTGCACGGCATCGCCTGGACGCAGAACCTAATCGTGGCGCAGCGGGCGATCGCCTGGGTGCTGGCGCTCCAGGCGGTCCGGGACAGTCCCGCGCTGACGCCGGCGCGCCTGTTGACGATCCTGCGGTCGCTGTACCAGCACGCCCGCTATATCCCGGTCCATTTCGAGTTCGCCGAACGGGCCTCGAACCATCTCTTCGGCAACGCCGCGGGGCTCGCGGCGCTGGCGCTGGCCTTTCCCGAGTTCCGGGAGGCGGATGGCTGGCGCGCGCAGGCGCTCCACGTCATCGAAACCGAGCTGGCGAAGCAGGTCTACCCGGACGGGGTCCAGTACGAACAGTCCATCAACTACCACCGGTACGTGGCGGAATTCTGCCTGCTGCCCTGGCTGCTCTCCGGGGCCCGGCCGGCGCCGTACACCGCCGCGTCGCAGGACACGCTCCGGCGCATGCTGACGTTTCTCCTGCACATGACCCAGCCGAACGGGCGGGTCCAGCCGGTCAGCGATGCGGACGGGGCGCGGGTGTGGCAGTTCAACGACCGGTCGATCAACGACCATCGCGGGCTATTGAATCTCGGCGCGGTCCTCTTCAAGGACAACACCCTCAAGTTCGGCTCGGAAGGGGGCGGCGAGGACGTGCTCTGGTGGCTGGGGCCGGCTGGGCATCGCCAGTGGGAGGCCATGCCGGCCGGGGAGCCGCCGCGCTCGGCCGCGTTTCCGGAAGGCGGGTACTTCGTCCTGCGGGAGGCGTGGCGGCCCGGGGCGCTCTGGGCGTTCTTCGATTGCGGCCATGTGGGGATGGGCGATTGGCCGGACGAGGTCTCGGCGGGCACCCACGGCCACAGCGACCTCCTGACCTTCGGCCTGGCGGCGGGCGGCGAGACACTGTTGACGGATATCGGCTCCTACACCTACACCGGTTCGAAGCCCTGGCACGACTACTTTCGCAGCGCGCGGGGGCACAATGTCCTGCTGGTGGATGGGCAGGACCAGAGCGTGCTGACGACATTCTGGGCGCTTCGGGAACGGGCCCGGCCGCGCCAGGTTGCGTGGCGGTTTTCGGCGGATGCGGATGTGGTGACCGGCGCGCATGACGGCTACCGGCGGCTGAGCCCCCCGGTGCTCCACCGGCGGAGCCTGCTGCTCTTGCGCGCCGAGCGGCGTCTGATCGTCAGGGACGATTTGGAGGGAGGGGGGCGCCATGCGGCCGAGGCGCTTTTTCATGCGATGCCCGCCGTGCGGTTTCTCCCGGGCGGCCGTCCGGACTCCTGGACGATCGCCGGCCGGCAGGGGGCCGTCACCATGACATTTTTGGCGGACAGCCTTCGGGAGGGGCGGCCGCTTTCGCTCGCCTGCCGCGTGGCATGCGGCGAGACGGACCCGATCGATGGATGGTATGCGGAGGATTATGGAAGCAAGGAGCCGGCTCCGGTCCTGCATGTCTCGTTCGAGGGGGCCTGCCCGATCCGGTGCTATACCGTGTTGCAGCTCGAGGAGCCGGGGAGCGTCGGGGATCTCGGCGCCTGGTCGACGTACCGCGGCGCGGACGAGGCCTGGGGCTCCGCCGTGAAGGGCCTCGGTCTTCCTGCGTGAGGGAGCATGCCGCTATCCGTTGACGAACAGTCTTCGCCCATGGCTCGCACCTTCGAGGGTCGGCCGTCCGATGCGCCGTTCGGCGCCGGCAAGACTCTCGTGATGCTGGTGACGAACGCGGGACTGAGCGATCCCAGGGTCATCCGGTCGATGGACACCGCCCATCGCGCCGGGTTTGCCGTCAGGCTCGTCTGCCGCGCCTTGCCGAAGGAGAAGGAAAAGGACGCCGCCTCCGCCGGCACCGGCGTACACCGTGTGCCGCGTTTCCCCGGCGTGGCTCTGCTGAAACGGCTGCTGGCCGGGCGCAGCGCGTGGGGCGAGGGCGGGCCGGGGTTCTGGTTGAAGCCGGGTGAGCTGTGGATCCTCGGCGGGATGACGTGGTTCAACCTGCAGGCCGTGTGGGCGATGTGGCGGCGGCCCGGAGACCTGTACCACGCCAACGACCTGGATACGTTGCCGGCCGGGGTGCTGCTCTCCCGCTTGAACAAAGCCCCGCTGCTCTATGATGCGCATGAACTCTTTCCCGACCAGTTCAACGGGACGTCGCGGCAGTTCCGGGCCATCCTTTTTGGGCTGGAGCATCGGCTCATCCGTTTCGCCCACAAAGTCGTGACGGTGAATCGCTCGATCGCCGAGACCCTGGCCGACTGGCACCGGGTGCCCCTGCCGACCGTGGTGATGAACTGTCCTCTCGCCGTCACGACCGCGCGGCCTGCGCCCGACGGCGCCGGGGACTTCCCCGCACGCAAGGCCCGCGTCATCTTCCAGGGGGTCTACGTGCGCGACCGCGGACTCGAGGAGTTGATCCTGAGCGCCGCCGGGTACGACTCCGCCGAGCTGTACCTTCGCGGGTACGGAGAGCTCGAACCGGCCCTGCGGGAGCTCGTGCGGGTCAACGGCCTGGAGGGGCGCGTCCGATTTTTGCCGCCGGCCCACCATGCGCATCTGGTGGAAAGCCTGGTCGGGTTTGATATCGGAGTCGTTTCCTACCGGCCGACGACGGTGAACAACCGGCTGTGCCTTCCCAACAAGGCGTTCGAGTATCTGCAGGCGGGGCTCGCGCTGGCCGTCAGCGCGCTGCCGGAATTGACGCGCCTGGTGGAGGAGACGGGGGCCGGTGTGCTGTTCGATCCCGATCGCCCCGAGGACATCGCACGCGCGATCAACGGGCTCACCGCCGATGCCCGTCGGCTGGCCGACTTCAAGGCCAGGTCGCGCGCCGCGGGGGCGCGTTTCACGTGGGAGGCGCAGGGCGCGCTCCCTCTCCGGGCCTGCTATCAGGAGCTCATCGGCCTGGCTTTGAACGGGCGGGGAGGCCGTCGCTGAATGTGCGCCATTGCCGGGCTCTACCACGTCTCCGGGCAGGCCGTCGATCCCGCGGCGCTGGAACGCATGGTGCTTGTCCAGGCGCACCGCGGGCCGGATGGAGAGGGCTATGTCTTTCTCGATGCCGTCGGCCGGGCGCAGCCGGTTCCGGTTCGGGGGCGGCCGGCGCAGGCGGCGGGGTTCGATCCGCGCCGCTACGCGATCGGGTTGGGCCATCGCCGGCTCGCCATCATCGACTTGTCTTTGCTGGGCCATCAGCCGATGGGGACGGAGGACGGCCGCTGCTGGGTCGTGTACAACGGCGAGATCTATAATCACGTCGAGCTGCGCGAGGAGCTGCGCGGCAGGGGGCACCGGTTCCGTTCGACCTCCGACACGGAAGTCCTGCTGGCGGCCTACCGGGAGTGGGGCGAGGCATGCGTGACGCGGTTCAACGGGATGTTCGCCTTCGCCCTATGGGACGGCGACCGCCGACGGCTCTTCTGCGCGCGGGACCGTCTGGGGGTCAAGCCATTCTATTATGCCTGGGACGGGAACCGATTCGCCTTCGCCTCCGAGATCAAGGGTCTGCTGGCGGCCGGCATCCGCCCGGCGCCCGATCAGCGCGCCGTCTTCGATTATCTGGAGGGCGCCTATCTCGATCACTCCGGCGGCACATTCTTCGAAGGCATCCGGCAACTCCCGCCCGCCCATGTGCTGACGGTGGAAACGGACGTGGCGGTCCGGCGATACTGGGACTTGCCCGACGCCGGCCGGTCGCCGCTCTCGATGGGGGAGGCGGCCGGCCGCTTCCGCGAATTGTTTCGCGACGCCGTCCGTCTGCGCCTTCGCAGCGACGTCCCCATCGGCACCTGTCTCAGCGGAGGGCTCGACTCCTCCTCCATCGTCTGCGTGGCGAACGACCTGATGTTCGGCGAGTCGGCCGTTCCGCGCGAACTGGTCGGCCAGCGGCAAAAAACCTTTTCGTCCTGCTTCGAAGATCCGGCCTACGACGAGCGCCGGTTCATCCAGCCGGTGCTGGACCGGACCGGCGCCGAGGCGCACTATACCTTCCCCGATCCGAAGGAGCTGGCCGCGACGGTGTCGCAGCTGGTGTGGCAGCAGGACGAGCCCTTCGGCTCGACCAGCATCTTCGCCCAGTGGAACGTCATGCGCCTGGCCTCGCAGCGCGGCGTGAAGGTGCTGCTGGACGGGCAGGGCGCCGACGAGCTGCTGGCGGGCTATCACGGATTTTTCGGCGCCCACTTCGCCGATCTCACGGCCGCCCGCCGGTGGGGCGCGCTGGCGCGGGAGCTGGCGTCCTATCGGCGCCTGCACGGGCCGATCCCGAGATACGTCGTGGCGAACCTCGCCCGCGCGTTCCTGCCGGCGCGCCTCGTCCGCTTCGTGCGCAGCCGGATGACCGGCAGCGTGGACTGGATCGCGGCGGACTTCCGGCGGCAGTGGGGTCCGATCACGGTTCTTCCGGGAGGCCACGGTTCGCGTCTGCACGCCATGCAGCAGCAGCTCCTGACGGGCAACGGCCTGCGGGCGCTGCTGCATTACGAGGACCGCAACTCCATGGCCTTCGGGATCGAGACACGCCTGCCGTTCCTGGACTACCGGCTGGTGGAGTTTCTCTACGGCCTGGGGCCGGAGCTGAAGATTCAGCGGGGCTGGACCAAGGCGGTGCTCCGCCGGGCGATGGACGGTGTCCTGCCGGAGGAGGTGCGCTGGCGGTCCGACAAGATGGGATTCGTCACGCCGGAAGATGTGTGGTTCCGCACGTCTCTGCGGGAGATGGCGCGGGACATCCTGTCGGACGCGCGGACCCGCGCGCGGGGGTACCTGAACGTGGAGGAAGCAGTGCGCGAGTTTGACGCCCACGTGGCCGGCCGGAAGAATCTCAGCGCCACGATCTGGCGGTGGCTGAACCTGGAACTGTGGTGTCGCCGTTTTGTGGATCAGAATCCATGCGCCGCGCCTTGATCCTGATCAACAACACCGGCATCGGTGGGGCGGAACGGCGGTTCGGCCGCCTGTTCGCGCGCATGGCCGACGCCGACGCCGATACGGTCTTTGTGATCAATGCGGGGCTGTGGAGGAGACTCCGGGACGGCGGCGTGGTGAGCGGCCGCGAACGGAGGGTGTGGCGGTTCGCCGAGCCCTGCGGGTGGCTGGCGGAGGGAGTCGGGTTGCGCGGTGCGCCCGCGTTCTGGCTGCGGAAGCTGGACTATCTCCTGTTCGGCTTCCTGCTCCTGGCCCGGTACGGTCTGGCCCCCCGGAGCGTGTTCCATCTGGTCCTGGGGGGCGCGTACGTCGCGTTCCCGCTCATGCTGCTGCGCCCGGGCCATCGGACGCTGATCTCAGTCGTGAGCACTGATCTGGCGCAGATGGTCGGTGTGCCCGCGGCCCTCCTGCTGTACCGCCGCGCGCTGGGGCGCTGCGCGCTCATCGACGCCCTTTCCGAAGGCATTCGCGCGGACCTCGTCCGGCGCGGCATCCCCGGCGAGAAGATCGTCGTCTCGGAGGGAAGCGCCGTTGATACGGCCCGGTTTCAACCCGCGTTGAAAAAACAACCGTGGGTGGTGTTTGCCGGTCGCCTGGTCGAGGAGAAGAACCCGGTGCTCTTCGTCGAAGCCATGCCCACCATCCTTCGCGCGGTTCCGACTGCCCGCATTTTTCTTTTGGGGGAAGGGCCGCTCAGACCGATGGTGGAGCAGGCCCTGGAACGGAGCGGGGTCCGGGACGCGGTCACGACCGGTTTTCTCCCGGACCTCGTCCCGATCTTCGGTCCGGCGCGCGTGTTCGTGTCCCTGCAGCGGCAGGACAATTATCCGTCCCAAAGCCTGCTGGAGGCCATGGCCAGCGGCGCGGCGACGGTCGCCACGGACGTCGGGCTCACGTGGAAGCTGGTGGACGAGACGACGGGGATCCGGGTCAAGCCGAATCCGGACGACATCGCCGGCGCGGTGATCGCATTGCTGAAGGAGCCCGCGCGGTGCGAGCGCCTGGGGCAGTCCGCCCGGCGTCTGGTGATGGAGCGGCATTCCGAGAAGGGGTACCGGGACTATCTCGAGTCGCGCTACGCGAGGTTGAGCGCGTGAGTCAATCGCGAGGGATGCGGCGGCTGCTGTGGGTCGCCGTGATCCTCCTCGTGCTGGCGGCGTCGGCCGTGTTCGGCCTGGATGCGGCGGGGAGGGCCTTGATCGTGGAGGATCCGCTCCACTCGGCCGACGCGATCCTGGTGCTCGGCGGCGAAACACGGGAGGGGGATCGCGTGGCGCATGCGGTGCAGCTGTACAAGCGCGGGCTGGCTCCGTTGCTGGTGGTGAGCGGCACGCCGGTGGGGTTCCGCACGCATGAAGCGGAGGTCATGCAGCGCCACGCCGAATTCCTGGGCGTGCCGGCGGCGCGCATTCTCGCCGTGAAGCACAACGCCGACTCCACGCGGGAGGAGGCCGCCATCGTCGTGCCGGTGTTGAGAGGCCGGGGCCTGAAAGAGGTGATCCTCGTGACGTCCAACTACCATACCGCCCGCGCCAAGCGGATTTTCACCAAGGCCGCCGGCCCGTCCGGGCCGTCGTTCCTGGCGTCTCCCGTGCATGAGGACAGCTTCGAGCCCGACGGGTGGTGGAAGAAACGCCGGCACGCGAAGACCTTTGTCTTCGAGGCCATCAAGACCGTCTGGTCCGCCATCGAGGACTGACCGATGCTGCTGTACCTGCTCACCTTCGTCCTCGCGCTGCTGCTGGCCCTGTACGGCGTGCCGCTGGCCCGGCGGGCCGCGCTGCGCTTCAACGTCGTGGACCGGCCCGACAACCGGCTCAAGCGGCAGGCCACGCCGGTTCCCTACTTCGGCGGGCTGGCGGTGTACCTGGCATTTCTTGTCAGCCTGGCGCTGACCTTCGAATTCCGCCAGGACGTCCTGGGCCTGGTCCTCGCCGGGACGCTCATGGTGATGGTGGGCCTGATCGACGACTTCGGCGTGCTCACGCCGGGTCCCAAGCTGATCGGCCAGCTTGTGGCGGTCTTTGTCCTGATCAAGAGCGGGATCCGCATCGAGATCGCGGCGTTCCCGGACTGGCTCGACCTCCTGCTGACGGTCGTGTGGATGATCGGCATCATCAATGCCTTCAACATCATCGATGTGATGGACGGGCTGGCCGGCGGGGCGGGCGTGATCGCCTGTGTCTGGCTGTTCGTCGTCGCCGTGCTGAATCAAGACACCATGGTCGCCGTGATGCTGGCGGCGCTGGCCGGCAGCCTCGTCGGATTTCTCCGGTACAACTTCCACCCGGCCTCGATCTACCTGGGGGACGCCGGATCGCTGTTCGTGGGGCTGATGCTGGGCGCGCTGGCGATGATCGGCAAGTACACGGCCGTGAATCCGGTCGCCGTCCTGACGCCGGTCCTCATCCTCGGCGTGCCGGTGTTCGACACGCTGTTCGTCATGTACATCCGCGTGATGCGGGGCGTGCCGATCTTTTGGGGCAGCCCGGACCATTTCGCGCTGCGCATGCGGCGGTGGTCCCTGTCGGTGCCGCAGGTGACCGTCATCAGCTACGCGGCCGCGCTGCTCCTGGGCGGCGTCGGCCTGCTCGCGATGTTCGCCCCGCTCGGCGTGGCGGCCGGGCTCATCGGCGCGACGGCGGTCCTGGCGCTCGTCGCGGCCGTCCTGCTCAAGCGGGTGGACATGTCCCAGCCGGTGGACGGGGCGTTGCGCCCGGCCAACCCGGATGCGGGGACGCCATGATCCTCATCGTCGGGGCCGGCCTGGCCGGACTCAGCACGGCCTACCATCTCGGCGACCGGCCCTGCCGGGTCGTCGAGAAGGAAAAGGAGGCGGGCGGGCTCTGCCGCTCCTACCAGATGGACGGCTTCACCTTCGACGTCACCGGGCACCTCCTGCACTTCCGGCAGGCGGAGATCAAGGCGCTGGTGGAGCGCCTGCTGGCCGGCCGGCTCGCCAAGCACGGCCGCCGCTCCTTCATCTACTCCCACCGGACGTACACGGAGTATCCGTTCCAGGTGAACACCCACGGGCTGCCTCCCGAGGTGGTCCGCGAGTGCCTGCTGGGATTCATCGCCACCCTCACGAATCCGTCCCCGGCCCCGCCGGAAGGCCGGTCGTTCAAGGCCTGGATCCTGGAGAACCTGGGCGAGGGGATGGCCCGGCACTTCATGGTGCCGTTCAACGAGAAGCTCTGGCAGGCGCCGCTGGACGAGTTGACCTCGGACTGGGTGTCCTGGCTGGTGCCCAAGCCGGAGCTCAAGGACGTGATCAACGGCGCGTTGGGGATCAAGGACAAGGCCTTCGGGTACAACCCGTCGTTCCTCTACCCGGCGCAGGGAGGCATCGGGGTCCTGCCGAAGGCATTCCTGCCGTGGGTACGGGATATCGTGTATGGGAGCGAGCTCGCCGAAGTGGATACGACGCGGCGGCGGGCGACGTTTCTGGACGGCCGGGTGGAGGACTACGACCGGCTCGTCTCGACGATTCCGGTCCCCGAGCTGGTCCGCCGCTGCCCCGATCTGCCGGCGGCGATCCGCGACGCCGCGGCCGGGCTGCGGTGCGTGTCGGTCTACAACGTCAATCTCGGCGTGGCGCGCGAACGCGTGTCCGACCACCACTGGATTTATTTCCCGGAGCCGGAGTATCCCTTCTACCGGGCCGGGTTCCCGATGAACTTCGCGCCCGCGCTGGGGCGTCCCGGGTGCAGCTCCCTGTATGTGGAGGTGTCGCACCGGCCGACGGAGAGCGTGCCGCCGGCCGAACTGCTCGGGCGGGTCCGCGCGGGACTGGAGCGGGCCGGCATCCTCCGGCCGGACGATGAGATCGTGGCCGCCGACGTGCGCGACATCCGCTACGCGTACGTCCTGTTCGACAGGCACCGGGCCCGCGCGTTGCCGGCGATCCTGGAGGAGTTGGAGCGGCGCGGCATCCATTCCATCGGGCGATACGGACGCTGGGAGCACACCTCGATGGAGGATGCCATCGCCCAGGGCAAGCAACTCGCGGAGACGCTGCGCGCACGCCGATGAGAACGACCGTCTGCCATATCATCACCAAGCTGGAACTGGGAGGCGCCCAGAAGACGACGCTCTTCACGGTGCAGCAGCTCGACCGGACGCGGTTCACGCCGATCCTGATCACGGGGGAGCCGGGCCTGTTGGACGAACAGGCCAGGGCTCTCGAGGACGTCGAGTTCCATCAGGTGCCGTGCCTCGTGCGCGCGATCCGTCTCTGGAAAGATGTGCAGGCGCTGCTCGCGCTGACCCGCCTCCTGAAGAAGCTGAAGCCCGTGATCGTCCACACCCACAGCTCGAAGGCCGGCATCCTGGGCCGCTGGGCCGCGTGGCTGGCCCGGGTCCCGATCATCATCCATACCGTTCATGGTTTCGGTATTACGTCGGAACAGCCGTGGTGGCTTCGTCGCCTGCTGATCGGGGCCGAATGGCTCACCGGCCTGATCACCACCCATTGGCTCGCCGTGTCGCTGGCCGACATTGACAGCGGCATTCGTTGGGGGCTTTTCCGCGGCGGCAATATCACGCTGATCCGCCCCGGCATCGACATCGCCTCGTTCCATCGCCTCTTCCCGTCTTCCGATCGTGACCGGTTGCGCGAGGAGTTGGGCGTTGAACCGGGGCACTTGCTGGTCGGGACGGTGTCCTGCCTCAAGCCGCAGAAGGCGCCGCATGATTTCGTCGACGTGGCGGCCCATGTCTGCGCCTGCATGCCGGCCGCCCGGTTCGTGCTGGTCGGGGACGGAGAGCTGCGGGCGGGGGTCGAAGCGCATATCCGCTCCTCGAAGCTGGAGGGCCGTGTCACGATCGTGGGGTGGCGCCGGGATATCCCGGCCCTCATGCGTGCGTTCGATGTGTTCCTTCTGACCTCCCACTGGGAAGGGCTTCCGCAGGTCTTGTTGGAGGCTCGGGCAAGCGGTCTGCCGGTCGTCGCCACGAAAACGGGAGGGGCGTCCGAGACCGTCAACGATGGCTATAACGGGTGGCTCTGCGCGGTCGGCGACGTGAAGGGACTGGCCGCGCGTGTCCTTGGGATTCTATTGGACGTGGACGAACGAACGCGGTTCAGCCGGAACGCAGGCGACATTCCGAGCGAGTTCCTGAATCTCACGGCATTGAGGAAACGGGAAGCGCTTTATGATACGTTGCTGGAGCGATCCGGGCGCGGCGTTTGGGACGGGACGCATGGCGGCCATGCGCTCGGGTTTGACGGGAGGACGGAATGAAGGTTCCATTGCTGGATTTGAAGGCGCAGTACCAGCCGATCCGGAAAGAGATCATGGCCGCGCTGGAATCGGCCTGCGACGACCAGGCGTTCATTCTGGGGGCGCGCGTGGCCGATCTGGAAAAGGACATCCAGGGGTATGTCGGGGCCAGACACGCCGTCGGCGTGGCCTCCGGCAGCGACGCGCTCTTGCTTGCCCTCATAGCCGTCGGCGTGGGCCCCGGCGACGAGGTGGTGACGGTGCCCTACACGTTCTTCGCCACGGCCGGCGCGATTTCCCGGCTCGGCGCCAGGCCGGTGTTCGTGGACATCAAGCCGGACACCTTCAATCTGGACCCGGGGCTCCTCGACGCGGCGCTCACGGCGCGAACCAAGGTGATCATGCCGGTGCATCTGTACGGCCAGTGCGCGGAGATGGAGCCGATTCTGCGGGCGGCGGCGGCGCGCACACTTCCCGTGATCGAGGACGCCGCCCAGGCGATCGGGGCGGCGTGGCGGGGCCGGCACGCCGGCACGATCGGGCAGATCGGCTGCTTCAGCTTCTTTCCCTCGAAGAACCTGGGCGGGTTCGGAGACGGCGGCATGGTCGTCACGAACGATCAAACAATGGCTGACCGCGTCCGCATGCTGCGCGTCCACGGGAGCCGCGTGAAGTACGTCCATGAGGCGATCGGGATGAACAGCCGGCTCGACGCCCTCCAGGCGGCGGTGTTGCGTATCAAGCTCAAGTATCTGGAGGAGTGGACCAAGGGGCGCCAGCGGAACGCCGCGCGCTACGACGCGCTGTTCAAGGACGCCGGCCTGCTCGACCGCGTGACGCTGCCCGCGATCACCGCCGAGAACCGCCACGTCTACAACCAGTACGTGATCCGGGCCCCCCAGCGGGACCAGCTGCGGACGTTCCTGCAGGAGCAGGGCGTGGGGACCGAGATCTATTACCCGTCGCCCCTGCATCTGCAGGCCTGCTACAAGGACCTTGGCTACCGGAAGGGGTCGTTCCCGCAGGCGGAGCGCGCGTCCGAGGAGACGCTGGCCCTGCCCATCTACGCGGAGCTGACCGCCGACCAGCAGGCCTACGTCGTCGAGACGATCAAGACGTTCTCTAGCAAGAACTGATCCTGCCGCCGTTCCCCTCCCACAAACGTTCCGGCTAGGGCATCCAGATCGTCGGCGCGTGGCCTTTGATGTATTCGTTGATGCGGTTGAAGTCGTCGAGGGTGATCCGCTGGTGGCGCAACAGGGTCAGCGCCCTGAACTTCAATTTGCGGATGTAGAATTCAAACCGCTTCGTCTGCGGGTGATCCGAGGCGACGTGAAATGCCAGGACGGCGCTCTCGATGGCTTGCAGGATCCGGTAGACGCGGTAGTTCCTGATGAACTGGGATGACACTTTATAGAGGGCGAACAGGACCGACAGATAGGTCCCGATGCCGGCGAGGGTGCGCGGATCGAGGAAAAACGGCGGGTTGTGGCCGTAGAACCGGATCGCGCCTTCATGCAGCGGATAGTAGAGGTCCTTCTGGGGGTCGCTGTCGGTGACCTTGGTTGCGGTGAAGGGGATGTCTTTGATGATGTCGTAGATGCTGTGTGACAGCTTGGATGCGATCTCGTACACCTCATGGTCGCTGAGATCGGTCGAGGTCACCAGCAGGGTCTTGGTGCCCAGCGTCACGACGTCCCTGGTCGTGCCTTTGTAGGTGGCCGCCGGAATCGTGATGACTTCCAGGTAGGGATAGAGGAACCGCAGGCCGGCGGCGTGCTCAACCGTCAACAGCTTGAACTCCGGATGCTGCGACAGCGTCCGCATGGCTACGGAGTTCAACCCCACCAGGAAGAAGCCCACGTCGATGTTCCCCTCGATCATCTCCTGTATGGCCTGCTTGAAATTCAGGTTCCGGCCCTGGCGGTCGACGGCGATGTCATAGTGCTTCAGGGTCAGCTCGGCGATGAAGGACGTGGCGCCACCCTCCGGCCCCATGTAGACCTTGGCATGGGGTTGGATGTCACGGATGTCGGAGATCGCCAGGCTCTTTCTGGCGATGATGTGCAGAGGCGATTTGTACAGCGGCATCAGAGCCCGCAGCCGGATCCCGTCGCCGCGTGATTTTCCCTTCAGCTCCTTCTGATTGAATTCGAGAGAGCACTTGGGGGGCTGCTCAAAGTATAGGGGCAGGCCGTCCTCCGCAAATCCCAGCTGCGCCACGCCCTGGTTGATGTAGAAGATGTTGTCGAGGGAGCCGCACGATTCGCGGAGCACGAAATCTGGCACGATGTTCATGTGCAGGAACTGTTCCAGCCTGTCCGGCCGGTTCAACGCGCCGGCCAGCCGAGGCCCCAGTATGTAATTTGTGCCTCCCTGGGGCCCGGTGAACAGGTAATAGGTCGTGTGGGTTCGCTCGAAGAGAAAGGACAGGACATAGAAGGCCGGGATGATCACGAGGAAGACAATGACCAGCCACTTGGTATTGACGGGAAACCGCCGGACGATCGGCCTGTGCGCCAGCCGCCTCAAGGCGAGCATCCCGCGCTTGACCGCGCGATAGCGCGCGAACACTCGCGTCCGGGTACGGTCAGCCGCCATGATTTACCGCTGGCTCAGTCTCGCATCAAGTCAGGGATTATTTCGCCGCGACGTTCGGTTCGACGGTCGTGGGGTAATAGTGGGTGAAGCAGTCCGGGCAGATCCCGTGGGTGATCTGCGTCTCCGCCCGCTCGGACACATAGGTGTCGATGCTCTTCCAATAGCCCTGGCCGTTGCGGACCTTTTTGCAGGACACGCAGACGGGCAGCAGTCCCCGCAGGGTCTTGATGTGGTCGAGGGAGTCCTGCAGGTCGAGGATCAGCCGCTCGCGCTCCTGCTGGTCCCTCTTGAGCAGGAACGAGAGGACCGCCGCGATCCAGATGGTGAAGAGCGAGAGCAGACGGTTGGACATCACCATCCAATTGGCATCGTCGTGGGACAAGAAGACGTCAAAGAGGGTCAATATGGAAACGCCCGCCGCGACGAAGAAAATGAACCGCCGATGGGGCGACCACATCGCCAGCACGACCAGGGTGGTGTACAGCACGCCGACGGCCACGCCGAGGGGCGTCAGGAGGTCGACCGCAAAGATCAGAAGGGCGAGAACGGCGGTGCCGCCGGCGAGCAGCCGGAAGTCAATTTTCGCGCGAACGGGGTGGTCCCCTTGTATCGGTGCTGGCGCTGTCTTTTTCCTTGGCATGGGCCTGTAGTGCTAGCACTACAGGGGGCGCGTGTCAAGAACCGCACCTTGGGGGCTGGGCTAGGGTTTTGAGTTGTTGAATTCCTCGAGCCGACCGGCGAGGAAGGTCAGGTCGGCGGCCCAGCCATCCGGCATGGCATAGGTCCAGAGGACCGGGCAGACGACCGTGGTCGTGCTGCCGGCGGGGCC
>SCTG01000203.1 GCA_004298335.1 Nitrospirota bacterium
TGCCGAACCATTGGTATCGGTTTGGTTGACCTGGACTTTGGCGTTCTCTTCGGCAATCTTAAACTGGTCGGGTCCATAAGCGTCTACCGTAGTGCTGAGTGTAGTGCCTTTGTAAATAGGGTCAAATAAAGTGGTTGGAGTAAGGTTGCGTTGCCAGAATTGCATATTACCATTGAGGGCATAATTAGTTTTATCAAATGTCGGGAAAGTATTAGTGGCAGAACTTAAATCTTTATTGGTTAGGGTTTGGGAGTCTGAAGTACCAACGACGGTTCCAGCTGGTGCTGTGACGGCTGATATCGCAGATCCATCACCCTTTAATAGTCCAGTTTGTGCTGTCGTGTCTTTTGTTGAGGCCGGCATAGCGTGTTTATGGTCAACCCTTGCGGCTTTTAATGAAGTCCCAGCGGCGGCTGCATCGCCATATGCTTGGGTTGAGGGGGTCGTTGTATCTAGCAAAAGCTTATTAGCGATGGCTGTTTCTGCGTTAGCGATCCCATAAACATTCAAGTTACCACTAGCTGGTGCTACGGCTTTTGGCGCAAAGCCATGTTTAGAAGTCGAAACATCATTGGTCGTAATATCTGTGGTCGAAATAGTAGCGTCAGATATTGTTTGATCGCCTGTGTTCGAACCTGAAGAAGTACCTGACCCCGAAGGATATAAAGTATCGGTGTAGGCTTTAATTGTGGCCTTTAAATTAGCCCAAGTAAGTTTTTTAAGAACATTGGCGGCTGCGCTATCAACAAGTGGAAGCTCATCGGCATCAACTGGCGTTGTTTTAGAAGTGGCAGCATGAGTCCCTGGTGCAATCACAGTTATATCAGCACTTCCATCAAATGATTGGCCATCTATGTTTCTGGCTGTAGTTAATTTGGTAGCAGATAGAACATTCTTGGCTGAATCGGCTGTATTATCAACACTCCCAAGTCCGACATCACCCTTAACGAGCGACAGAGCAGTTTTAAATTGAGCATAGGTCTTTTTAATCCAACCAGCACCATCAGAAGCAATAGCACCTGAAGTTGAGCTGTCTAATCCTGCAATAGCTGTAAGATCAGCATCAGAAGCCTGTTTCGCATCGAGAGCTGTCTGTAAATCGGTTTGATCTGAAAGTGTTCCAGCGATTGAACCCCAACTTCCACCGCCACTTGCTGCACCCCAAGTAGTATCATAATCTGCGTTACTGGCTTTTTTCAAAACCTGATTAGTAGTTCCGCCAGTTGGGACTCCGACACCATTCGCACCAGGTGTGCCAGCCTTACCACCTGCACCTTGGACTCCTTGTTCAGCCATAACATTCCAAAACTCTTTCCAGTTCATTCCAGCCACAGGTTCATTGATCTTGCTCGATATATGAGCCTTAACACAAATAAAAGCCGATCCGTCATTATAAACACCATCATCAAGGGAATAATCATTATCAATTTTCCATTGACCTTGCCAATTCAATCCTTTTGAGCCTTGTGCGCCTTGTGCGCCACGCTCACCTCTTTGACCAGGTAGACCACGCTCACCTCTAGGAACTTTTATCTGGGATAATACTTTTTCTACTACTTTTTTAGTCGATGGAATTAATGGACTGATATCCTGAATCAGTTCATCTTTCACCTTTTCAACATCTGCATCTTTCCCTGGATCGCCAGGTTCACCCCTTTCGCCTGGCTCACCCTTGATAATAATTGGTTCACCCTTAATAACAGGCACTACCTTGCTAAGTTCTTTAGCTCGGCGTAATCTACTCAGTCTGTTGTGTCGTTCCATCGATAAGACCTTCTAATGCCTTTATGTAAGCTTTATCATCGGCTGATTCTTGTTTGGCTTTTTTAAAGGCTTTAGTTCGTCTATCAACCGTTGCTTCTAATTCTTTGATGCGATCTCGGAAGGCTTTTCTGTCGAGCATTATCATTTTTTCTTCGTTACCAACTACTATCGGGATAAGTACACACCGACAGTTTGGATGAATTGGGGGATTGCCATCTTGGAACTCGCTATCAATCGAATAGAAATTAGCATCCAGTGTTTCGATCTGGCCTTCGTAGTCGGCGCATTCATCGGTTGCACCAGCCGTCACCCATTGCACACCTTCAACTACGCCTGATTGTTCCCAAGCATCTTTAGCTGACTGCACAGAAGTTCGGAGTACCTCAGTTCGGGTAATTCTGGTGGCTTGCATCTTGGTATAATCCAAATCTTCGCTTAGAGTAGTTCGGATATCCACAACTGATTGACCGCTTTCAATACCATTGGTTATGACGTTGATAATATGTTGTCTATCGGTATCGAGCATTGATCCCGTGAATTTTGCGACATTATCTGCAATCAAAGTTTTTAAGGCTCGACTTGTTAGATAAGGATCTTCAACTCCGACTAATTTATAAGCATCCTGGCCAGCAATCACACTTAAGTTTTCAAGAAGTGGCGTGAAGTCTAGTTGAGCCTGACTCATAAATTCGTCTTCATTGTCATCAAAAACATCTTTGGCTTTAAAGCTTTCAAAAGCTTCCTTTTTGGCTTTGACGCTCTTTTGACCTTCGATTTCGATTTCCATTTTGTCAATTACAGTCTTATGAACATAGAGTAAGAACTTCTGAACTGCTAAATCAAAGTGCGTTTCAACTACTTCAACATCATGGATTTGTTTATGGTAGTAGCCCATAATTTCATCTGAGCTAAATTTAGTATGGGTCGGCGGTGCATATTCGCCTGACTTCGCACGAGAAGCTAGAATTTCGGCGGCTTTTTGAACGCTTATTTTCTGACCACGCTTCTTATGTTCTTTGACTACTTGTTCGAGAAGTGGCTTCATAGCGTCTTTAAGCTCCATATTCTGGCGCAGTTTCATATAAATACCACGCTGTCTAAGTAAAGCTTTATGCTCAATGTGAGCTAATGATTTTGGTATCTCGGTTATTTTCAACTTACTCCTATAGGTTTTATTGCCTTCGCCTTCTTCATTTTCGATATTTTGGACTTCGGCATCAGCATCTACGTTTTCATCGGGATTAGCAAGCGGCAAGCCAAAAGTTGGAGTCGGCGCAGAATAAAACTTATCGCCATCAGTGACAGATTCATAATCAGTTAGTTCCCTGGCCTCATTAAGCATTATAATCCCAGCAGCGTAAAGCTCGGTGGCTTCTGCGATATCATCAGTGCGATCTTCGGGGATCGGATCTACATAGGCCAGTAATAAATTATTGCCGAACTCTGGTACTAAGAACTCATTTAAGGAGTTAAGAATTGCGTCCATATCTGGCTTACAAGTACTCCGTTTCCATTCGATCATCGAGCTTTCGTGTGTTGCTCGATTGACATCATCCAACATTCCGAGAGAAGCTAGAGTATTACCAAAACCGACCATAATCTTATCTCTATACCAAGCTAGTTGCGCCAAGAACTCCATATCTTTGTTACTGAATGAAAGCTTCTGCGGCGTTAGACCACCGCCTAGCACCATTGTTCGATAAGCGTTCTGCGCACCACCGTACATCGAACGCATCTCAGCTTGGATCCGTTTGATTTGATCGTCAGTTACTTTACTTTCGGTAGAAAAGACTGTGTTAGTGATTGCTCCTCGTTTGAAAAAGTTCTTAGTCGTTAGGTTAGTAAGGTTATCAACGTCAATCGTTTCTGCCAGAGCTTCGACTGCACCATAACCCCTGAAGTAGTTATTCGGATTAGGTTTCTTGAGATGAATGATATCTTCGGGCTGGTAAATAATCGATACTTTTTGGTTGTCGATAGTATCTTCGTATTTGTAGTATTCGATAACCGTAGGATCAGTTTCAGTCGGTTCACGCAATTTCAAGGTGACTTTATCAGGTGGTAAAGGTCTTAGAGCTTTAATAGTCTTACCATTGCGGATCTTCAGCCAAAAAGCATCACCAGCTAGCTTTTTATGCGATTGGATTATATAAAGTGCGTCAGATTTTGTGGTTTCGGCGTTAGGCTTATCTAGCAAGTCAAGCAATGGATGTGATTCAATCTGGTTATAAACAATCTCGCCATTTTTCAACCCGACAGAATAAAGCTCGAACTCCATTTTCGAAACTTCCATTGCAATAACATCGTTGTTTCGATAGACCCATTCTTTGTTGGCTTGCAGGATCTTCTGCGAGATAGAAACTTCATTAGACAATGCACCATAAGGAAAGTCAACCACACCACCGAGGATATCTATAAACTTCTCACCCTTGTCAGATAGTTTGGCTTTCGGCAATGCATCTACAATCCGAGCCACATTCTGGGCGTTGCGCTTATCTAGGGCTTCTGATATAAAAGGTATTCTCATAATGATTCGCCTGGCCAATACTCGGTTACTTTACCTTCTTCATCTTTTGTTACTTGGCGTTCCTTTTCGGGTGTGCTATCGATTACCGACACGCTAATATTATTCTTCTCGTTCCACTTGGCGAATGCCCATTCCGCTAAAGCCCAGGAGTCAGGATAATCATCGTGAGCGTTCGGTGCGTTCGGATGGCTAACACTCAATAATTGACCCTTGTATTCCTGCTGAAGATCCAACACTTGTTGCTTGAATTCTTCTCCATGTTTTGTACCTAGATTTGGCAAAACAGTCAACAACTCCTTAATCGTCACCTTGAGGTTTTGGTAAAGATGACTTTTGGTAGGCGCAGTGAAAGCCACAGGGAACAATCCGCTATTTTCATCAGCCCATTCCGTTTCATTTATGAATAAATCAGCCATAAAAGAACCTTGCGCTGTCGAGTCAGGTGCAATAGCCACTATATTGTAATTCTTAAAGAACTCACAGATTATGTGAAACTGATCTTGATAATTCTCGCCATGTAGCTTCATCCAATTTAGAATTTCTTTTTTTTGACGGTCAGGGTTCCATCTAAGGATAGTTACAATGGTCGAGTCAGGATGCTTGGCTGTATCTATCCCAGCGAAACAATATCCAATATTCTTAGAATGAAAGGTTGGTTTGCGGTCAACTTCTTCCATCCGCAGTAGATCTTCTTCATTGGTAAAGTTGCCTGTGCCGATTAACCATTTACCGAAATAAGGCTGTTGAATCTCGTCTGAGTCTAAACCATATTTAGTAATCTCCTGTCGAACTGTTTGTTCATATACAAGATGTCTAGCATCGCCAGTTTCCTCATAAACCTTCCTTCTCTGAGCGACTATTTCTTCAAAGTAGAGTTTTTTGCCACCGCTTAAACCTAAAGTCCTAAAATGACATAATCTCGTACCAGCGGTTCCGACATACATCCGAGGTGCGTTTTTAGCTGCACCCATCGGCCAGACTTTGCTCTTTGCAATCTCATCATTAAGGTCTTGGCTTTCTTCAAATAACATTAGATTCAGTGATTTACTTTCAGGATTACTAACTTGAGAAATCGGTGCTATATAACAACTTGCTCCATTTGGCAAGACTACTGTTTTTGAATTGTTTTGTTCTTTATAAAGCTTTTGGAGTTCATCATCAATAACAACCTCTTGGATCATCTGGTTTGAGCGCAGGAAAGCTTCTTTTAAACGATCAAAGTCAGTTTTGGCTTGTTCGGCTTGCGGTGCAAATATACCCAGTTCCAATTTATTCATACCAGTCAGATTGAACATTTTTGGGAAATAAATCATCACTACTTCTAATGTGTGGACAATAGCTGTAGTTTTACCAGCCTGACGAGATATTTCGGCTGATTCTTCAACTAATTTAAGCTTTTTGATTTCTTCTTCAGAGGAATTGGCTGTCAAGCGCAGATTTTGAATTAAGGCCGATATTATATCATCGGATATTTCTTCTTGATAAGGATAGAAAGTTAGATCGTGGAAACTTTTAAGGTGACGTTTCCGAAGATCCTTTATTTTGTCCAGCATCATTTTCTCCCATTAAGCCCATCTTTCTTAGGACTGCTTCGGCTGGATCTTCTGTGCCGACTATTAGTTTACTGCCATAGCCATGCTTTGCTAGCCAGTCAGCCCAGCGTTCATCGCCGCCGACTGCTCTCATCATCGCTACTGCTATAATTGCTTTGATTGGTGCGCCTTTATATTCCACCTGAACATCTTTGCTATATTTCAAGATAGCTTCAAAACTTTCATCATTCATCAGGTTCTGAATCCAAGTTGAAAGATTATATGATCCTTTGGCTCGGCCTTTTGGATTGCCCGATTGACCAGGTTTCCATTTACCGAGTTCTAAGCCCGATTGATCTGGGTTGGAATTAGTCATTTCGCTTCTTTTGCGCCTCGGCGATTATTTCTTTCATCTGATCGACTGACTTGCGAACATCATATTCTGATTTGATAATATCATATTGCTCAAGCATATATTTCTTTCTGGCTTCTGGCTCTAGGAAACTTCTAAGCTCATCACCGTTAGTCGCTACAGGTAGTCCAGCTAAAATAGCGTGTGTAGTCTTATTGTTGCTCTTGAAGCGTCCTATCGGCCTATAATCTATGGGCAATAGGGCAAAATCGGCCAGTTGAAGCTCTTGCAGGATAGTGTCGTTGCTATATTTGACAAACTGGTAATATTCTTCTTTGGGTCTATCATCAAAGCGGTAAAGAATCGGGTCATCATTACTGATGATTTTCAAGTTTAAGCCTAATTCGTTAATTGTTCTAATGGCAGGTTTGAGGATTTCGGCATTATGTGCGTAGCCATACCAAACAACTGTTTTGGCTTTATCGATATGTTCACGAGGTGGTTTTAATACTTTAGGGTCAATATCCCACCTATCAGGTATGACATAAACTGGTGTATTGAATTGCCGCATAAACTGTGCCATTGATTCAGTCGGACAGGTTACAGCGTCCATTGCTCTTGCGGTTTCGGCTACATCCATCCCCTCAAGCCACATAGGATCGCAGATATCTAGTATCTTGATGTTCTCGAAATGATTTGGGAATTTATAATCATAGGCTGAAAAAACTTTGGTGAAGATCATCACATCTGGGAACTCGCCGTACTTATAAAGCGCAGCTTCTGGCCAGTATTTTAAAAGCTGATTGACTCGAATAAAATCGGAACCAACAACTGGATCCTTGTTGTGAAATTGACTATACGTTTGGTAGCGGATTTGCATCACGCCACCAATCTCTTAATAGGCTGTCGAATTCGAAATGATGTTTCCTGCATAGTGTTATTATCCATTTATGCTTACCGCCAGCCCATAAGGGTTTAATATGTGCCAGTTGTAAATCTTCCGTTGAGCCACATTTAAGGCATTCAGCGTTCCGCAATTTCGCTGGTAGTTTTGGTGGTCTATTGCCACCATTCTTTGCTCGGCGGTAATTACGTTGATATTCATTAAGCCGTTCCCGATTTCGTTTGCGATATTCTGATTTCAAGTAAAGTTTTGAGCATTTTTGCGAACAATATTTTTTCTTTTTTCCCGAAAGTTTTTGACCACACCTCAAACATATCTTTTTCATCATGATTACAGTATATCATACCACTTCCCTACTCTCCTGTGAATTCCCCTGACTTTCATTTAACACCTTATGCAAGGCTCTTTTACTCAAGAGGGCAGGGGGTTCTGCGACCCCTGTTCCACCCCTGTTAGGTTTTTTGAACAATTCTTTACAACGAATATGACGCTGATTTCGGTTCAATTTGGTGAATTTTTTTAGCTGTTGATCGTAAATTGTCTGAACTAATTGTTTATACACCTTCTTCGACAGCTCTTTAGATGGAATCTGGGCTATGATTGCTCTGGCCTGAGTCAGTGCGGTCTGCTCACCTAATATATCGCTCATTTTGAATCCTTTCTGCCACGATGGAAATGATCCCCATAGCGGCATTTATATGGCACAGCAGAGCCTAAAGATTCGGCAGCCGCCTTCGCTTGGTCATAAGTATCGAACTTAATCTTGCCATAACAACTTGCTAAGAAATGCGGTTTCATTTTGCCACCACTTCTTTTGATTCGTTGTCGGATGTAAGTACGTTTTCCGATTTTGGCCATATCTTTTCACCTTTCCATTCAGGTCGCCGACCTGCTGCGACTTCGCTTATTATGAAATATAAATCATCTAGGTATCTATCTAGGTTGAACAGTTTTTGAGCTGTCTTTTTACCTTCCTGGCCTATTTGAACTGCACCTTCGAAAGCATTATTGATGAGTTTATCAATAGCGGCAGCATAGGATAGTGGAT
Source organism: Nitrospirota bacterium (assembly GCA_004298335.1). Taxonomy (GTDB): domain Bacteria; phylum Nitrospirota; class Nitrospiria; order Nitrospirales; family NS-4; genus SCTG01. Next base: position 8,128 of record SCTG01000203.1, read on the forward strand.
TGTCAGGCACTATAAAGCCATTCACGCCATGTTGAATGAAATCTTCCGCACCATGATACTTACTTGTCAAAACGCAACAACCAGACAGCATAGCCTCTGTACGAGAGCGTGGCATAGGTGAATCGAGCGTTGGATTGATATAAATCAATGAACTGCCTAAATATTCTCGATAATCCTGCCAATCATGGGCTTTATAATTGATCTGGATGTGCATTACTTCAATGCCAGACTTTTCTTTGACTGCGCCTTTGATAGCAGTCAGAAGTGAACGATTATAATATTTATCCAGTCCACCAGGCGATAGGGCAATCACGACTCGTGGTTCTTTCGGTAGATCGAACCATTCATTTAAATCCATGCCATGAATTAACGGATAGCCCCATCCCCAGCGTCCTACGGCATCGTAGGAATTTACCACCATGAAATTATCGCCGATCTTCTCTTTCATACCGATAAGCTTCTTGGTGCCTCTGGCAGTTTGAATTTCACCGCCGTTAATAACCATATCCTCGGTATAGAACTCATCCCACATTGGACAGCCATGATTGATGACAATTTTAGGTATGTCATTTATGATCTCGTTTAAATCTCTGTAAAGATGTCCTTTCCCTATTTTGGGGTCAACGTGCTGTTGGTCTACATGCAAAATTGCTACGTCATATTCCCCTGGTTGATAGTGAGTTACCCACTCGAATTCGTCCTTCGTTAACCAAGTTTCGGGTTGCGGTCTTGGTGTAAATCTATCCCAACGTCTTACATTATTCTCTAGGTAGCAAAACTTCACTGGATATTTTTTTGCCAACTTAAGCATTTCATACTGATTGGCTGCGTGATTCAATACGCCGAATACCTTTAATCGCTTACTCACGATTACCTCGCCTTGAATTACAGGAATAATGCGTAGCCCTGACATTTGAAAAAATATCATCGCCACCTTTGGATAATGGAATTATATGATCAATACTAAAAGCAAGGGAATCTCTGGCTGGTAAGTCTAGTTCTATAAATTCTCCGCATATTTGACAAATTCCTTTATCTCTATTGTAAACATCAGCCCTTCTATAGAATTCAGATTTTACGCTTCTTTTTAATGCTCGTCTCAACCTGGTTTTATATGAAACATATTCTGGATTTCTCTTTGCCCAATCATCATTAACCTGTTTAGCCTTTTCAGGATTTCTTTCACGCCATGCTCGACTATGCGCTGCATGAACTTCAGGATGGGCTTTGCGCCATCTCTCTTTTGATGCCTTTACCCTATCTGGGTGACGAAGTTTATATAGTTGCTTTGGATTCATAGTTCAAACATCTTTGCGAGGCGGTTTTTCATTCTTATAATTGAGGCACGTTTGCGGTAACGGTTAGAACTTTTACCTGTCGGAGTAGCTTTAGCACCTTCAACATATTGTGTCTGAATACCCTGATGGTTCAATCTGGTTCTAAGCTCCTGTGATAAACCACCATATTCATCCATTCGTTCGCAGAACATACCACAGTTAATCACATCATCTCTGAGTGCAGCCGAAAAGTTTTCCACAAACTCCTTCTTGCCGTTTTTGTTGCCATAAAGCCAATATTGTGGCTTCATATTAGCCACGAAGATTTCAATAGCATTAGAGGCCATCACCATACGCTCATCACAGTAAATCATTATTTCGCCAGTGGCTTCGATAGTAGCGATGTTTCTCGCTCTTGCTAGGCCATAATCGTCATTAGCGTTATTGATATAGCGGACAGGGAAAGACACATAATTTCCGAAGGTTTTAACCAGATCTTCGTTCGTACCTTTATCGTCAACCACGATGACCTCAATGTTCTTATAAGTCTGGTCTGCGATTGCGGATAAAGCTAATTTAGCGGTTTCTGGCCGATCATAGATAGATAACACAACTGTCACAGGTGTTTCATCGTTCATAAGCTCCCGATAAAGCTTCTGATAGGAATAAGCTCGGCGTTCGTAGTTCCTTGACTTGACGGTCTGCCAGGCTTTATCACGCATCTTCTCTAAGCCTTTTTTATCAGATAGGGTTTCAGATATTACTTCTTTCAAAGCAGTCACATTTTCATTGTCACCGTTATAGATGACCATATTCTCACCATTTTGCAACTCAGGCACATGGCCGATTAGTCTTGTTAAGACAGGCGTTCCGCAGAACATTGCTTCAAGCATCGGTAGCGTACCAGATTCAAAGTTATCCACAGAATTACACACATGAAGGGTAGAATCATAGTAAAGCTGGCGCAGTTCTTCATCGGATATTTCTTGATGGAAAGTTGCACCTGTGGCAGCGATCTTGTGGAAGTAGTCCATGTCTGATATCGATCCTACGAGGTGAAAGTTTAAATTAAGATCTTTACAAGCTTCGGCAATCGGCAGAATGCCTTTTTTACCTTCTATACGATTGGCTACCATCATTACGTTATTGTTCGGTTGCCAGTCGAAGTTATATAGCCAAAAGTCGCTATCAACGCAGTTCGGGATGTAAGAGATTTGCGAGGTGGTTATCTGTTTTAACGCATCTCGAATCGTTACGTTGTTAGCGACTACAACATCATAATCGTTCCAGTCAGACTCGGTTATCGAATAGGGATTGTGGTGCGTCAGAACTTGTTTCTTATCTTTGAGCCAATCATAACGACTGCGAAGCATTTCAGCCGTTCTAAAGTATTGCCAGTCGATAATATCAGCATCGATAGCTTCACGCTCAAAATCTGCTAATTGTTGCGGATCAGGCCGTTTGGGATGCACTCTTAAGACTACGAACTCAATATTGGAGTTGTACCGCTTCATGCCTTGCGAAAGGCGATCTATGGCGGTTTTATCCTTTTCGACTACACAGACAACTTTTAACATTAGTTCCTCAATTCCCCTTGCGCATATGAATTAACATTATCTAGTAATCCAAAGCCTTCGTAGCCGAACTGTCTCGGGTTGAGTTGACTGATCGTGTCTTGAACATACTTAGGGTGCATTTTTAGTTTAATAAACTCCTGGTCTTTGCTGAAGCGACCTCTGATAAGGCGAATATATTGATCAAAAGCTGATTCGTTGGTTCCGTCAGATCCCATCTGATAAGTCCCGAAGTGTCGTTGGTAAGCTCGTTCCATCCGTCCGCAGTCATCCATAATCTGATCTACAGTTTTAGTCATCTTCTCATAGTTGTAAAAAGGTACTCTAGCTTCAGGAACTGCGCTCTGAACTATCTCCACACCGTCTAAGCTCGGCTGACAAAGATCGCCACCTGAGTTGAATTTGATCCTATCACCGCACAACTTCTTATTCACAGCCAGCACAACCCTTGATTTTAGATTGTAGCGATCAGGTAGAATGAATTGATACTTCCAAAACGAAAGCCCAGGTGAGTTAGGATTGGCTTCACAAGCTTCACGAATTTGAGCAAAGTCTTTTTCGTGGAAAATATAATCTAAGTCCATTCTAATTACCCAGTCGCCAGTTGCTACTTCGTAACCTTTTTGGAACTGCTGCCCGATAAAAGGCCAGTTAAACTCTTGAGGCCAGGGTGACTGAACTACGCCTAGTCGTTTGCCTGGGTCACGTTTATACCAATTTGCAGGTAGTTCTTCGCCACCGTTTATAATAATTAGTTCATCTACCAGATCCTGATAGCAATTCAGGGCATCTATACAATTATCACCTCTTATTGTTGAATTAGTTATCGTAGTGAAGATTGAAAGTTTCACGGTCTACCTTTCAGATAGATATTACACCACTTATAAACTCCGTTGGTAACCCAAGAGTGCTTATGAACTTTCATAGTTGGTTCAATCTTTCTGCCATTTCGAAATCATATAAATCTTGCTGGTTGCGAATATGCTTCAGCTTTTTTGCACTTTCAGTATCGCATTTATAGCCATGCAAGCCAATGATTTCATCTTGGTAGGTTTCGAAACGGCGTGGCTCATAAAACTCTTTAATACGGCTCATTTCAGTCTCAGGCCGATTCTTGTGCATAAATTTCTCTATATTGGCTCTTAGGGCAGGGATAGCTTCTTTTTTGATGAAGCTAGTGTTATGGGCTATATCGAGCTTGAACCAATCAAATAGTGTAAACTGCCACCACCAAATATCGTGATTCTTGGCCTGAACCCAGCCAAGCATTTCAGGAGTGAAGGACTTATTAACAATCACATCTGCGTCAATGCGAACAAAATCATCATCTACCTGGTCGTAAATATATTTAAGTTTTTCAGCCAACGATTCATTACCAGATATTGAAAAAGTATCAAAGCCATTTCGTTGTAAAGCCCAGATGCAAAGTTCTCTTGTTGGTTCACCAATGCTTGTGACGTAAGCTTTCATTTCCTAATCCACAATCTAAGTTCGCCATCAAACTTCTGAAAACTATAATTCTTTTCTAGCAGTTCACGACATTCTGGGATTTGAAGTCTAGCTTCGGGTTTATGATCGCCATTGCTCCAATAACTTTCGTTTGCATCTTCACTGCAATATGGATAGGCCGAAGTGAAAATATACTTAGCTCTAGCTTTATCACATTGTTTTAGTATTGCCAGTGGATCGTATAAATGTTCTAACACCTCTCCAAATATTATAAGATTATAATTCGATAAGTTCGGATGCTCGTCTTTATCGGCATCAACGATTTTCCCATTTTTGGACTTCCTTACTTTAAGACGATACTCAACAAACTTAACGGCTCGTGGAAAATCATAAAAATCAACTTGCTTTGCTCCTGCGGTTAATAAATAAATGCCATAATCACCAACGCCGCAACCGTAATCTAAAACTCTAAGATTAACTATATCGATATGGTTCTTAATAAAATACCGCAGAATCAACTCGGCTTCGTGGTAGCGTGAATAATCAACGAACATGTGCTTGACTGAACGGTGGTGTAGCCCACGTTGAGCTATGTAAGCATCCCAAATCTTTATTCGGTTTTCTTTTACCCCCTTATCAGTGTTTAGGGTCATGATTTATCCTCGTAACCTTTTACTGAACCAGCGATAGCACGGTCAAATGAGCTTTTATGGGCGATTGTCTGAATTGGTCTACTATGAACGTAGCTCTGTTTCCAGCATAGCGTGGAGCAGTAATCCGCCTTACCTCGTTTTTTCCAGCCATCGTTTTTAGCTTCTAGCTGCGAGAAGTAGTGGACGGCTTGCCCACAGTAATCACAAATATATTGCCAATATCTAGTCTTACTCATAGTTCCTCAACCTTATTTATAGCGTCTTGTATCTCAATATTTATATCGTTCAAAAACGTGGACTGTTCGGCTATTGCATTGCCTATAACCTCTAAGAGTTCTCTGTATAGTTTCTGGTAATGGTCGGATGTAGAGTACATATGTAAAACCTCCATTGTGGTAACAGAGGGGTCTACACCCCTAGCATGTACTACAACCTCACTCAACATAGAGCCTAAAATAGCCTGAATTTGATTAGTTAGCGGGACTTTACTCATACTTCCTCCTTTTCTTTTTCTAAGCGGGTGAGCCGACCCTTAATATATGGCTCTGTACCGACCTCCCAAGGCACAGAAATACTGTCGTGATGTTCTATGACACCGCCAAGTTCGTCCATTCGTGCGTCAAGCAATAACTGTTGAAGTTGCCTAGTAGCAAAAACTACGTTGTGGTGTCCAGCCCCGCCATTAGTCGGGTCATCATAAGCCATCAAAATTATCTGTAGCTCCGCCCCTTTATTAAGTGATGCTGATGGGGAGCTACGCATTGAAAAACACCGCCATACCCACAAAGACAAATCCTAGCACTAAGCTCACCGCTATGATAAAGATTACTTTTTGAAGAAACTCGCTTCTACTTAACATTTTTAGCTTTCAATTGGGCGAGGCGTTCTTCAACATATATTTTCATTCCAGGATAGTCCCCTTGATTTAGAGCAAACGCATATAACTCATAGAACTGCTGTAGCTCCTCCAACCTTGCCGCCCCAATCAGCTTATTAAGGGCTTGGGTGGCTTCTGAGACACGCTTATCACGATATTCAATGCTCGGATGCAACTGGCAACCTAAAACCACGCCCATTACTATTTCTTCTACATTAGCTGGAGGGGTGTTGCTATCGTACCTATCAATGTCAAACCCCTTTGGTAAGTTCAAAACCCCATCGTCTGTTTGCTTATTCATTGCTTTTTCCTTGCTTTAGTGATCTAAACACCTTTATCTTATTACCATGTATGCCATCTATTTTATAACAGTCAAGGTACTTTGCGTAGTCGTGATGCCAGCTACCTTTTTCATGAGTCAACTCGCCATCTTTAGCGTTTGGGACTTGGCCTTCGATCAACCAAATCTCTTTTTTGGCGAAGCGTTTGATATTCTCTAGGGCTTTTAAGAACTGATCGTGGTTAAGGTGCTGCAAAACTTGGTAGGTAAACACTAGGTCGTATTTGAGGTTTAACGGAATTGGCTTGGAAATATCATATTCATATTTTTCGGCTTTATTATCAACCAAATCGAGCAAGTATGGATTGATATCCATTGCGCCTTTTCTCTCGGCTGGCAGGGAATTTATCAAACGGCCTGTGCCTGAACCGATTTCCAGGACGCTATCAAACTTAAAGTGCTTGGCGAAATAGTTAGTCGAAGGTTCATTCTCACCCCTATTATTATACCTCAAATCGGCTTGTTCCCACCAGTTAGCAGTTTTCTCGGTACTCCAATCTCTCATTTATAAATCCTGACTCCATGAAAATCTGAATGTGGCTCAAAATATTTAGGCTTATAGTCTTTGAATAAGTCTAGTAAATCCTCTTTAGTGAACTCTTTTATATGAAATTTGCCTAGAGTCTTACCAGGCTTGTCGGTGATAATAATGCCAGCCTTTGAGATGCAATGCTCGAAAATGAAGGGAACCACCTCGGCATTTTGCAGATGCTCAATGGTATTTAAGCAAACTAGATATTCATAATCCAAATGCCAGGCCGCAGGTTCTTCTATGTCAGCTTGTCTAATATCCAATTCTGGGTCGGCTAATTGAACTGCAATAGGATCGGAATCGTAGCCTAAATAATCTTCAATGCCTTTTTCCAGTAGCTTTGAGCCAATCAAACCTTCACCGCAACCTAGATCGAGTATCGAACCCTCGCAAAAGTCCACCACCGTATCTACTAAATCTCTGTAACCGAATGTATTATCTTGATACCATTGATAGTGATAAGCTCCTCGCTCTTTATATTTCGTGAAATTCATCTTTCAAACTCCACGATAAAGCCAGTTGTGTCATGATGAGGATATTGTTTGGCAGCTCTCATCCCGTCCATTTTATAAAAACTTTCAAGCAAACCTGATCGATCTCGGCGATACCAAATGTTATTGATCTTTAGTCCAACTTTTTCTGCCAAGCGTTTTATGCCAAATTCCGTATATCGCAAGGAGTCCATTTCAAGCTCATTGTGGTGCGGATAAACGAATTGAAAAGTAACATAGGCTCGGCCACCTGGTTTCATGACAAATTCCAGGTTTTCCATTGCTCTGACTGGATCAATTAAATATTCAAAAACCTCTAGGCAGAAAATTAAATCGGCTGAATCTTTAAGTTCTTCATGCTCATCTATCCACCAATCGTAGCCACTTAAATCATATTCTGGCAGATCCAACACCTTATAATTGATTACTTGCCAGCGTTTGACTCGTTCTCTAACGTGGCCTTGCGCTCCACCAATATCATAGACGGTGTGGGCTTTGACATTAAGCCCAGCTAACCATTCTTCAAGTTGTTGGCGGTAATAGCTCATTTTTTTTCTCAATCGCTAATTTACTCGGCACGAATTGTTTCATAAAAATATAGTCACCCATAATCCCAATGATTTCTACACCTTCCATGAACAAAATAACAAGTTGGTCGGCATCTTTATCGTTTTCTACCTTAAAAGCTATTTGGCGCATTCGGCCAGTCACAGCACCTTGTGGAGTTTGTATTGGCGCAAATTGACCTAATTTGTCTGATACGATCATAGTTTCTCCAATTCTAATTTATATTCGTTACACATCCGTTCCAAAGAAATATCTTCGCAGGCCATGATCTCAGGCGCACCGCCAGTTTGGAGCATCCCGTAAACATCTATAATTGACATATCCATTGCTCTGGCTTCCAAAAGTGTATTGCTACAAGCATCATTTAAGTATGTATAAAGGAAGCATCTGTTGCGCTTGTAAGCATCTATAAGATTCGGTTGATAGCCCGTAAAAACAAATTGCTCACTACTATAAAAGTCAAAATTATATTCTCGGTTCTCTGGGCTAAATTTCCCAGCGATTTCTAATACTGGCCTACCCCAGGGATAGCCTTGTCTTTCTGCTATATTTCTTCGAGTCACAAACCAATACCAAGCCATAATCCAACCCTTGCTTTCATCCCTAGAACTTCGGGCATACAAATAGGTTTCTTCGCCAGGCAATGGATCAGTATTATTGTAGATTGTTTTATCAACGCCATTTAGAATAACCACGCCATCCTTACCAGTAAAAGGCTTCAGAAAATTTTTAGCCCACTGGCTCTGGTAAATAACAAGGTCAGCCATTTCGCAGAAGTCTTTCATTCGGCTCATGCCTGTACCTCTGTTATTTGAATTCCTCAGAGCATTATCTAACCTAAGAACTATCTTCTTACCATCGGCTTTAGCTTTTTGCACTTCTTCTCGGCTGACCATAGTCGCACCTGGGATGAAGTAAATATCGGCCTCTTGATAATCGTTTTCATAACCATTTGTGATAAGATCACCCATACCCTTTTCGAAATTTCTGGTAAATGTCCAGCCGCCGCCAGTCCTCGATAGATCAAGATTTGCTATATATATCTTCACGATATCGCCTTCAAAAATTCTTCAAACTTTTCCCATTGATGATTTTGGTCTATTTCCCAGCTATGCCCAAAGATATGAAAGACTGAATTAGGTATATTCTGGGCTATTTCAAATAATTTAATACCATAATCGAACCAATTAAGCCCTGCGTATTCTTTGCGATCACATGCAACATGAACGGCTGTTTGCTCGAAAAATGGATTCTCGGACTCGTGAACATAACCTACAAGAGTAGAGCGTGCGCTAAGATAGCCAGCTTCAACAACAGCTTCTTGAATCGCAGGATTTGAATAACCTCTAGGATATGAAAAGGAGTTGATATCCTGCTCGAATATTTCTTCTAAAATAAGTTTTGATTGCTCTATTTCCACTTTGGCTTGTTCTAAGGGAATCCGAGTAAGTAGTGGATGGCTAATTGTGTGGCTGCCAATCTCAAATTTCTTCGCCAATAGCTTCATTTGCTCAGTGGATAGGCTTATACGACCAGCAGGTTCATTCACAAGTTCAGGTTTGACTGGCCAGTAAAAAATAGTTTCTATATTATATTTTTTGACAAGTTCGGCAACTCTTATATCTTGAACTGTGCCATCATCAAAACTAGCCTTATTCTTCATCGATCAACATCCCTATTATTAGGATTGCCGCCAGGCTAAAGAATAAAAGACAAGTGGTAATTGCTATTATTAAAGCTACAATTTTCATGGCTCAATCTCCACATCTTCATATTCGATAGTTGCATGATCCATAATTGAATTGAAATCTTGAGCTTCTATAAATTTGTGAGCATCATATTTAATCAAATCAGTAACGCCTTTTGTCATTTTCTTACGGATCTTGCCATCTTTGGTAAAAAGCTCATCTTTCAATACAGTCAGCATCTGAAAATCAGCACGCAGAACTCTCAGATTTTCTTTCTTAGGCGGCTTCCTCATAAAGCCTTTCTATAACCTCTTTGGTCACATCGATCTCAGGGATCCAGCCCATGACTTCTTCGGCTTTGCTATTATCACAAAGAGTAAATCGTGATTCGCCTACAACTGCTGGTAAATTAACTCTGTCACCACCTATAAGATCGGCTATCTCATTGACGCTTCGATTGTTGCCTCGGCCAATATTGAACTCACCGCTAAAGTTTCTAGCTAGTAGATTAGCTTTAGTCACATCGTCAATATGGGTAAAATCTCGGCGTTGTTCGCCGTCACCAAATATAGTCATCGGTTCGCCTTTTTTATTTTGGTCTAAGAAGATCCCGATCACAGTCGAGTAAGCACCACCTATAATCTGCCTAGAGCCGTAAACATTAAAGTAACGTAGGATTGTATAGTCCAAACCGTAAAGTTGGTTATAAAGCCTAATGTACATCTCACCCATTAGCTTTTGCATAGCGTAAGGATTCTTCGGATCGAACTTGGCTTCTTCAGAAAAAGGCGGTTCAGATTCCCCGAAAACAGAACTAGAACTTGCAAAGATTATCTTCTTACCGAACTTTCTACAGGCATCTAAAACATTCAAAGTACCGTCTAAATTGACTTTGTTGTACCCAACAGGATCTTCAATACTCGGTCTGACCCTAGCTAAAGCCGCCAAGTGGTAAACATAATCAGATCTCTCCACAAGATCTTCTAAAGGTTCGGTAATAGATTGTTCACGAAAATCAACTTCGCTTTTGATGTTGCTTCTGCGGCCTCTTGATAGGTCGTCTACCACAGTGACGCTGTTGCCTTCGGCCACTAGCGCATCAGCCAGATGTGACCCGATAAATCCAGCCCCACCAGTAACTAAAACCTCACTCATTCCGTTTTCCTAACTACAGGTCGAAAAGCTAGGCTCAACCCCAAAGCAAAGCCTAGCTTGCCAATCTCTAATTTCTTTGGGGTTTGCATACTCTTAATTTATAACTAAGTTCTTGCCAAAGCAATAGCGAAATACTACCCTGTGGACAATATGAGTGAATTACCTAGTGAATATGAAGAACAGGATCGAACGCTGATGGTTAAAGACCCTATTTTAATGTTTGTTTTAGATGGCGTTCGCTATGCGGTAGAACAAAATACAATGACTTGGGCTGAAGCAAAAGACAAAGTTACTGAATGGTTTCCTGATGCTCAGATTGTTTTAGAACACGATCAGCAAGCAGAATAGCCCACAAGTTATAACAAGGTTATCCACAGTTAATTTACTGGGGTGGATTAGTCGAAAATCTAAAGTTATCCACAACACCTACTAATGTATTAAAAGATTTTCTGGTCGCTGCCTAATCGCTGATTATAGTGAGCAAATTAGGTTCTGTAAATCCCACCTATATTGTGTTTTTAAGCATTCTAGCTACACAAGACTAAAGGGCTTAACGAACAAAGAACGAACGTATTGTTGATAATTTTACTATTGTTTCGGTAATAAAATCATAGGCGTTTTCTAAAATAATAACAACTGCCCATACTATTCTTATAAAAACCCATAGGAAGGCTTTTAGGGCTATGCCTACCCATTTGTTTATAAAAGCCAGGAGTTCTTTAGATTCCTGTTTAGAAGCTCGTAGACGGCTCAATTTTAGGTCATGCAAGCTATTTTTACGGCATTTCAAGTAATCGCCTACCGTAGCTTCATAACCAAACTCTTTAACTAAATCAAAGTCTTTCAAAGTCAGTAGCTGCGACAGTCGATAGAGAAGCTACAATGCATCCTTCTTTAATGGGCATAGACTAAGATTACTACCACAAAAATGCGTGTCAAGGATTTTATTTAGTTATCCACAAGTAGAGCGTAAATGTATATTGACAAGCTTTTTACTTGAGCGTAGTATAGGGGTAGGTTCATAAAATGAAAGGAAATAAAGTGAATCAACCCCAACGAAAAGAAAGGTTCAATGAAGCGTTCTCACGAGTGATCAAAGATAGCGTTCAAATTTTAGATCGTGGCTCATTTGCGAGGCAGTCAGGATCTATTTGCGACCATAACGAAACACATTCCGAAGAATTCGATTTTGGTCGCCTGAAAGGTTATCCAAGTTACGACTGGGATGATGATTGGCAATGGGTAGAGGTTTGTGACAAATGTAATGCCTGGCAAGACCAGGAAGGATTTTGGCACAATGACTGACTCTGCTTTGGCCAAAAAAGCTCTTAAGGCATATAACGATCTCTTAATCCAAGCCATAATGTTCGACATGGATATCGATATTGAAACTTGGAGCTTAATTCCTAAACACATCGACACTACACCCTATTGGTTAAAAAAATGGAAGGATAAAATAGATGCGTCAGACACCAGACTCTACGACTTCGAACACTAAATCACCTGTTCTATATAAAAAGATCAGTATGGCTGTTGCCAAGAAACAAGCTCAGGAACTTACTAAGTTTGCCAGAGCTAATCAACTTTCGGTCAATATTGCTGGTAAACAATATATGCATGTAGAAGGCTGGCAGTTCATCGGGACGCTTAACGGCTTGACTGACATAGTACAAACCTGTGAGCGTGTGCCGACAGAGGGTAAAGAAATTAAATATAAAGCAGTAGTCGAGATTATCAACCAGAACGGCACAGTTATCTCAAGAGGCTTTGCTTTCGCTTCCAATTTAGAAAAAAAGAAAACATCTTTTGAAGAATATGCCGTAGCATCTATGGCTCAAACCAGAGCTATCGGTAAAGCCTACCGCAACTTCCTAGCCTGGATAGTAAAAATGGCTGGGTATGAAGCCACGCCCTTCGAAGAAATCGATAAAGACAAAATGGAATCTGATTTAGGCAAAGCCAAGCAAAATGTTTTCAAAGCTCTAAAAGATGCTGGCTATACTGATAGTTCGGAAATGGTCAAAATAATCGAGGTTGCTACTCATAAAAGCGTTATTGAGAATGTAACCGATGCACATAAGGTTCTAAAATATCTCGAGGAACTTGATGGCTAGATATCTTTATCACCCCAAAAATAGTAGTCAGTGGTTTTGGTATATGGTTTGGTTTATTGTACTCAGTTGCGTCTTAATACTTCTTTTCAGGCCAGATTATATGATTGTTCCACCTTCCGTCCATGCATTATCTGAAAAAGATCCTACGCCACCAGATCCAAATCGACCTTATTATGATATTTATAGTAATAAATTCAGTTTCGATGGGAAATTATTGCACGCCAATTGTCCTGATACCGATCCCATAACGCATCAGAATAACCCTTATTGTCCTTCTACTGAACCAGTTGTTCCAAAATTTGTCGGCGGTAAATGATGAAATACTCTCTTGCCAACCCTATCCAAAATAAAGCTGCAAGAAATAGGTTGAATTATCTATCTAAAAAGAAACGGATGGTTGAAATCAAAGAGTTCAAATTCAATCGTACACTTTCGCAGAACTCCTATTTGCATCTGATAATCTCCGCATTCGGGGTTCATTTTGGCTACAGTCTCGAAGAAGCCAAACAAGTTTATAAAGAAATCAATAAAGGTATTTATGCATATGAGAAAAAAGGTCGAATCTTTTGGCGATCCTCTGCTGATTTAAACACTAAAGAAATGGCTCAAACTATTGATAAGTTTTTATTTGTTTCTAATGAAGCAGGTTGTCCGCTACCGCTTGCCACCGATAAAGAATGGCTGATGCAGATCGAGAATGAAGCGGAAAGGAGTAGCCGACATCTATAACTGTGCGAATTAACATTAAGAAAAGAGGGTAAAATGTCCGCATTAGAAAACGTAAATTTAGAGTTCGAAAACATAGGCGATAAGCCAGGCGTAAAAATAACTCGGCCAAATAGCGCACTAAACTATATCAAACAGCTATTAGCCGAAGGCTTTCGAGGCAACATAAACTATTATCGTGACAATGACCGAAGGCTCATTCTCAAAGTTTGGGAACACGAAGGTTTAGTTCTCAACAAGGAACAGCGAGGTAAATTCTTGTACGAGGTTACCTTCCCAGATTCAATCACCAGAGCTAGACGGCAACTTCGTGAGCAATATCCTGAAAGTCAGCTTGTGATGCGAAAGCGATACAATCTGTTCACATCGATCAGGCACGAATCGAACGGTGGTAGAATCAAGCGACTGCTCCGAGCCTAATGATTGAAGAAGGCGAAGTCCAAGTTCACCGTACTTTTTGGAAACAAAGAAAGCTAGAGAAACGCAAGATTAGAAAACTTCGTTTCAAAGTTCGCAGAGCTTGGATCAAAGCTAATCCGCCAAATCATCAGGGATATTACACTTGTGGCATCTGCCGAAGGCAAGTCCACGAAAGCGAAATGGAACTGGATCACATTTTGCCAAGCAGTAGCCGCCCTGAACTAATCGATGATCCAAACAATCTTCAGCCCACGCACAGTATTTGTAACAGATTGAAAGGAAGTAAACATGGATAAAACACCAGGACAGAAACGAGCCGAAACCAATCTAGCAAAGAACCCGAATTATTATCGGGATCTAGCTAAGAAACGCAAAAAGCCATTTCTGCATTTTTCCTGGTTGAAGCAAAGCGATCCTGAAAGGCTCAAGAAAATTCAAAAGGCTGGTGGTAAAGCTCGTAAATACGATGTTGTCCCACCAGGAACCTTCAACCACTAGAGGTGGTGGTTCAGGTAGGTGTTGAGTAGCCCTCATGGGCTACTTTTACTTATATAGCGGCTCGAAGCGCACCCAAACCGAGCGCACCCAGAACTACATTTATCTGCGACAAGTGGTCAGGTGAAATCCAGCCAAAGGCCACAGCTAAATTCAGAACCGCCATAACGACAGCTACAATGTAGGTTCGTTTGCCAGCTAAAGCTGTTAATGGGTTTTGCATTATTTTCCTTCCTATTTCTCGATTACGTTTAGGGTTTCAAGGGCTATTATGGCACCAGTGACGATGGCGAATATACCCTGAAACTTAATGCCCGATATGACATATCCTGCCCAATCAAGGCCGACAATTACTAGCCAAATTGCTAGAAGGACTGTTCCTATTAGTTTCATATTGCTCCTTATTTACTTAATTATTGCTGGGGTATTTTTGACCCAAATTACACCCCTACCAAACATCTGTGTCTGAATGACTACAGCGTAGTCGCCTACCCAAGCCTCAACCTTGTAGGTAAGACCACCGAACTGGGCAGGAGCTAGGGTAGCAATCTGGTCTGAGGTGTTAGGCCGTAGACCTGAACCTACCTTATATAGTCGCCAGGACTGAACACTGCCAGGCAGGGTAACGGTTTGTCGGGCAGGAGATGGTGCTGGCGGTGGTACTACGCTTTTAAGGCGATAGATGGCCGCTACACGGCTCAGAGATATAGCTCGATAGACACCAATAGCATTTTTACCAATACCATTGCCGCCCCCCATAGCATTTTGTTCTAGTAACCAGATACCAGAAGCGTCTTTATGGTCAAATAGACCGATATGACCATAAGGATTACCAGATAGACCATAGAGAACTACGACATCACCAGGCTTGTAATCTGAAACTCGGCTAAAATGCTGAACAAAAGTAGGTGAGGGTCGGTTGGCGTAATCGATAGCGTTACCCCAGATACCCGAGGGGAAGCCATTCTCTTTACACCATTCTAAAATTAAATCTACGCATTGGTAAGCGTAAACGTGGTCGTAGTCTATTCTGCGACCATTCCACTCTGATTTAAATGATTGATATGTCATGATTTCCTTTCATCTTATGAAAATTTAATAACACGAAACTATGGAACAAAGCAATCAGAACTACTGAGGCTTTATCGGCGGCTAGGAAAGTTCGGGGTCGCATGACTCCATCAGCAAAGTGTCCTAAAGCGATAGTCTGAATGACCGCAATAGCTGCTATTACTAATAGGAATTGTTGGGGTAGTATCATCATTAAAGACTTTACTCCATCGGGTCGATAAACTGCCCTGATAGCAAGAATAGAGAACGAAATAAGAACAATGATTAAAAGCTGGCGATTGGGGAAAACTTGGTGGAGTAGATTTAAGCCAGTCACTCGTTCAGGAGCAGTGTCAAATATCAGAAGCCCAGCCCAGAATAAATGCAATGTAGAGGCCATCCAAACGGCAGTATTTTTCATTTCTTTGCTAACTTCTCCGCAGTTCTATCTTGGTTTTCGACAATTTTCTTCAGAACCTTAACTACTTGCTCATTACGCCTGGCGGCATTATTGTCGTGGTGTTGCATCATCTCGAATAACTTATCTACATTGGGAGCAGATTCAAGTTTGATAATCTTTTCATTTAAGCTAGCAATTGTCTGACCCATAGTATTTTTATCAGTTTGGAGATTATCAGCTCGTTCTTTTTCGCCCTCATAGTTTGACTTCCAAACATCCGCCCGACCCCTAATGAGAGTAAACAGCCCGACTACTAAAGCCACCCCAATTAAAACATAAGTATTCAGATTAGTTATGGAGTCAGCCAGATAAATCATGGTATCTCAAGGATAATTTCATTAAGCTACGGTTTCCCAGTAGCCTCTAACTACCAAAGTAACGGCGGACATGTTCGCATTACTTACTGAATAATCAAAGCTCTGTGATGCGTCTAGCTTGACTGCGGTAGTATTATGAACCTGTACATTTGCTACCTGTGTAGTGAGAATTGTTGTCGTAGAATCTTGTGCATCACCACTACCTGTCGTTCTCAGATACAAATGCCTTGTTGTGTCAGTGGATGTACCTACAGCATGTAGAAGTACCGCCGTTGCAGTTGCACTGGTGTTGGCGGTTATATCTACGGAAGTCCAGTTAGTGTTGGCAGGGTCAACAGCATTAACAACTACAACTCCTGGATCTATAGCCACGAACCTTGAGATCACAGAATCAAAATAAGCATCATTCGTACCTAATATATTCCATTTAGCAGCCGAGGGTTGCTCACCAAAGACTACTGACCAAGCTGCATAACTCATCAGACTTCCACCATCTTAAATTGCTTTTCATCTGGTATCTGTAAACTACGAGCGATTTTTTCAACTGTCATCACACTGCCTTGAACTAAAGCATCAAACTCATCTTTCTCAGCGGCTGCAAGACGATTATCATTCCCACAGCGACATTCGAAACCCCATTGTAAATCTTTGCGCCAACGGCCAGCTAAGATATTAGTAAGCATTTGTTTAGCGAAATCTAAAATCAGATGATTAGCGGTTTCAATCGTTAGGATATCGCTTTCACCGCACTTCAAACAGGTAACTCTGTATTTCTTCTGTTGCATAGCTTTATTGAACCTTAATTCTGAGATTGGTCAAGAACTCAAAATGCAAAGGCCAAAACCTTATAAT
This sequence comes from Nitrospirota bacterium, assembly GCA_004298335.1. Classification (GTDB taxonomy): domain Bacteria; phylum Nitrospirota; class Nitrospiria; order Nitrospirales; family NS-4; genus SCTG01. The sequence continues at coordinate 25,165 of SCTG01000203.1, forward strand.
AAATGTTAATCCCAGATTGACTGATACTACGATCCCATAAATCGATATTTAAAGAATAAGATGTAGGCTTGGTGCTGGTCATGATATATAAATTACCGTTTCTTTGAACATTGCCTGTAGAAATATTCATTTGGTTAAATGGAATCGGAAAATTTTCTATTGTACCAGCACCAAGATTCCAGTTAGTTGTAAAGCCTATTGCATTCAAGAAAAAATTAGCAGTGTCTATTGGTAGCGCAACAGACAATGATAAAGAATATCCAGTACCAGCACTTGACATTGATTGATTTAAAAAAGAACCACGAGCAATGACATTCCCTCTGTTGGGATTAGTTGAACCGCCTAATTGGTCGGTTGATTGTGGGTAAAAATCAGTCATGGTGAAATTTTATCACTCCCACCTATGGTGCTAATACCAATTCGGAAGTAGCTGGTTATAGTTTTCTGTAGTAAAAGCAAGTCCTGTGTAAAACCTACTGATGGATCGAGAGTAGTTTTATAATCAAAGATTCGCCAATAACGACCTTGCCAACTAATAAGATCGCCTAATTGAAGTTGTGGCATAGCTTTAATTGTAATCTGTTGAATATTACTGGGATCGGAGAAATCATTTAATATCATTTGTGAAAGTGTCTGCGCCCAAATCTGGCTACCGATGAAATCATTATTTAATGTAAGTATCTGCGTATCGTAAGCAGTCACAGAAGAATCGTCTTTTGCCCGATAGTAAAGATTAGTAGAAACTAATGCTGGCCTACCGTAAAGAGTTAATGAAGTAATATAAGCTGTGCTTGAACTGGAATTATTAAAGGTCAACTTAGCCGCTTGAGCAAAGGCACTATACGATTTAAGAGTAACCGAAGAAGTTAGATCAGTCCCAGTACCATCGCTGATACTATTAGCAACCCAATAGGCAGGTGTATCAAGAGCTAATATTGGATCATTAAAATTAACAAATAAATCAGTTGTAGTATTCGGTGCTAGGGTAAGTGGTGATGCTAAAGTAAACAAAAGCTGATCTGTTTGTTTAGTACGGATATTAGATGTGATTTCGACTAGATTTATAAGATGCGATAAATCTGGCGATTTTGCATCTATTACTTGAGAGGTGTTAATAACCATTTGGACATTGGTATAAGGTGCACTATTCCAGTGATAGCGATTTTCAAACTTAAAAGTGCCTGATTCATCTTGGTAATAATGTCCACCCTCGGCTTCTACGAGTTGTCCGAAAGCATCTGCGAAATTAGTTCCTACAGGAAAATATCCAAACGGTATTAAGTTGACACCAGTATCATAATCGTATTGTGCCGTGTTCATCCCCATCAAAGAAGATAAGGTGGTCAGAACTTGGTCGGTTCTCTGACCAGTAAACATCACGGCAGTATCTAGTTTTTTGTCTTTGAAATAAGACACATAGTCCATCAATTTCAAATTCACAGACCTATCCCTCACACCTACTTCTGGCTGGTCAGAGATCAATCCTGCAAATTGCGGTATGCTGATATTAACTCCACCGATATTAAAACCAGCGTTTATAATGGCTGGCCGACTCGGTAAAATAGCGGTAGATATCTCCGAGTTTCCACCCATATAACGAGGCGTAAAACGCCCAGAGGAGTTATCTAAGACTGCTTCGGCCAAAGCCATCGTTAAACCGCCTGTCGGCATGTTATAGCCTCGTTCCCAGCCTAGACTCATTGCATAAGCTGATTCATCGAAGTATTTATAGTTAGAAGGTGAGCCAACTGCACCAGCAGTAATCCCAATAATGTCATTTCCACCGATAGTCGAAACACCAATAGTGAAGGTCTTATTCCCAAGTACGTTTTGACGATGCCAAGATATCAAAAGATTCTCGACTATTCGCCTGGTAAAATCTTTTTCCTCGGCTGTGAATGCAGCATTTACCGACTGCATACTACTGCTCCGTCAAAACGAGTACAAAATCGGTTAAGAAGGTGCTCCCAGGGATATTGTAATCTCGTGTCAGAAGATCAAGATGGCAATTCCTCGAAGTGGTGGCCGCACCGTTATAGTTAATATCGGTTATCTGAAAGCTCCTAGCTGTCCCGTCTAATAGAAAAGCTTGATAAATCGTATTGATAACTGCCCAATCAGTAGCATTGACATTATTATAAACTAATGTGAAAACATTCTTATTATTGCCGAAGTAATCTCGGTTGATATTCCCACCCAAAGTGCGGTTCTGAGCTACCTGTGTACTGTTGGACTCGTTCATTGAGTTCGGTTTGCGGATTGACGTAGAATTTAAAAGCCAGCTCATGCTACTCCTATCAGACTACCAACGGTAGTGTTTTTAGAAGCGGCAGCATCTTGCAAAGCTTTAAGAATCTGTAAGGCGTGTTTTCTAGCGTCTATCTGAGAACCAGTGAATGCGCCAGCATTGATAGATATATTGATGTTAGCTCCCGAAGGGCTTTTGCCGTTAGGTATTACTTGTTCTCCACCATGTACTACTGCCAACATCGGTTGACCGATTGCGCCAGGCACGGTTCCACCTTCTGCAAAACCTGGGATATGACCTAAAAGACCGCCAATTCCATGAAGCAAATTAGAAGGTGCGCCAGTAATATCGTGTTTGACATGATTGAATAGATCGACCACATCTTTAATACCAGCCTTAATAATCTTGAAAGCTTCTCTAAATGGCCAGGTAATAATATCCACCAGACCATCGAATGCCTTGCCTATGGCGTTTGGAATTCCTCTAAAGATGTTGATTATGACACCGCCTAAATTACCAAACCAGCTTATAAGATCACCTATTATGCGAATTACGAATCCCAAAACTGACAAGACTACATTTAAAGCGTTGATGAATATCCAAATAGCACCTACAACAACCACTCCGATTACTACAGCTATTACTTTTAAGGCATCTGTCAATGCAGGTTCGAGGATTTTCCATAATTTTAAAATCTGTGGCATCAACCGAGTTTCAATAGTGTCTGCTAACTGTTTTAGCGAAGGCCAGAATACCTCAACAATTACATGAGTGATTCGCTCAACAATATCTACAAATCTATTAAAGCCAGGCTCAATGTAATTTATAATCGAGTTGTAAACGTCCATTATCTTCTCAAAAGTTTGTTTAAGAACTTCTACAAAAGTTTTTAGGGCATTTACTGTATTGTGGATAACTTTTTGCCAATCTACCCTAGCGATCACATCAGCTAACTTAGCAACGAAAGGTGTTAGGGCTTGGACTATAACCTTCCCAACACTTTCTTTTACATCATCGAAAGAATTTTTTAACTTCATGAGCGAACCAGCAAAAGTATTTCCTGCGGCCACCGCCGAGCCACCAAATTCTTTAGTTAGCTCTTTCAAAATAACACCTTGAGCAGCCGCTAGATTGTTGGCATCGACAAAGTTTTGTATCTGTTGTTTTTGGGTTTCACTAAATGTAACACCTATTCGGTGCAAAGCTGTAATACCTGTAACTGGATCGTTCAAAGCCTTACCGACCTGAATAGATGCGCTTTGTAGATCCTCGTGCATGGCTGTCGCTAGATCAAGAATAGCAGGGATGGCTTTTTGGAAAACTGCACCATGAATCTGAGTAAAGGTCAAGAGCATGGCTTGAGCAGAACCTACTTGTTCATCTGAGAATTTAGTAACTTTTTGCAAAGCTGCCGATTGCTCGTTTAGATCTTGTAGCTGGAGCTTTGCCGCCTCATGGGTTGATTTCAAAACAGCGACTAATTGTGTCTGAACATTCTCAGATTCAGAATAAGACTTAACCGATAAAGCTCCGAAAGCTACCGCCGCACCACCAGCCGCTAGGAGTGCTTTACCAGCAACTTCAGCGATTCCTGCGATCTTACCGCCAATCCCACCTACGTTATCGGAAAAGCCCTTTAAAACACTACTGGCTCGATCTTCGGCTGTAATTACGGCTTTAATATCTGCTGTGTTGGCCATGTTTTGCTTCTAGTTCCTGCATCTTAATATTATCCAGTTGCTTCTCCTGTATTAGATTATAGATGAGTAAATTAGTAAAGAACTGATCAGCAGGTTCAGCTTCCATTTCAGCCGCCGATAACTTAAAGATCGAACGGTATTTGTATTTTAGATACTCGATTGGTGGTTGGCTTCTGGCGATGCCGTCTGAGTCAATGGAGTCGAAGAAGTCCTCGACTCCTGCTCTAAATTTGAGCTTACGCCCGATAACCCCTGGAAGCAGTGGATTGCGGTGTCTGCATCGATATTGTCCATGTCCTCTTTGGTAACATCCTCAATCATACCTTCTTTATTTGGGAATTTTCCATCTAGGAAATATTCCTTCAAAACATCAAGCATTATGCCAATAGACTTGGTTTTTTCTTCCTGGGCTGCATCTTCTTTTGGAAGCTTGGCTAGGAGTGTTTCTAACTCACTAACAGGGATAGCCCTGAAAGTTAAATAAGCATCTTTATATTCGTCACCTAAGAACTCTAGTGTGACCTTCTTACGAATTGTTAGAGCCATTATGAACCCTTTCTAATAGCTTGTTTTCAGATTAGTTAATACTGCTGTGCTAATTATATCGAGTCCGTTGGTAGCATCATAGTTTGCTTTGAAGTTAATCTTTTGCTTGGATATAGCATTCAAGGTAAAGTCAGGTGTCCATTGGCTAAAGCTAACTCTTGGGAATTGAAGTTGCAGTATTGAGTTTGCACCATTGACAAACTTTACTTCCATTGCATCATAGGTATTATCTCGCATTAGATTACGGTAAGTTTCATCTTCAAGTTTCAGTTCCAAAGTACCTTCTACCGATAGTTGCTGACTTAGGATGTCGATAGGCTCAACAGTACCCATAGTTTCATCGAACATGGAATTGCGATTGATAGTCATATCGAAATTGGTCAGGTTCAATTTGGAAGCACCCGACAATCCACCGATACTGGAAGCCAGACGAACCTGAACGTGCTGGTGCAGGAATTTAGAACCGAGCGAAGTAAAGGTTGGTGAAAGAGTTCCCCAGTCATTGGATTTTCGACTCTTTATTGTAAAGGAATATTCCACCATTCCTTTCGGTGCTGCGGTGATTTTAAGACTGTCGATAACTCCGAGTCTGAAGGCATAGTTACGATCTGGGTCTTTCCAGTAAAACGTCAGGGTCTGGGCTGTGTTGGTCTGAGAAAGAGTAAAAGTATGTGTATAAGGCGAACCGCCAGTAGTAACAGGTGCAGCACCCAATAGTCCCATTAAGATATAGCCCAAAGCAGTATCATAAAGTTCAGCATCGACAGAGCCTTGAGCCATCTTGAATGTTACATAAAAGCTGTCTTGATCAGCGATGTTCCCAAGTCCTTGCGATTCAGAAGCCGATTCAATGCCGTCAAAGAAAGACATCTTAGCATTAGGAATCCAATAAGCAGGAGCTACGGCTGTGCCACGACTGGCCTCTTTTGCTACCCCCAGTGATCCTCTCCGTCCGATGAACTTTGTCATAGTTTACCTCTTATTATTGAACCCTAAATTCTGTGTAGATCCTTAGCGTTGCTTCAACTGCCTTGACCATTCCTGATTCGATTGCGGTTTCACCCCATTGGATGTCTGTCGCAGCTTCGAAGAACAGGACAGGCGAACCTTCACCTGTAAAATTAGTATCAAGTGTATTTATTATTTCGTCAAGAACTGTTGCAACGGTTTGTTCGGCGTATTCTAATCTGTTAGTTCCTGCTGGAAGTCCAGGCATATCCTGACTTATTGGAAAAAGTATAGTAATTCGAAACGCATAAATCCGCTTGTTATTGGCCGTATCTACAAACTCGCCATCCATACCAGTTGCTTCAACAAAAACGGCTGGCCAACCAGAGGGGTTAAGTTCTTGATGACCATAGGTTCGTTCTACCGATGGACAAGCTTGAATGTAATCCATTATTTGATTCTTTAAAGTGGTCGATATGCTCATTTAGTGTCCTTGCCTATTTTGGATAATACATTATTAACGGCTTCTGAAAAGAACTTATCCGTTAATTCCTGTTCAGTATTGACAGCGTTTTGCAAAAATGGCCTAGCTTTCATAAATCTTGTGCCATCATGAACAAATTTTGCATACTCAATATCAACTGCATAAACACCTTTTAGCTGAGTAAATAAAGGTGGCCTTTCAGTGGCGGATAAAAGACCACCAGTTATTATGTTTATCCCTCTGGCTGGATGGACATTTCTAATAGTTTCCCCCTGAATAGTAATCAAGGTTTTCTTAATGGCGTTACCTAACTCTTTCAGCATCAGATCAGGCGATTGCCTAAAGGCTTTCTTTATCTGATCGAGGTTCTTAATCTGTATATTAACCATCTTGTGCCGTCATTGTTAGTTCGGTGTGGTCTAAAAGTCCTGCGCCACTATAATTAGCCACGCCACGCACCGAATAGCGTTTGCCATCTTCGGTTAGGACTTGATCGCCTTCTTTAATTGGTACATTTGAATCCACGAAGGCCGTAAAGGTGGCTCCGATGCGTCCACCAACGAATTCCGTTCTCTGATCAGTAGCTGGCTGAATATCGCTATCATAGACCGTTAAAGTGGCAGACATCGAGAATTTATCCTTATTGGCCACCTTACGATTGCGATAAATCGTAATCTGGTGATTTTGGAAGAAAACTTGCATTATTCCACCTTCAACGGCCAGTTGGCATAACCATCGATCACCTGTCCAATACCAAGTTGTTGCATCAGTTCGTTGAAGCTTTGTATTCCAGGATAATATTTAATTCTGCGTTGGCCTTCTTGTTTTTCCATTATTTGTATTAGGCCATCTTTGTTCTGATAATAATAACAAGCTAATAAGACACAAGCTTCGGCCAGATCGCTTGGAATCGTAGAATAACCAGCATTATAAGTAACACGCCATTTATCCCACCTACCTTCAGCGGCAAACAAAAGTTTCAGAATCCCTGCGGTTGAATCGGTATGAAAATAGGAATTATCAAGGGTGTACCAGTTATCCTGATTTAAAGTAGTGCCTCGGTATTCTAACTTTGTAACAGAGTTCAGAGGTCGCTGATTCAAAACTAGCTGATCGATATTGCTACCATTGTATTGCTCGACATAATCAGCGGCTTGGAAAATACGCTCACAATAATTTGATATCTGTTGTGAAGCCTGGTTGATTTTACGGATTATAATGTTATCTTTGGTGGTATCGCTCGAAACAATGCCTAAAGATTCTTTAACATCACTAAGGGAACAAAGTGCATTCGTATTAAGTGTTGCTGGCATCGAATAAGTCCTTTTGCTTCAAATCGCTTGCGGTCATATCCTTAGACTGTATCGCAAACCCATTTTTTAGCAAGAACTCGGCAATGCTTTGTTTTGCCCAGATGACATCACCTGGTCTATAAATTTTATAGGTCTTAGTAAAGCGGATTCTTTTATAGCCATTCATAAGCATATTCTAACAAAAAACCGCCCGAAGGCGGTTAATTGCTTCTTTGTAAGGTCTAGGCTTACGGTGTACCCAATCCTGTGACACGAGTTACGGCTGCTGGTAGGACTAATTGTCCGTCAGTTCGTTCCTCAACTCGGATGAAGGTCAAGTTCTTTTCGAAGGCACTTACACCAGCGACAACGGCTTCATCACTGATTTTGATTTGGATGCCCATACGATCAACGATCTGGTAATAGCTCCAATCGCCGAACCATAACTCACCACCAGGTAAGTAATTCGATTCGTAAACTGGCCGACCAACTAGGGTGTTGGTTTCAGGATCACCAATTCCATTCTGCATATTTAGCAGATAGCGATTCTGTGAGTCCTTAAGCTGTTGAACATTCTCATAGGTTTCTTGGTTCCCAACCCATGAAGCCCTTTGGCGATAGCCCTGAGCAGTTCGGATCTTACCAGCGATAATAGCGTCTGCTCGTGCAGCATCAGTAACATCACCTGCAGCAACTGTATGGCCAGGCGTGTATTGATTTACACCCTTTGGCTGACCACTCCCAGAACCAGTCCAAAAAGCTTTTTCCTCGGCTTCTGCTAGGGAAACAGCCATCAGTCCAGCTAGGTAGTTCAAGATTGAACCATCGACACCAATTTGAGCATCGGCGGCTAACTGATTGGTGACTGGAACAATTACGGCTAGTGCATTTGGTGTGAATGCGGTATTACCAAACTGTGCCGTACTGGTGTTCTTAGCGGCTTTTTCTGCTACCCACTGAGCCTTAGGTCGTGAAGCTAGGTTTGGCAGGTTGAAAGTCGCACCATTGATATTGATTGCAGGTGCGGCTAACTGACGCATGATGTTCGCATCTCGGCGATCTTCGACAATCATATTAGCGTACTCTTGCGGAATCAAGTAACCTGCTGCAGTCGAGTCGGAAGTGCTATCGGTTAAGATTTGCAACTTCTGAACATCGTTAGCGAAGAAGGCTTTCAAGAACTCGGTTGTGCGCATTGAAACTTCTTTAAATTTCTTACTCTCACGACCTGGAACTTGGATCTTCATATCCGAAAGTTCTTTAGCGGTTCGCTCACCAAGCTCTTTATTGACAAAATATTTGGTGGTGGAAGATACCTCTGAAACAGGTGCGCCATTGGCTTTCATTTCAGCCAAAACACCTTTGATTTCCTCAGCGTTCTTATCTAACTTAGCCTGGAAAATATCGGCCATTTTCTGTGCAGCAGCATCGATCTCTTTACTAAGATCTTCGCTTTCACCTTCAACAACTTCTTCATCTTCACCACCTTCGGTGGCTTTGGCCTCAGCCAATAATGAAGCAAGCTCTTTTGTTTCGGCATCTGAAAGAGTACCGAGAGCTTTCTTTTCAAATAGTTCTGCAATTCTACCCATTTTTTAGTTCCTCTTTGTGCTGCGAGATTATTATTTCGCCAGCCCGTTTAATTACTTTGTTCACTTGAGATCGATTTTCCTGTGGAAGCTTTTCATCCCTTGCGAGAATCTCGGCTGCCCTGGCTATAATTTTCGCCATTGCTATCCGTTCTTCCAGGTGTTTTCGATTCGGCGCAGCACTGGGTGCTTTTGCCTGATTATCCACATCATTATTGGTATGCGGATTCTTGTCAAGAACTTTAGAAAATGATGCCTGAACTGCATTAGGCGTTGGATATGTGCCATTTGCTACCTTATTAAGAAGTGAAATGCACTCTTTTAATAGGACTGTGAAATCATCTGGCGAAGTGGCCATATCGAAATAAACGTCACAGAAAGCGCAGAAAATATCAAAAACATCATCCATTTTATCTTCCTTGACCTCATAATCATCGGGGTTTGCTAGTTCATCAGCAATAGCACCTTTAAAGAAGCTAGCGAAAGATTTGCGAACACCTGAAATATCTTCGGCCAGTTCTTTGCTGACTCCTTTGTGAGTCATGCTTCGATAAGCCATCATCTGGGCTTCGGGATTGGCAGGAACATTAACAGCCGATATTTCCAGTAGTTCTTGTTTGGTATAAGTATTTCCATCCTGATCAATCGGTAAAAAACCGACTGAAAAAGTTTTCATTCGACCTTCCTCGAACAGTCCACCGATGGCTTTGGCTAGATCGGTTTTATCATGAAAATCAGGTTCAAAGACTAATGCACCACCTTTTGTGATAGATTTGTCAACCCTGACTTGACGAGCGTTGCCGATCATGACTTCTTTATCATTGTGCGCAAAAAGAATAGGCGCACCGTTGCTTATATAATTTTTGAGATCCCATCCCTTTTGATCGATGCTCTCACCCATTCGATCAACCGTATCGGTTGAAGCAATAGCTAGTTTGGTCTTAGTGTCATATTGGGCTTTGATATGAAGCTTATCTTCTTCCATTACGCCCCCTCGTAATTCATCTGTTGCTTGAGTAATTGCTTTAGGCATAGTTATTTCCTGCACATATAGTTAATGTTAAATATAAATCCGTCAAGAACTCCCTAAATCCATCATAGCCCTGCGTCCATATAGCTTATTACTCCTGAGCCAACTGCGTCTACAGCCGATAAATCACCTGTACTATGGTCAAAGCTAGTAGCCGCAGTACAAGTCATTGTCACAGCGCTAGCGGTTCCATAGTTTCCAGTAACGGTGACAGCCCCAGTTGCAACATAATCAGTATTCCCTGCGGTAAAATCGCTGATTGTAATTTTAGTTGTGCCCGAACCATAGTCCGTGATGGTGGTTACAAACGTACCCGTTGCTCTGGTAGGAACACTCCATGAGAACAATAAGTCTATGCGTGCAGAACTTACTTTAAATCCAAGTCCTGTGTTGATGGATAGTGGTAGCACCCTAAGAAAACGTTGACATTCAACTAGTCTCAATGATGGGTCGAATGGTGCCCACGTTTTCAAGAACGCACCATTAGTCAGCATTACTTGCGATAAAGATAATATATCGTTCGCCGAAAACTGAGAGTCCGTCCAAATTGCCAGTATTAGGTTTTTGGCATTGGCTGGTGGTGTAAAGTTAATGGCGAAAGTTTGCCAAGAGGTTGTAACAGAACAGTTTGCTCCGTTACCGCTAACTATCCCCTGCGCTCCGCTTGGTATAGCTAGTCCAGCCGTAACATAAGCAGTATTTGTTGCTAGAGTTGGGTCGGTTGAGTTAGCTCCAAATGTAGAGGGAACTATAGCACTAGCGATGCTGTCAATCGTTCCGCTACTATTAAGTTGAAGTACGCCCAGTCTAATAGTTTTTGAACTACTGGCTTTCATAGCTACTTGTAGAGTCATCGTATTACCAGCGTTGCAGATACCTTGAGTAACTACTCCTTCGATGGGTTGATATATCATCATCTTGCCAGTATTTGTAAATTTCTTGAAGTTCGCATAATACCTAGATGAAAGTCCTGATTCTGCCGAACCATTGGTATCGGTTTGGTTGACCTGGACTTTGGCGTTCTCTTCGGCAATCTTAAACTGGTCGGGTCCATAAGCGTCTACCGTAGTGCTGAGT
>SCTG01000072.1 GCA_004298335.1 Nitrospirota bacterium
TAGAACAGCAGGCTGGGTTTCGGGCGGCCGTAGGCCACGAGCTGGTCCGTTGCGTCCAGGTTCAGGCCGGCGATGGCGGCCAGCTCCTGGGGAGGCGCGATGAAATGCCGGTTGAACTGCGGCAACGCGACCGTGAGGATGAGCATCACGGCGCCCGCCATGACGGATGATGCGATCCCGAAGCTCACGCCGATCTTGCCCGCGGTCAGGGCCGCATAACCGAAGAGGCCCATTCCGCCGAGGATGAGGAAGCCGATCGCCGTCGGCGCCCAGCCGGGTCCCACCTGCGCCGCGGCGGGGAACTCCAGCAGGATCTGTGCGTTGAAGCGATCGTAGGCCCAGTCCACTCCGATGAACGCCAGCCCCAGACAGCCCCCGATGCCGAGCGTGAACCAGAGGGAGAAACGTCCCCACCGGCCGCCTTCCTCCGACAGGAGCCGGTCCCAGGAGGCGGCGACCAGCAGCGCGGCCGCCGGAAACAGCGGCGCAATGTAATGGGGCAGCCGCGTGGATGACAGGGAGAAGAAGACGAAGACGGCCGCGATCCAGACAGCGCAGAGTATTTGCAAGTGACGCTGCCGGTCCTGGGCGACAGCAGAACGGGAACCCTGCAGGGCCTGGACGAGCGTGGCCGGGAGAAACCCGCTCCAGGGGAAAAATCCCAGCAGCAGGATCGGGACGTAAAACAGCACGGTCCCTCCGTGCCCGCCGATGACGGAAAAGAAACGGGTGAGCGTGTCGCCGCGCGCCGAGTCGGCGTAGCCGGAACCGTGGAGCATGAACATGGCCGTATACCAGGGCGCCGCCACCGCGAGGAAGACCAGCGTGCCCGCGAGCGGCCGGCATTCCCGGAGCACGTCCCGCCAGCGTCTCGTCAGCCAGAGGTAGGGAACGACGGCCAGGAGCGGCACCAGCAGGCCGACGGGCCCTTTGGTCAGGGTGGCCAGGCCCATGCCGATATAGAATCCCCAGTACCAGCGCTTGGCCTTGCCTTCTCCCCACATCGCGAGGAAGAAGCTGAAGATACTGACGGTCGTGAAGAACATCATGACCATGTCGGTCAGCACCAGCCGCCCGATGGCCAGAATCTCAATATTGAGCAGGAGCATGAGGGCGGCCCGGAGGCCGACCGCCGGCCCGAAGAGACGCGACACGAAGGCGTACTGCATCAGGACGAGCGCGGTGCCAAAGAGGGCGGAAGGGAGCCTCGCCGTGAATTCGTTGACGCCGAACGCCAGGTACGAGCCGGAGATGAGCCAATAGGTGAAGACCGGTTTGGCGAAGCGGGGAACGCCGTTCAGGGTCGGCGTGACCCAGTCGCCGGACTCGACCATCTCGCGGGCGGCCTCGGCGTTCGAGCCCTCGTCGCGGTCGGTCAGGCCGAGTGTGCCTAGCCCCAGGAGGAACAACAGGGCACAGATGGCGAGGAGCAGTGCAGGACGGGCAGAAGAGCCCATCAGGATTTAGGAGTGGGTACGGAAGGGGTGGTCGCCGACGCGTTCGCGTCGAGCGGCGGTTTATTGCGGTGGATCAGCATGAGGTTGCGGAGATAGACCAGCGTGCCGACGGCCTGCCCCGTGATAAACACCGGGTCCATGCGGTGGATGGCGTAGACGAGTGTGATCAGGCCGCCGATCAGGCTGAAGTACCAGAAGGCGAGCGGGATCGCGCTCTCCTGCTCCCGTTCGGAGTGGAACCACTGGACGAGCCACCGGCCGAAGAACAGCCCCTGGCCGCCGAACCCGACGATGAGCCAGATTGTCTCGGCGCTCATGCCCGGTAGCGGTAGGTCAGGCACCGCCGCT
>SCTG01000073.1 GCA_004298335.1 Nitrospirota bacterium
GTCGCCAAACGGCTGGAGGCGTTGAACATGTCCGGGTGCTCGGCCTACCTGGCTCTCTTGAAGGACGGACAGGCCGGGGAAGCGGAGCTGGACGAACTCGTTGCGGATCTCACGATAGGGGAAACCTATTTCTTCCGGCATGAGGAGCAGTTCGAAGCGCTGCGCCGGACGATCCTGCCGGACATCATCCGACGGAACGCCCCGCGCCGCCAGATCCGCATCTGGAGCGCCGGCTGCGCGACAGGCGCGGAGGCCTATTCCCTCTCCATCCTGCTCCGCCGGGAGTTCGCCGGGCAACTCGCCGGTTGGGACGTGAGCATCGTCGGCACCGACATCAACCGCAAGTTCCTGGCACAGGCCCGGGAGGGGCATTTCGGAGACTGGGCACTGCGCGGCACCGGGGAGGAGATCAAGAGCGCCTGCTTCGTGCAATCCGCACGCTCCTGGCGCATCGGGGACGAATACCGGGAAGGCATCGCATTCCAGTACCACAACCTGGTGAAACATCCCTATCCCTCGCTGCTGCACAATCTCGCGGCGTTCGACTTGATCCTGTGCCGGAACGTCATGATCTATTTCAGCCACGAAGTGATCCGGAGCTGCGTCAACCGCTTCTGGAGCTCGCTGGTGGACGGAGGCTGGTTGCTGGTCGGCCACGCCGAAATGGATACGGAAGCCTTCCGCGCGTTCCATACGATCAATGCCCCCGGCACCGTCTTATTCAAGCGCGCGGGAGAACCGCCGAAGCGGCCGGTCTACCAGACGGATGGCTGGGTAGCCGAAAGCGCCGCCCCGGCGACGGCGCTATGGCAGCCGCCGTCCCTTCCCGACCTTCCCCTTCTCTTCAGGCGGCCGCCGATCGCACCCGAAGCCGCGGACACGAAAGACGCGACAGATGCTCCATTGACCGCCCAGATTCGGGAGCTGGCAGACCGCGCTCAGTGGGAAGAGGCGGAAGCGCTCTGCCAGACGCTGATCGAGAAGGACAGATTGAACCCCATGGGCAATTTTTATCACGCCCTGATCCTGGAGCAGATGGGGTTGCGTCGTGAAGCCGAGACCGCGCTCAACCGCGCTATCTATCTCGAACGGGATTTTGTGCTGGCCCACTATCACAAGGGGCTGCTCCTCCAGAATGTAGAGGACTTCACCGGCGCCGCTCGCTCGTTCCGCAACGTCCTCACCCTCCTGCGCCCGCTGGCCCCGGACAGGAGATTCGCCGAGGCCGACGGCATCTCGGCGGCCGATCTGGCGGAGCTGGCCCAGATGCAATTGGAGGTGCTTGAAGGAACATGAGGACCGGACGCATCGACTGGGGAGAAATCAGGCACACGCTGGCCGAGGCCGAGCAGGCCATTTCCACCGCGCTCGTATCTGACGACAGGCGCACGGAAGACCTGCTTCGGAGGCGCGCGGAATCCCTGGCCGCCCGTCGGAGCGCGCTTCCGACGACAACGGAGACTCAGTCCGTCATGGTTTTTTCTCTCGGGAAGGAACGCTACGCCGTCGGTCTCTCGCATCTCCGTCAGGTGGTTCTCCTCTCCGGCCTGACGCCCCTTCCGGGCGCCTCTGAGGGAATGCTCGGCGTCATGAACTTCCGAGGCGCAGTGGGCACCGTCTGGGATCTTGCCCGCTTCCTGGAGCTCCCCCAAGGGGAAGCCTCGGCTCCAGGCCATGTGCTGGTGATAAGGGCCGATCATGAAGTGGGATTTCGTGTCGATTGCGTGGAAGGCAGGATGGAGATCGACACCCGCAAACTGATCCTGGCGTGCGAAACCGAAGGAGCCTTGCCGATGCGGTTTCTCAAAGGCCTGACGGCGGACAAGATCCATCTCCTGGATGTGGAGGCTGTTCTCGGGAGCATCCAACCCAAGACCGGAGGGGCCCCCATGGCTCGAGGCATTGAATGAAGGAGGACGCAACCATGGATAACGTCGGTTTCTGGGGACAATTGCGCGTCGGCCACAAGATCGGCCTGATCGGCGCCCTGTTCCTCACCGCCATCGTCGGGATCATCGCCTCTACGGTCATGTGGTTGGGAAGCACCGAAACGGACACGGTTGTGATGGACGTCATGGGAAGGCAACGCGAGTTGGTCAGCCTTTATGCGCGTGACTCCGTTCTCGGCTTAACGGGCCAGGAGGTGGAGTCGCGGTATTGGAGCAACGTGTACATGGAATCAGGGAAGAGCTTGATGGACGGAGGCTCCACTGTGCTGACGCTTAAAAAGGACCAGAAAGTTTCGTTGCCTCCGGCCCCGACGCAAGAGCTCAGAGACATGCTCTCCGAGACCATAACGAGGTTTGAGGAACTCTCCACAATGGTCGGCCAAGTCAGCGGAATCCAGCGGGACAGCCCCGCATACGCAGCCAAGGCCAAGGACATTCTTGCGTTCGGCACGAAGCTTCGCGAACGCGTCAACGAGGTGACCAAGGCCTATGAGAAGCATTA
>SCTG01000074.1 GCA_004298335.1 Nitrospirota bacterium
CCGAGAAACAGGCAGGCCCAGGCCCAGACATGCTTGGGCGTCGAGCCCAGCCAGACCAGCAGCGCCGTGAACCCGACCCCCGCCATCGCGGCCCAGGACACCGGGATCGGGTTCCACACCATCGTGAAGCCGAACGTGACGACGACGCCCGCGGCGACGGCATTGAGCTTGGGGGTCCATTCAGACATGGGTGGAAGGTTTGGTGCCGAAGGCGGGAGTTGAACCCGCACGGGTTTCCCCACACGCCCCTCAAACGTGCGTGTCTGCCATTCCACCACTTCGGCACTCGACGCGATTATATAGGGTGTGGCGGTCATGATGTCAACGTGGTTGACACCCACGGGCGGCGCACTTAGAATCCGCTTATGGCTACGGGTTCGCGCATCGCGGCATTCTTCGACCTCGACAACACCATTGTCCCCGGTCCCGCCATCGAGTATCCCTATGTCCGCCTGCTCTGGCGGCAGGGGCTGGTGGGGCCAAGGGATCTCGTCCGCAGCGCGGCGGTGCTGCTTCGGAACGTCCCGCCCCTTTCGTTCGACCCTCTCCGGCGGTTCAAGGCCTACCTGGCGGAGAAGCCCATCGCCGACGTGGAGGCTTCGGCCCAGAACTTTTTCTGGGAGCACGTGTGTCCGCGTATTTCGGAACGGGCGCGCGGGGCCCTCGAGGAGCATCGCGCCCAGGGGCACCGGCTGATCCTGATCACGGGATCGCCCGACTTCATGGTGGGCCCGCTGGCGATCTACCTCAAGATCGACCAGGTCGTGGCCGGGCGGCTGGAACGGGCGGGCGGCACCTTCACCGGACGCATGATCGAGCCGTACCCCTACCGGCACGGCAAGCGCCTGGCGGCCGAACGGCTTGCCGCCGAACAGGACCTCGACCTGGGCGCCAGCTACATGTACGGCGACAGCCCCGGCGACCTGCCCATCCTGGAGGCGGTCGGCCATCCCCGCGTCGTCAACCCGATCCGCGGCATGCGCCGCATCGCCGGCCGGCGCGGGTGGCCGGTTTTGCAGTGGGAATAATCGCCCGCGCATGCGCATCACCGAAATCTTCTTCAGCATCCAGGGAGAATCCACCCACGCCGGCAAACCCTGCGTCTTCGTCCGGTTGACGGGCTGCCCATTGCGCTGCACCTGGTGCGACACGGCCTACGCCTTCCACGGCGGCACCGAGCGCAGTCTCGACAGCATTCTGGAGGAAGTCGCGCGGCACGGGTGCCGGCTGGTCGAGATCACCGGCGGCGAACCGCTGGCGCAGCCGGACGTGCATGCCCTGATCAGCGCCCTGGCCGACCGTGGCTATACCGTCCTGATCGAGACCAGCGGCGCAATCGACATCGCCCCGGTGGACCCGCGCGCCACCCTGATCATGGACCTGAAATGCCCCGGCAGCGGGATGGCCGACCACAACTTGTGGGCCAACCTTCCGAAGCTCAAACAAAGGGATGAGATTAAATTCGTTCTCAAGGACCGCGCGGACTATGACTGGGCCGCCGAAAAAGTCCGGGCGCACGCCCTGGCGGACAGACACACGGTGCTGTTCAGCCCCGTCTTCGGCGAAATGAATCCACAGACGCTCGCCGAATGGGTGTTGGCCGACCGGCTGCCCGTCCGCTGCCAGCTTCAACTGCACAAGTACATCTGGGACCCCGCGATGCGCGGGGTATGAAGGAGACCATGGAGATCACGGTACGAAAAGGTCGCATTGAGGACGAGTCCGCGGACGCCGTCCTGTTGATCCATTGCGAGGGCGAGCGACGGCTGGCCCCGGAGGCCGCCGCGGTCGATGCGCGGCTCCGCGGGCGGCTCGCCGGCCTCATCGAGAGCGGCGAGTTCACGGGACGCCTGAATCAAGTGTCGATTCTGCACCGCGCGCCGAATGAGCGGCTGCGCGCCAAGCGCGTGGTGCTCGCGGGATTGGGCAAGCGCAAAGACGCCTCCCTGGACAGGCTTCGCCAGGCCGCCGGCTCCGCCGCGAAGGCCATCCGCAACCTGGACGCCAAGTCGTTCGCCGTTCCCGTTCACGACCCGGCCGGCTTCCTGACCGGCGCCCCAGCCGCCGGCCGCGTGCGCGACGTCGCCCAGGCCCTCGCGGAAGGCGCGCTCCTGGGTCTCTATCAGTTCACGACGTACCGCACGGAGCGCAAGGACGACACGAACAAGGCCGTTCGAAAGATCACCGTCGTCGTGAGCGATCCCCGCGCGCTGGCCCAGGCCCGGCAAGGCGTCCGCCAGGGCCAGGTCACCGGCGAGGCCGGCACCTTCGTGCGCGACCTCTGCAACCATCCGGCCAATGTCGTCACGCCGACCTACATCGCGAACGCGGCCCGGAAAATCGCCAAGGAGCGCGGCGTGCGCGTCACGGTGCTGGACCGGCCGCAGATGCAGCGCCTCGGGATGGGCGCGCTCCTGGGCGTCGCCCGGGGCAGCCACGAGCCGCCGAAGTTCGTCATCCTGGAGTACCGGGGCGGGCCGCGCGGCGGGCGCCCGGTGGCGCTGGTCGGCAAGACGGTCACGTTCGACTCGGGCGGCATCTCGCTCAAGCCGGCCGACAACATGGAGCAGATGAAGGCCGACATGACCGGCGGCGCCGCCGTGCTGGCGGCGGTCCGCGCGGCCGCGCGGCTGCGGCTCCCGATCAACATCGTCGCCTTGATCCCGGCCACGGAAAACATGCCGGGCGGCAGCGCGACCAAGCCCGGCGACGTGCTCACGAGCCTCTCCGGCAAGACCATCGAAGTCATCAACACCGACGCCGAGGGGCGGCTGATCCTGGCCGACGGCCTGACGTACGCCAACCGCTACAAGCCGTCGGTGGTCGTCGACATCGCGACCCTGACCGGCGCCTGCGTCGTGGCCCTGGGCACCCACGCCATCGGCGTGCTGGGCAACAACGAGCGGTTGATCGGCGAGCTGAAGACGGCCGGCGAACAGTGCGGCGAGCGCGCCTGGCAGCTGCCGCTCTGGGAGGAGTACTACGAGCAGATCAAGAGCGACGTGGCCGACGTGAAGAACACGGGCGGCCGCCCCGGCGGGACCATCACCGCCGCCGCGTTCCTCAGCAAGTTCGTGGGCGACGCGGTCTGGGCGCATCTCGACATCGCCAGCACGGACTGGAGCGACCGGGATCGGGCCTACATCCAGAAAGGCGCGACGGGCGTGGGGACGCGCCTGTTGATCCAATTCCTCTCGAATAGGGCCAACGGCAAACGGGCGTGACGTGAACCTGCGGGAGAAGATCGGCCAGCTCTTCATGCTCGGGTTCCACGGGACCGCGCCCTCCAAGGACCTGCGCGACCTCTTCAAGGCCTACCACCCCGGCGGCGTGATCCTCTTCAGCCGCAACCTGGAAGACCCCGAGCAGGCCGCCCATCTCACGAACGCCCTCCAGAAGCTCGCCCCCAAGATGCCCTTGCTCATCTCCATCGACCAGGAGGGCGGCCGGGTCGCGCGTCTCCCGAAGGGCTTCACCCTGTTCCCCGGACAGGGCGCCCTGGGGCAGGCCGGCACGGCCCCCCTGGCGTACGCCTTCGCCGAAGTCACGGCCAGGGAGCTGCGCGCGATCGGCGTGAACATGGACCTGACGCCGGTCCTAGACGTGAACACCAACCCGGGCAATCCGATCATCGGGGACCGCGCGTTCGGGCCGGACCCCGAACTGGTGGAGACCCTCGGCCTCGCGGTGGTCGCCGGCCTCCAGGACAACGGCGTGCTGGCCTGCGGCAAGCATTTCCCCGGCCACGGCGACACCGCCGCCGACTCGCACAAGGAACTGCCGACGGTATCCCACGCGATCGACCGGCTGCGCGACATCGAGCTGCGCCCCTTCGCCCACTGCTTCGCGAACGGGCTGGCCGCCGTCATGACGGCCCACGTCCGGTATCCCGCGCTGGACCCGGACACGCCTGCCACGCTGTCTCCGGCGATCCTGACCGACCTGCTCCGCGCGCAACTGCATTTCCAGGGGTTGGTGCTGACGGACGATCTGGAGATGCACGCGATCATCGACCACTACGGCATCGAAGACGCCGCCATCCGCGCGCTGCGGGCCGGCGCCGACATCCTCCTGATCTGCAAGGACCACGACCGGCAGGTGGCCGCGATGGAGGCGGTCTACCGGGCGGTCAAGGGCGGGGACCTGCCCGAGTTGCTGGTCGAACACGCCGTCCTGCGCATCCTCGAGGCCAAGAACCGGTGGCTTATCCCCTACGCGCCGGTGGACCCCAAGCACGCGGCCGAGTGCGTGGGGACCAAACGGCACCGCGAGGTCGCCCAGACCATCCGCGAAGCCGCCGCGCAGGCCACCGTCTGAAGAGACCAGCCATGGCGTTGAAGAAGGGCGACATCATCGACGAGTACAAGCGGTTCCCGGACAGTTGCGGGCTGGTCGTCAAGGTGATGGGCGGCGGGGACGGCTTCACGAAGATCGTCTGCTGCGGGCACGAACTGACCGAGGAGGACGTGGTGGCCGCCCCGATCAAAAAACACGGGCGGAAGATGGGCCAAAAGGGCGTCGGCTTCATCATCGACGAGAAGAAGAGCCATCCGACCGGGTGCGGCCTGCGCCTGATGATCATGGACGGCGGGCAGGGCCTCGAGCACATGGAGTGCTGCGGGCGCTCGCTCACGCTCGCCGACGAGCGCGAGTTCCTCGACCTGGGCGTGCGGAACCTCCGGGGCGCGCAGCCCGAGGAGGACGAGGACGCTCCCGCCGGGCCGACCGGGAATGCCTGATAGAAACTAGCCGAGAATGATCTTCTGGATCTTGGCCTGGTTTTCGAGGACCGCCATCGCCTGATGCATGCGCTGGAGTTTCTGGTTCCGGTTGCGCGTGGCTTCCTGATCGGTGAGGTCGACCCCTGCGGAACGGATGACCGTCTGCATCTTGCGCAGATGCATGTGGAGCTCCTTGAACGTCGCCGCGTCGAATTTCTTCAGGACCAGCGGATTCAGCATCACGTAGCCTTCCATGATGTCCTTGGCCATCACGGCCAGGCTTCGCCCCCTGCTCCCGCCGCCGCCTGCTCCCGCTACAGCCATACTTGCTCCCTTACATCAGCTCCCGGCGGACGCTGATCTTGCTCCGGGCCTTCAGCGCTTCCAGATAGGCCATGAGCGCCCGCTGCTGCTTCTGCATCAGCACGGCTTGCGCCCCGCGATCAGACGACGGTCCGCCCTGCATCGGCACGCTCGGCGTCGGCTGGGCGGCCAGCATCGCCTGGACATCGGACAGCTCATCCGCGGTCGGCGCCACGGATTCGCGCACCAGCAGGCGCGCCTTCTCCCGCATCAGATCGGCCCGCTGGGAGGTTTCGAACAGCTCCGGCGTCAGGCGGTTCTGGGCCAGCAGGCGCTTGTACTGCTCCGGGTCGAATTTCCCGTTGTGCTGGAAGGCCGGGACCTTCATGATCGACTCCCGCACTTCGTTGGCCGTCACGATGACGCCCATCTCCCGGGCCGCCTGCATCCACAGGCGGGAATCGATCAGCTGATCGACCACCATCTGCTTGAGCTGGTCTTCCGGCATCTTGTCGCCGTCCGGCATCATTTCCTTGTAGAACCGGGACATGTTCTGCAACAGGCGCAGGTATTCATCGCGCAAGACGCGCTCCTCGCCGACGCTGACGACGACATCCTCCTTGTTCTGCTCGAATCCCCACCAGCCCATCGTGACGATGAAGACCACCGCGATGAAGCCCATGACGGTCCGATAGAACCAGGGCCGTTCGATCGCGCCTTCCCGGATTACCTTCAGCATGCCGCTCGCGTCTCCCAACAAAAGCCGGGCCTATTGTAAACAACGGGTCCCCCGGTTGCAACGTCACCCAACTATTTGTCTTGTCGCGTGTTTTTTGCTACAATGCCTCTTCTGAAGCGGGAGCGGGACACTTGCCGGAAACGGGGGGCATCCTCGAAAAGCAGCAGGAACGAACGCCCATTTCGGTGTTTCCCAAGGCCACGGTTCTGCACCGCTTCATCGCCAAGTCATTGGACGTGTTGATCGTGTTAGGGGTGGGGGAGTTGACGCCACCGTACGGCTTCTGGGTGGCCCTGTGGTACGTGCTGGTCGCGGACGGGTTTTCCGGACGCAGCATCGGCAAACGTCTCATCGGGCTCCAGACCTGGGTTCCCGAAGTGCACGCGCCGGCCGGATTCAAGGATTCGATCATCCGGAACGTGCCGCTCGCCGCCGGCTACGTCACCTTCCATATTCCCTACGTGGGATGGCTGGGCGCCATCGCCATCCTGGGCATCGAAGCCTTGCTGATCATCGGCAACGAACACGGGTTGCGGATCGGCGATGAGTTGGCCCACACGCAGGTCGTCGACGAAACGATCTTCGATGTGGAGTCCCAGACGTAAAGGAGCAACGGCGTGAGCGTCACCTCAGACATCCTCGGGTGGTTCTCCAACGACCTGGCCATCGACCTCGGCACCGCCACGACCCTCGTGTACGTGCGCGGGCGCGGCATCATCCTCAACGAGCCGTCGGTCGTGGCGATCGAGAAGAAGACCGAAAAGGTCCTGGCCGTCGGCTCCGAGGCCAAGAAGATGCTGGGGCGGACCCCCGGGAACATCTCGGCCATCCGCCCGATGAAGGAAGGCGTGATCGCCGACTTCGAGATGGCCGAAAAGATGCTGCGCCATTTCATCGAGAAGGCGCACAACCGCCGGACTTTCGTGCGGCCGCGGATCATCATCGGGGTGCCGTCGCGGATCACGCAGGTGGAGCAGCGCGCGGTGCGCGATTCGGCGGAGCTGGCCGGCGCCCGCGAGGTGTACCTCATCGAGGAGCCCGTGGCCGCCGCCATCGGCGCCGGCCTCCCGATCACGGAACCGTCCGGCAACATGGTGGTGGACATCGGCGGCGGCACGACGGACATCGCGGTGCTCTCCCTCGGCGGGATCGTCTACAGCGAATCCGTGAAGGTGGCGGGCGACCGCATGGACGACGCGATCATGAACTACGTGAAGAAGAAATATAACCTGCTCATCGGCGACCACATGGCCGAACGGATCAAGGTGGAGATCGGGTCCGCCTACCCCTTCGAGGAGAAGAAGACCCTCATGGTGAAGGGGCGCGACCTCATCTCCGGCATCCCGCGGACGCTCGTGCTCGACGACTCCGAGATCCGGGAGGCCCTGTACGAGCCGATCAGCACCATCGTGAACGCGATCAAGGTGGCGCTCGAAAACACGCCGCCGGAACTGGCCGGCGACATCATCGATTGCGGGATCGTGCTGACGGGCGGGGGCTCCATGCTCTGGGGCATGGACACGCGCCTGCGGGAGGAGACGGGCCTGCCGATCATCACGGTGGACGACCCGCTCACCTCGGTGGTGCTGGGTGTGGGCAAGATCCTCGACGAACTGGACCTGCTGCGCAAAGTGAGCGTGATGTCCCAGTACAGCAGCTCGCGGTAACGCGGCGAACCGGCCGGGGCCATGATCTCTCTGCACTCCATCGCCGGCGGCAAGCGCGCCGCCGTCCTCTTGCTCGCCCTGCTGATCGCCGCGCTGCTGCTGCTGCCGGAATCCCGCCAGGAGCCCCTGCTGGCGCTCGGCCGGCACATGGCCGCCGCCGTCTCCGTGCCCCTGCGGGCGATGGAGTGGGTCAACCAGGGTCTCGACGGCTTCTGGGGCCGCTACGTGGCCCTGCAGCACGTGCGGGAGGAGAATTTCACGCTGCGCCAGGAAATCGCCCGCCTGCGGCAGGAGACCGTGCGCATGCGCGAGACCGCCGTCGCCTCCACGCGCCTGCGCGACCTGCTGGAGCTGCGGGAACGGCTGCCCTACCCCACGGTCTCCGCGCAGGTGGTCGGCCGCGATCCCTCCAACTGGTACCGCAGCCTCGTCATCAACAGGGGCCTGCAGGACGGCCTGGCCGTCGACATGGGCGTCGTGACGCCGGCGGGGATCATCGGCCGGATCGTGAAGGCTTACGACCGCTTCGCGATCGTGCTGCTGCTCATCGACCCGAACAACGCGGTCACGGGGCTGGTGCAGCGCACGCGGGACGAGGGCATCGTGGAGGGCACGGAGAAGGGCCTCGCCCGCATTAAATATCTCCCCTTGCTGTCCACCGTCAAAGTGGGCGACCAGGTCGTGACGTCCGGGCTGGCGGGCGGCTTTCCCCGCGGCCTGCCGGTCGGCACCATCACCAAGATCGAACGGCGCGAGGCGGAGCTGTTCCTCTCCGCCGAGATCGCGCCGGACACCGATTTCACGAAGCTCGAGGAGGTGCTCGTCGTCACGTCGCCGCGCGAGTCGACGTCGCTCCCGCCCATGCCGTTCCCCCTGCAGCCCCCGGCCAAGCGCGACGCGGGGGACGCGCGATGAAGGTCGTCGCGTACGCCGCGCTCGTCCTGCTGGTCATTCCGGTCCAGATCACGCTGCTCGACCGGATCAGCATCGCCGGCATCCGCCCGGACCTGGCGCTCGTCGTCGTCTGCCTGATCGGGCTGTACGGGAGCGAGGTGGAAGCGGTGCTGGCCGGGCTCGCGCTGGGATTCGCCCAGGACCTCTTCTCGGGCGGCGCCCTCTGGGGCAACCTCTGCCTGAAACCGATCCTCGGCCTGCTGGCCGGGCTGGCCAGCCGCAACCTGGTCAACCTGACCTGGGCCTTCGTGCTGGCGCTCATGCTGGGGCTCTCGCTCCTGTCCGGCACGGTGATGTACCTGCTGAAGTCCTTCACGGGGCCGGGCGCGAACTTTTTCCTGGCGGCGCGCGGGATCATCCTGCCGCAGGCCTGCTACGACGCGGTGCTCGGCCTGGCCGCCCTCAAGCTCATCCGGCTGTGGAAGCCGCACCGCTCCGCGCTGACGGCCCTCACCTATGAGTAAGTTCACCACCCAGCACGAGGACTTCAAGAATCTCCAGCGGCGCCTGCTGTACCTGCGCCTCGGCCTCCTGCTGGGGCTGCTGCTCCTTTCCGTGCGCCTGTGGTACCTGCAGGTCGTCAAGGGCACCTACTACCGCGCGCTCTCGGAGCAGAACCGCATCCGGACGGTGGATCTCAAGCCGGCGCGGGGCCTGGTGTTCGACCGCCACGGGGAGCTCCTCGCCAACAACGTCCCCAGCTTCAACCTGTACCTCACCGTGGAAGACATCCGGGACCGGGAAGGCCTGGCCGCCGCGCTGGAGGACCTGCTCGGCCTGCCCCGCGCCGAAACGAAAAAACGGCTGGCCCTGCAGGCCAAGTCCTACGTGCCGATCCTCGTGAAGGCCGGCCTCACGCTCCGCGAGGCCGCGCTCATCGAAGGCCACCGCCTCGACCTGCCGGGGCTGCGGATCCAGGCCGAGTCCCAGCGCAATTACCCGCAGGGCCCGCTGGGCGGGCATCTCCTCGGCTACGTCGGCGAGGTCTCGCCCGAGCAGCAGGACGAGCCGGCATTCGCGGGCCTGCCCCAGGGCAGCATGGTCGGCAAGGCGGGCGTCGAAAAGACGTACGACCGCGTGATCCGGGGCACGGCCGGCGAAAAGACCATTGAAGTGGATGCGCGGGGGAACGAACGAAAAACCGTCGATGTCGTGGAGCAGACGCCGGGGGACGACCTCTATTTGAGCCTCGACCTGCGCATGCAGCAGATGGCGGAATCCCTCCTGGGCGAGGAGGCCGGCGCGGTCGTCGCGCTGGATGTCACGAACGGCGACGTGCTGGTGCTGGCGAGCCGCCCCGCCTTCGACCCCAACGTCCTGTCGCGCGGCCTCACTCCCGCGACGTGGGAGCAGATCGTCTCGGACCAGCGCCACCCGCTGACCAACCGGGCCCTGCAGGGGCAGTACCCGCCCGGCTCCA
>SCTG01000075.1 GCA_004298335.1 Nitrospirota bacterium
TTGCCTTCGAGTTCCTCGACTCGCAACCCCATGGAATCGGCGGCGGCCTTGTTGGCCCGCAGGATGCGGTTGTCCTTGTCCTTGTACCAGATCATGGCGGGCACGGAGTCGAAAATGATTTGCTCTTCCTGTTCGCGCTTTTGCAATTGCCGCTCGGCCCGCCGGCGCATGTCGAATGCCGCATTGACCAAGAGGGCGACGAACAGGAACACCCCCACCCGTCCGCCTTCTTCGGCTAAAACCGTCCCCATGGGCTGCGCCGGATTCAAAAGGAAATATGCACTGCCGAGCGCAGACAACGCGCTGCTCAACAGGCCGGGCCCGAGACCGCCATACCAGGCGCTCGCGACGACGGCGGCGACCAGCAACAGGAAGGGATTGCGTGCCATCACCGAGCTCAGTTCCAGCGTCAACACAATCGCGATGGCTGTTGCCAATACGGCGACGGCATACCGGATGAGCGGAGAGCGGGGCAGGAGGGTCAACGCACGCACCATGACACGATTATACGCCCCTTCACGGCACGGCGTACAACCTTACGAAATGCGCGCCACGCCTTGATTTCGCGGCATGAACTTGATACAAGAGTGAGCCTGCGCGAGGTGCCGAGGTAGCTCAGTTGGCAGAGCACAGCCCTGAAAAGGCTGGTGTCGACAGTTCAATTCTGTCCCTCGGCACCAACTCAGCTTGTCTGCGGTCTTCCCTGAAAAGATGTGATGACTTGGCGCGGCAGGGTTACTTGCGCGCGAGGGATTCGTCGAGCAGGGACGCGAGGGCCTTTTCGATCGCCGCTTTTTCGGCGCGCCCCATCTCCACCCAGTGCTTGGTCATGGCGATGATGGCCTCCACACGTGAAGACACCCCGTCCACCCGCTGCGGGCTCAGTGCGACGCCCTTGTAGACGACTTCCAGCAGCAGAATCTCCAGGCCGTGCAGGAACTGCGCGATCGCCATGGCGCCCACGTCCCTGGCCACCTCATAGAGGAAGGAGATTTCCCGCAGCGCGTCCTGCAGGTTACGCTTCTGGGTCTCCGGCTTGCCGCCGGCGGACTTCAAGTCCTTCAGGACTTTCGTGACGGCCGTCAAACGCTGCTGGATTTCCCCCAGGAAACGCTCGTCGAGACCTTCGATCTGGTGTAACAGGCTGGAAACGGCCGCGGCCGTGATGCCCGTCGTTTCCTGGTCCAGCATGCGGTGCAGCCTCCGCAACACGAACTCGATGAGGTTGCGGGAGGGTTCCAGCGAAGAGGGCCGGGCATGTTTGAGCTCCAGGAGCGCCTCCACGACCATGGCCAGGAATTTCCGTTCCTTGAAGGCGTCCTCCTTGGGGGGGGAGGGCGCCACGCCCTGCAGCTTCGAGACCACGCGCTGGATGTGATCGGCCTGCAGCTGCATGATGCTTTCCAGATTGCCGATCACCACCGTCTTGGACTCCGCCGTGTCCAGGACCTGGACCGCCGAGGCCAGCAGCGCCAGTCCCTGCCGGACCGTGGCGAAGTGCTCGGGCTTGGGCGCCAGCTTTTTGCTTTGCATGGCCTGGATCAGCGGAAGCATCGCGAGGGTAAGCTTCTGCAGCGCGGCGAGATCGACCGTGGCGGCCGAGCCCATCAGATTGGTGAGGCTGCTCACGACGATCGAGTAGAGCTTGGGTTCGCGCTCGGGAGGGGCGCCCTTCTCGAGTTCCTGCAAGGCCGTTTTGATCTGCCCGACCCACTCGAGCCCTTCCTCGGCGAAAAGCTTCAGGACTTCTTCTTGGAACTGGTCTTCGGTCTCAGCCATCTGGTATGCCCGCTTCTTTGGCGGTTTTGCCTTTCCTGGGTCCCGTTCCCGAGCGCGCTAGGGTTTGATGATCGTTTGCCGCGCGAATTCCGCCAGCGCATGGAGCAACTGCTTCGCGGATGCCACGGCGGGTTCCAGTTCCGCGAGCCGGGCTTCCAGTTTCTGGACGAGTGTGATCGCCTGGGCGGCGCTTTCGCGGGAGGCCTGGATGCTCTGTTCCAGTTGCGCGTTGCGGCTCTCTTGCTCCGCGAGCCGCTTTTGCAAGGCCTCCACCTGCTGGCCGCCCCCGCCCGCGCCCTGGAGGGTCTGCATCTGCTGCTCGAGGTGAACGAGCCCTTTCCCCTGTTCTGCGATACGCCCCTCCAGACGCTGAATGGTTTCCTGGAGGGTCCGCACCTCCCCCGCAAGCTGCAGGGCCGGCATGGCAACGGGGGCCGTCGGCGCGGCCATGGCCACCGGAGCAGGCGCCGGGCTGGGAGGCGGCACGTGGAGCGCGATTGCGGGTTCGGGCGCAGCCACCGCAGGCATCTCGATCGCAGGCATCTCGATGGCGGGCATCTCGAGGACCAGCTCGGGGGCGGCCACCGCCGCAGGCGCTGCCGGGGCTTTGCGGGAGGCCAACAATTCCATTACCCGCTCGCGGAGCATGGCGCCCTGGAAGGGTTTTTTGATCACGCCATCCGCCTTGCACGCCTCCGCCTGTCGGGTCACCTCATCGTCGACGAAGCCCGACACCAGGAGAACCGGCGTGTTCGTCAGAACCGCCTGGGCTCTGATGTACGCGCACACTTCAAAACCGCTTTTGTCCGGCATGATGACGTCGGCGATGACCAGGTCCGGCTTCTTGCTGGAGGCCACGCTCATGGCTTCTTCGCCGTTGGCCGCCAGCACCACTTCGAGCCCGGCCTCGGTCAACATCCGTTCGGCGACTTTCCGCACGCTCAGACTGTCATCGGCTACCAATATGATCGGCATGGTTCCTCGCTAGGACGTGGTCACGGTCGGTGTGGCCAAATGGGAAAAGGCATAGATCGGCACGGCGACTCCGTCGAGCTGGCACTGCCAGAGGATATTGGGGTCGGGCTGCACCGGCGGGTAGAGCGCGGTGGACTCGACCGTCACCAGTTTGGGCATGGCTTCGTCGATGCAGATCGCCATGGGTCCATCCTGCCGTTTGGCGACCAGGCACATGGGCGCCCCCTGCACGTGCAGTTGCAGCATCTCGGCCAGGTCGAACACGGGCAGCACGGCCTCCCCGTTCCGGACCAGGGCATGCACGTACGGCGTGCGGCTCGGGACCGCCATCGAGCCGGCCCAGGGAAGGATGCCGCCCACGTCTTCCGTGCGGGCGGCGAGCATGCGTCCGCCGATGGAAAAGACCATCAGCGACCAGTTGGCCGCACGCTCCCCGACTTGTTTACTTTGTCCTTTCAGCATCGACGACTTCCAATTCGATGATCTCGCCCGCCGGCTTGGCGTGCTCCACGGTGATTCGCGCGGCGTCGGCGGGCGGTTCGAGCGACCCGCCGCCCGGATCGGGCGCGACGAGCCAGTCGGAGTCCGCCCATAAGGCGACGCCTTCATGATAGAGAAAATAGCCTTTGAACCAGCGCCGCTCCTCCCCCGTAAAATGCGGCGGGAGGGGGCTGAGCAGGCTGATCGCCACCTCCGTGAGTCCCAGCACCTGGTCGACCCGGAAGCCCCGATGAGCGCCGCGGCTTCCGCAGAGGATGATTCTCGGATCGGTCGCCCCGGCGGCGGATGAGTGCCCCAGCTTTTGAGCCAGATTGGTGACGGGATAGGTGATCTCGCGCACCATCACCGGACCCTTCGCGCCGGCTTCTTCAGGCGGCAGGATGCCCTCGACGGCCGTCGCGGAAATCGCCAGATTGACCGGCCCGCTCGTGACGACCAGCATCCGCTCGGTGGCGCCGGCGCCGGCAACGGATTTGGTCTGTCCCCGAAGGCTCATGCATCTCCCTCACGCAGGCTAGGATTGCGCGCTTGCCGGACTGCTGACGAATTGACTGATTTCCCGGATCAGGGCCCGTTCCTCGACCGGCTTCGTGATGTAGGAGGACACGCCCAGGCTTTGCGCCATCTGCCGGTGCTTGTCACCCGCCCGCGTCGTCATCACGATGATCGGCGTGGCTTTCGTCTCGGGCCGGTCCCGCAGCGCCTGGATGAGCTCGTACCCGTTCATCTTCGGCATCTCCAGGTCGGTGATGATCAGGCGGAAGGACGACGTCGAGGCTTTGCGCAGGCCCTCTTCGCCGTCGGAGGCCGTTTGGACCTTGTACCCCGCCGTTTCGAGCATGCGCCCGATGAACTTGCGGACGCTCAGCGAATCGTCGACCAGCAACAGCCCCGCATCTTCGCCCCGGGGGGCGCCGGCCGCCTCGTCGCTCATCTCCAGCCTGAGTACGTCCTGCAGGGCGGCGGAAGCCGGCAGGGCCTGCGCGCGCTCAGGCGCGCCGAGCAGGTTGGCCGGATCGATGACCAGCACGACCCGGCCTTCCGGATCGATGGTGGCCCCGCTGTAACAGGAGCCCTGGAAGAGCCTGAGCGAGCCGAGGGTCTTGATCACGATTTCCTGCAGGCCGAGCAACGCGTCCACTTCCAGTCCCAGCACGCCCTTCGCCGTCCGGATGACCACCACCGGCACGGGCCCGTCGTGCGGCACGGGGTCGGCGCCCAGCAGCTGCGCCAGCGACTTGATCTCGATGGCTTCGCCTGCCCCCACCTGCAGAACGGGCACGCCGCTGATGTCGTCGACGGCGTCGGACGGCGGCACGAGGATTTCACGGATATTGGGAAGCGGCAGCGCGTATTGCTGATCGCCGACCCGCACCATCAGGGCCGTCGAGATGAGGAGGGTCAGCGGCAGGCTCAGGGTGAACTTCGTGCCGATGCCCGGCTCGGTTTCGATCTCGATCTGGCCGTTCATGTCGGCGATGCCGCGCTTCACCACGTCCATGCCGACGCCGCGGCCCGCCTGGTCGCCGACCGCCTCCGCGGTTGAAAAGCCCGGCAGGTAGATCAGGTTGATGACCTCCGTCGGCGACATCGAGACGGCCCGTTCCGGCCGGATGAGGCCGAGCGCGATGGCCTTCGCCTTGATTTTCTCGACGTTGAGCCCCGCTCCGTCGTCCTCGATCTCGATCACGACCGTGTTGCCGCGGTTGAACGCGTTGAGATACACCGTGCCCAACTCCGGCTTGCCGGCCGCGGCGCGGGCGTCCGCAGCTTCAATGCCGTGCGCGACGGCGTTTCGCATGATATGAATCAGCGGGTCCGCCAGGCGTTGCACGACGCCGGCGTCGACTTCGGTATTGGCGCCCGAAAAGACCACTTCCACGGGTTTGCCGACCGTCCGGGCCATCTCGCGCACGGCCTTCTGGAACCGGGTGAACAGCGCGCCGATCGGCACCATGCGGGTGCGGGCGATCTCGTCCCGCAAGTCGGTGGTCAGCTGCTGGAGCAGGCCCATGTCTTCGCGGGCCTTGCGGATCGAGGCGTTCAGCTGCGCCATCGACTCGCTGACATCCGCCGACACCTCGGTCATGCGGCGCGCGAGGATGTTGAAGTCATCGTA
The DNA here is from genome assembly GCA_004298335.1 of Nitrospirota bacterium. Lineage (GTDB taxonomy): Bacteria > Nitrospirota > Nitrospiria > Nitrospirales > NS-4 > SCTG01. Next base: position 5,375 of record SCTG01000075.1, read on the forward strand.
TTTATCGAACTCGAGGCTGCCGAAGTC
>SCTG01000076.1 GCA_004298335.1 Nitrospirota bacterium
TGACGACCTAAGCGAGCTCTACACGCGCTACTGCAAAGCCGAGGGCCTCGCGCCGATCTCGGCGGATGAGCACATTCCGTCGCAGCTGCCCGATCATCAGCGTTCGTGGATTTCGGCGTTCATCGTGCGCTGGGACAAAGTTCAACAGGCAGAGGACCAGGTGGCGGTCGGAGCCGAGGCACCCTCGCCAGAGGGACAGCCCCGAGACGCCAGCGCCACCATTGTCACCCCCCTCCGCCACCTGGCTGCGATCATCGCCGGGTTGGACCTACTCCGGGCCCATGCCGACGACGGCTACGAGAACTCCCAAGTGCTCGACGTCGGGGACTTCGCCCACGGCCTCGCTCCCTTGGACCCGGCTGAAATCGCACTACTTCGGGAGACCCTGGCGGCCACTGCCGAGGAACTCATCGCCTGAGGACCGCCCGGACGCCGCATCCAGCTCTCCCACAAATCGTTCCATGTGATAGGATGACCCCCATGAGCCAACACGCCGAAGAGTACGAACAGACCCCGCGCTGGCGGCTGCTGATGTACCCCGCCGCCGGCTTCATCACCGTTCTCGCCGCTTTCGGCGCTTGGCTGGCCTTCGGCTAAGCCATGACCGACCCCGACGAGATTGAACGCGATCTGCGTCTTGAACTCATGCGCCTGGACCGCAGGCTAAAGGTCCGCGACCTCCGGATCAAAGACCAGCAGCTCGCCTACGAGCCGATCAAGATGATGTTCCTAGCCGGCGGCTTTGCCGCCGCCCTCGCGGCTGTGTTCAACTTCATTTTCTGAGACACTGCTCCTACCCCCAGCGCCCGCCCTCTCGCTATATCCGACCTCGCGTCTCGGCGCTGAAACGACCGTTAGCAACGTCGTTCGGTGACACCGCCACACGCGCCCGCTACACTCCAGGCCATGTTCCCCCTCGCTGACTTCACCCGGTTGGCAGACGCCGGCGTGGCCTTTCGGGTCCTACTCCGAGGCTGGCCAGTATCCGTTGTCCGCCGGGAGTTCCGCGTTGGAGCTCCACAGGCTGGCGTCATCAAGCTGTCGGTGAACCAAGAGTCAGTCAGCGGCGACAGCGCCACCATTCATGCGTTGCTAAACGCGGCACTCATCAACGAGGACTGCTTTGGGTATCCCGTCCTTGCCCCAGAATTTGCGCCGCCGCTTGACCGCGGCCAAGGAGCCAACTTCGACGTGGTGATCTCGGCCACTGCGGCAGCCTCCATAAAAATCCCCCAAACCACGACCTATCGCTCCGTCATCCTGGGTTCCGAACTTCGGTCTGAACAACGCCTCGCGGCAGTCGAGGTTGTTGTGAAAGGCGAACCTACGAGGCACTTCAAAATGGCGTTGCTGCGTGAAAATCTCTTCGCCGAGGTCTGTCAATTTAGTCGCCGGGCACCCCCACGCGACATCCACTCCCTCGTTGTCGCTGGCATGTCATGGCAAGGCTCCCCCGACGCCAGCGACCTCTATGATGTCCTCTACGGACCCGGATCGGCTGACGCCGCTATGGCCGCGGCCGAGCGTGAGCATGAGGGCTACATGGCCGATTTGCTCGCCATCAAGAACGGCACCTTCTCGCCCTCTCTCCGACGATCATAAGCGCTGGCATTCGACCTCGGCCATGTGGCGGCGGCGTCTCGCTTTCGCCAAACATAACGACCTTTGTGTATGGTAAAATAATCCCGAATCCGGGTAGGGGTCGAAGATGCTCGACCCGCCGTCTGACGAGGCTGAACCCCGCGCTAACTGTGCGGTCGAGGCCCTGCCAGCCGCGCCGGCGTTCGCGGCTCCAGCGATCGTC
>SCTG01000205.1 GCA_004298335.1 Nitrospirota bacterium
TAATTTTTCAATGCTCATATTAAATATCCTTAATCACTACATGACCCTTTTTTGTTAAGAAATAAGTTTTATAATTACCTTCTGGAAAATTTGATAACTGTAAAATACCTAAATCAATAAGCTCATCTAATATTTTTTTTAATTTAGAACATGGAATATAAGGAAACATATGTTCTATTTCTTTACCATTTAAAACTTTTTTTTCTTTAAATAAATTTAATGTATTGGTTAATACACAGGATATATCCACCCCGTATTCAACTGCTAATACAACATTAACGGCATGCTTCATATCTTATCCTTTGATTTAAATTCGTAATCCCTTAGATTACCATCTCCTGCCTCACCTTTTCTGAATAGTCGCATCCTATGAGCTGGACATAATTTATGTTTCTCAGATGAGTAAGGTTTTTTACAACCTCTTATTTTACATTTAAGACTTTTATTTTCATTCATATTAAACCTTTACTAATAGATATTCATGTAATAACATATTATGACTAAAGTAAAATAAATTAACAAGTGATATAATTAAATTTTTAAGGAGAATTTTATGAATGAACACAATTATGTAAAACCAAAGGTGGTTAAAGATCCTCGAAATCCAATTATTAAACCGCCATTAGATAATGATTGTCTTATGGGTGAATCTGGTATGCATAGTAATGATCCTAATGTAGTATGTGTAATTAATGGAAAAATAGATCGTGCAGGAAGTTACTAAATTAGGTATAATATAAAAATAAATCCATGATTTAATTTTAGACTTCTCATAACACGTATTTCCTCCCCTGATACCACAGGGGTTTTTTTTATTCTTCCGGCCTTAAATCCTCAAGTGCAACTTTAATATTCTTTAATTGCATTAACCTAATTATCTTATAGCATACGCGCAAAGATGGCTTTCTTTTACCTGTCTCATAATTAGACAAAGTTGATTGCCTCATCGATAAAAGACTCGCTAATTCTTCTTGACTTAACTCTAATGATGATCGTAATGATTTGAAAATACTGGATGAGCTCATTTTTACTCCTCGATATGGCTATTTGAATTATAATATACGAATATCTCTTAAATTAATAGTTAAATAGTGTTGCATTAGATATTTCAATATGCCATAATGATCTTGTGTTAAAGATAAGGAAATGAGAAATGACTGATATTACAACAAGAGAAGCCGTATCATGGGTTTTAGAAAGAATGGGTTTCAGAGAATTAGCTAAACATGCTAGAGAAGAAGAAACAAATATCACTGGATATATAAATTATATAAAGCATAAAGATAACAAGAGCAGAGAGTTAAGGGAATTTATTAATTATTACTTATAAGGATATTTTATGCAAACATTAAAGGAAGCAAGAAAGTACGCATATGATTTGGTTGATCAAGGTAAAACTCAATATCATATGCTAGATGATTTTGAGAAATCATGTTTGACAGGATTAATTATAAATTCAACAGATAAGATACATATTTGGGAGTACATAACTGAAGCTGATTATAAAAATGAATTGCCAGTTATGTTATCAGAGTGGTTGTGGGTTAGTAGTAAAGATTTAGGTAATCACATATTAGAAACATTAAGAAACAATGCTGTTCTATATGCTTCAAAAGAAGCAATTAAAATATTAGAAGAACAAGTTCAAGAATGGGAGTTTGACAAAAAATTTAATAATGAATAGTCAGGAGGACTTATGAAAAACATATCAAATGGATTTTGGTTTATGGTGGTATTAGGTTTAGTTTATATTTCTCTGAGAGTTATATCAGGATATTAGGAGATAACATGAGCAATACAATTTTAATTATCGGTGAGTCCGGGAGTGGTAAAAGCACATCAATAAGAAATTTAAATCCTTTAGAAACGGTTATTATAAATGTTTTGGATAAGCCATTACCTTTCAAAGGATTTAAAAAGAATTACATAAAAACGGCTACTGAAGATAAGAAAGTTAATTATTTTGCGACAGATGAAGCATATAAAATTAAAGGAGCAATAGATAAAATTAATATCTCAAGACCAGAAATTAAAAATATTATTATAGACGATTTTCAATACATTATGGCTAATGAATTTATGCGTAGGGCCTTAGAAAGAGGTTATGATAAATTTTCTGAAATTGGACAAAAAACATGGGATTTAATCAAACACATTTCACAAGGTAGGGAGGATATTAATTGCTTTATATTGTCTCATTCTCACTCGGATGATTCAGGTAAAATTAAATGTAAAACAATAGGAAAGATGTTAGATGACAAGATTTGTGTTGAGGGCATGTTTACCATTGTTCTGCATGCTTTAACATCCGATAATAAATATAAATTCTTAACTCAACATGATGGCACACACCTAGCTAAATCACCATTAGGTATGTTTAAAGAAAAATACATTGATAATGATTTGCTAGAAATAAACAATAATATAAATGATTATTTTAATGAAGATATTAACCAATAAGGAAAATGTATGAAGAAAATTTTATTAATTGGATCAATTTTAGCATCTACTATTTTATTAAGCGGATGTTGGGAGACTTCAAATGGTGAAAAAGTCGGAACTATTGTTAAGTTTGCAAAAGAAGGTATGTTTATAAAAACATGGGAGGGTGAATTAATAAGGGGTGGATTAAACAATGGAGGTGGAAGTTTTGGAAAATCATTTCATTTCACTGTTGAAGATAGATCAATGATTGAAAAAATAACCGATGCTTTGGAGACACAAAAAACATTGAAAGTTAAATATCATCAAGAGTGGACAACTCTTTGGAGAACAGAGACATCAGATAATACATTTGTAGATTCAATTGAAATCATTAAATAAGGAAAATACTATGAGTACAGATATTGATTATGAACCATTAACAGAAGAAGAAGCTTTGGGATTGTTTCCAAAAGGTGAGTATTATGCAACTATTTTAGAAGCATCTAAAAAGCCAGGAAAAAAAGATCCATCTATAACATATGTTATTTTTAAATTAAATGTTGAAAGTGATAAACAACATAAAGAAATGACCGTTTATTGTTTTAAGCCATTTATGCTAAGACATGCCGCATATGCAACTGATAATGGTGATAAATATGAATCTAAAACTCTTACTCTATCTGATTTCGTAGGTAAAAGCTTAAACGTTAAAATTAGTGTAAAAGAAGGTGACGAAAAATATCCTAATCCAAAGAATGAAATATGGGATTTTGTCAAATCAAAAGCACAAGAAAATTTACCATTCGATGACGTCATTCCATTTTGATTCTATACTAATATAGGTTGGGGCTATGCCCCGCCTACCCTTCATAGAAGTATTTAAATTAAAGTTATACAATAGATCTGTTATTAACCAATATGATGGATTATTCATGAAAATTTTAATAAGATTTTCTACAATTATCATGCTTTTCTTATGCTTAAGTATTTCTTATGCCCAAGAGAATATTGATAACAGATTTATGGATGAAAATGACGAAATGGAATATGAACAAAATATCGTACAAGCATCATCACCTGAAACTGAAACACATGAACAATCAGTTTATGATGTGGATATGAGACCTTATGTAGCTTTCAAATATACGTCTAATAAGACTAAAATTGAAAGAAAATAAATGCCATTGCCCGAAACTTTATGAGTCTCGGGCTTGGATATTAATTATTAATATTTTTTTGATTTTTTATGTGACGCGCTATGTTTTGAAACTTCTTTCTTTTCATGCTTAGCTTTTTCCATATGATGCTTAGCTTTCTCATGATGATGAGCTGCCTTTTCCATATGATGTGATGCTTTTTTGTGATGATGAGATTTCATTTAAATTCTCCTGTTAATTTATTGAGGATTCAATATTGCAATCCAATTGAGTGCGCTTCCAGCACCTGGATCTACCGTGAATACAACAGAAAATGAACCTGTAGTTGATATACATTCATGAACTGCTGCTGTTGGTGCGCTGGAACTTTGAAGAGTTGCTGATACAATGGCTGCTGATGTCATACCAGTAACAGGAACACTATAGGGTCCCACTCCCGTTCCACCAATGCCACTTATAGCAACATCAGATCTAATCTGTGATTCTTTTTGGATATCTGTTGCATCAAATCCACTATCTATGAGTGTTCCATTATTATCATTAAATTTAGCAACATTACCTGTTATCGTTGGATTAACAACAGATGAAACTACATTCCTAGTATTATCAGATGCTGATTTCGCACAAGCTGTAGCTAAAGCAAATCCTGAATCTTGTATTGTTCCTAAAACATCTGCTGCTTGTAATGCATTACCTATTACAATAGGAGTATCTACAGATGCTACTGTCCCGCTCCCATTATTAGATGCAGTTTTAAATGCTGATGTACCTAATGTTCCACCATCTTGAATTGTACCCAACGTATCTGAGAATATAGCTACATCACCGACTATGATCGACCCTGAGACTGATGCTACTGTTGGGCTAGCATTATCAGAAGCATTTTTAGATGCTGATGTTCCCAATATACCACCATCTGTTATTGTTCCGGCTGTATCTGCGAATTTTGCCACATGATTTAATACTGTAGCTCCATTAACCGATGAAAGCGATGGCAATAAATTATTAGATGCTGATTTAAATGCTGCTGTGCCCAATCCACCCGGCAAGTCTACATTTAATGTAATTACTCCATTTACATCAATAAGAACTACTAACTCAACATTAGTAGCTGTTGGAGTTCCAAAATTATATATCACTTCAATCAGATCATTTTTATTAAAAAATTGACCACCAGTTCCTTGTTTTATATAGCCTGCTCCCATGATAGTCGATAAATTATCACTTGAAAGCATTTTATAACTTGCAGGTTGAACACCTACTTGACCAGATTTAATGGGCGATAATTGTAAAATTGACATATTTAATCCTCTATAAAGTTAATTCCATAGTGCTAACAATTGTATTTGTTCCTGTTCCTGAACTTACTATTTGATATGATGCATTAGCAGGAACAATAAATGATAATGCCTCACCTTCTGTTGTAGCAATTAATGATAAAGAACATTGTGCAATTGTAACAAATCCAGCTCCTGAATTTACTTGAGCCTGAATAGTTGACGATTGTATTGCTGTTAATCCCATAGTTACGTTACAAACAACAAAAGTATCATTAGTAATGCTTGGTGTTCGTGGAGTACTAAATGCAATGGTTTGTGGCGAATAACTTCTTGAAGTATCTAATTTAACGCTTATTAAATTAGATGATGTTGCGCCACCGCTGAATGTTACCGTACCAAATTGTGATGAACTTGAATCTGCTCTAACTGCATTAGAAGTTCCATTTATAGTTAGCGTTGTTCCAGAGGTATTAGATGCACTGATGTCAGTTGTTAAAGTTCCTGTTGTGACTGCATTAACTGTAATATTTCCAACTACATCGATAGCATTTTGAATAAGTAATTTAGCTTGGATAGTAGTTGATGTAACAGATGCCGTAATAATATTTGATACACTCGTATTAAAAAAATACATATTTACATTATCTGAAATATATTGAGGTTCTAATGTTCCTATTAAGAAATCAAGAGTACAATCGTCAAATATGATATTTTCACTACGATTAGTGCCACTACCATTTGAACCTGTGATAGTTGCCGTTGACCCTCCATTTAAAAGTTGAAAAGAACAATTTTCGAATCTAAGCGATGATCCATCTTGAAAAGCTGAATAAACAAAATTAAAGCTCTGTCCTATAAGTGAAACATTCATAATTTGTGTATTTGGAACTGGAGTGGTTCCCCAAGAAGTATCAAGTACAAAATTTCCTGATGTACCAATAATAGAAACATATTTGCCCAATCCCAATACATTAACAAATGGACTTATAATGAAATCAGCAGATTGATTCAATGTGGTCATTATTACAATAGTTTGACCTGATCCATATTGTGGATTTCTACTAACCGCAAGCAATCTAGCTGCTTCATAAGTTAGCAAAGGATTGGTAATATTTCCATCATTTGAATCATTACCATTAATTCCATCAACAAATATAATTTCAGATGATGTAATTACATCATAAACTGGAACAAAAACACCTGCTAAATTAATATTTTCAAGTTGATTCGTATCATTATTGAATATCAATGTACCGGGATTAGCGACAACTCCCGGTTTGTCTACATTAAAAATTCTTGGTATTTTAATCGTTGCAGCAACCATGCTTTGATCTCCATTAAATTACTTCATAAGTAAAACTGCATTCTAAAATATAATCAGCAGCTAGTGTTGCTACCAGAATATTTGGTCTTACTCCAAATGTCGTTACAGATTGAATAGATGTAACTTGCGCATCTCCCAATACTGCTGTAGGAGTTTGAGCACATGTTCCTGAGCCAAGAGCTTGTACAGAATTAACAAATGCACCACCATAACTTTTAGTTATAGTAAAAAATATATTATTAGCATTGCTATTAAATTGTATCTTAAATGAACCTGTTACAATGTTATTAACTCTCGTTTCATGCGATGCGAGCATGGTTGATGAATTAACACCACCTGAGCCATTGATTGACATACCATTAATAGTAGTTGATATATTTGCAACACCCGACTCAAAAGTAGCAATACCATGTGCATTGAAATTTAAATCAGTAATAATGATACTATTTGAATTATCATTATTTTCTACCCAAATCTCTAATGTGTCTCCGTTATTAACAGATACTAAAGCCGTCACAGGATTAGTATGATTTGCAGGAGTGGTTGGACCTATTAATGTCGATTGTTTTGATTTTGCGATGACAACACCATTATGAGCAATATAAAATGATGTGTTTTGAGATGTTCCGGCATATGTCGCAGTTAAATCCGCTATAACACTTAACGTTCTAACAATAGATCCTGTATAAGTTAATGTACCACTGGCTTGAGTAAATTCATTTGATAATCCTGTTGAATATGTAGCATTGACTTTAACTGGAGTATTTGGAGCCGATATCGTTGTAACTGTTGCATTGTCTTGAAAAAACATTTCACCATAAGCCGATTCATTTGCAGTAATATTTTTAAGAGCAGTATCAATACCAGCAAAATTTGCAGTTGCAGATGTAATCGGCCATAAACCACCAACATTCTCAGGTATATATGCGACTGGTGTAAATGTAGTTTGAGCTAAACTATCCGCTAAACTTGGTATTTGTACATTTGAAATAGATGCTCCATTTGAAAAATTTGGAACAGTATAATATGAACCTGCATCAGCACCATATATAGTATTGACACCTTTTAAATTTACAGTTGAAAATACTTCAGCATCATTTGCAAATAAAACCGCAAAACCACCTGTGCTCGCTGTGGCATCAATATTGGTAGTACCAGCTAATTCACCTAAATTTATACTTGCTGTTGCATTTACATTTATTCCACCTGTTGCAATAATATTAAGATCAATTGCACTTCCACCTATAAATGTCACATTTGAATCTTGTACAATACATCCACCTTGAAATGGTGCGATATCAAGTTCAATATTATTTTGTATGACTAATAAATTTCCCGCTGTACTAGTATTATTAGTAGATGTGAATAATGTAGAAGTTTGAGTAAAATCACAATTCATGTAGTTTATAATATTTGAATTACCGCCATTAAATATTGCAGATAATCCACTAGGCGCTATAAATATACATCTTTGTATGAAAGCATCTGCATTATTTGTTGTATACCACGATGAATCATTACTAATTCCCCCGCTTAAATTAATTGTTGCATTATTTCCATCAATATTAATCCAAGGTTTAATAATAATATTAGTATCATTATAAGTTCCTCCCCCTAATGATATTGTAAATTGATTAGTAGGTGATGCAATAGTGATAGATGCTATAGCATGAGACAGAGTAGCAAAAGGCTTATCAAACGTACCTGATCCTGTAATATCACTACCATTAGATCCAACCCATACAATGTTCTGAGTTCCACCAATTACGCTTGGACCAGCAGATAGATCAATAGTATTATCTAAAGCATTAGGAGTAATAATTATTGAAGAATCATTACTTGTTAAATCAACGCGACCACTTAAAGTATTTAAAAAATACAATTCTGGAAGTATGCTATATGAACCAGCAGAGCTGCTTTTAGATGAGCATATATATCTTGATTGATCAAAACCTTGTAAGTTATCAATAATAGTTCCATCTGAAAGTGCTATTCCAGTAGAAACACAATCAATCATTTTCAATATAACACCTTGGCCGAGCGCAGGACTAAGAAAAGGTGTATTAGCTACTGGCAATCTTATTTCTTGTCCTCCTACTGATAAATTATTGCACACTATTTGAGCGGGAAATGGAACATTTATTTGATAAATTCCACCTAAAAAATCACCATCTGTTATGGTAATACTTTGACCTGTTCCGGTACCTAGATTAGTGAAAGCTAAATCTGGATTAGCCACATCCGTAAAGTTACTTGCTTTTAATAAAAATGGACCTGCTGGGATAACTGCATCAGCAACGTTAATAAAATTAAATGATCCTAATCCAATAGCTGAAGGTAATGGCTCAACTAAAACATAAATAGATCCAGATAATGTATCACCCGCTCCAACGCTAAAATATTGGCCAATCTTAAGCTGCTCTAATGATTGAAAATCAGATGATCTTTCTAATATCCATAGATTGCGTGATCCTCCTGTAGATTGAACTACATATAATCCATTTTGATTGATACTAGTTTGATCTTTAAGTAATAATCTATCTCCTATTTGTACAGAAATTCCATCAACAGAAAGAGATGTCATGCTCAATGATGTTAAAGTGGCACCTACGCCATTATTCAGAGTACCATTAAAATAATTACCAGATAAATTGACTGTAGAAGCCAATCTAACAGAAGTAATTTGTTGATAAATATTAAATGACGTAGTTGTCATACTTTCACCTCATTCCTTAAGATCAATTATGATTGTGCAAATGTCATTGCGCTTACACCAAACATAGCAGGCAATGGTTCCACCAATAGCCATATATTACCTGCATTTGCAGATCCAGCACCAACAGGAATAAATTGACCTATTTTTAACTGTTCAATACTTTGTTGATCAGCAGAACGAGTTAATACCCAATTAGTGCTAGTAACCACATAAATACCATTTTCATTTGCATTAGTTTGAGCAGCCAAAAGAACACGATCATTTAATGCTAATGTCACACCATCAATAACTAATGCTGCTGGAGATGGAGCAGTTAATGTCGCACCAACGCCATTATTTAAGGGACCATTAAGATATAATCCTGCTAAATTACTTACTCTTACCACTCGTACTGACGTTAATTGTTGAAAAATATTGTATTGCGAAGTTTGAACTGTCATTTCATTATTCCTTATGAAGTTAATAAATTTTTAACTACCCCAAACTAATCCAGAAGCTGTTGAGCCAACAGAATTAATTCTTATAGAGTAGATGTGATGCCATATTCCGGCTAATACATTGGTTAAAACTTGAGTAGTTCCATCCCATTTGACATAGGATATATTACCAGTTGTTCCAACGTATAAGCGTGATGCAAATTCAACTTGTCCATTAAGACCATAATCAGTATCTAATACCACATTCCCGCTTCTAACAGGAGCTCCTAAAAGACGGGCCATGCCAGTATATAGACTAGGGTCTAATGGTGGTGTTAAAACTACTTGTTGTGCCATGTGAACTCCTAAAGCTTAATAATCATATTGTAATAAACACTTGGCGGAATGTTATTGTGAGCACCTCCACCTCCTTGAGAAGCAACATTAACTGGATATGAAGCAGGAATAGTTAAGTTAGTGTTTCTTCTATTAACTTGAGCACTTCCTACACCTGCATCAACAAATGTTGTAAAATTTGATCCCGGATGATTATGAGAAGGCATCTCAGCAATCGTCAATACATGTGTTTCTTCACCGAATGCATGACCTAATGCATTAACTCCGGTGCTTCTATCAACTAAAGCTCTTCCTGCGGTTGAAGGAAGCTTTAATCTATTATTAGCATTCCAGTTTGACAATGCAGTTCCTGCTTTAGCAATAGGAACTCCGGCACTATCAAATAAAGGACAATCAACAGCGACTGTATTATCAAATAGCAATTGATAAAGTAACCAAGCATCTGGTTTTGATCGCGTTGTAGAATTAGATAGAGTATTACCTATGGTTCCATCATTTAAAGGAATCCATCCGGCTTGTCTATTCATGCTATTATTATTAGAAAATCCATTTGATGAAATTCTAACATCACCAGTTCTAGGCGTTTCAGCTTTTGATTCAATTTCCTCAAATGTCTCAAAATCAGTCATGGGTACAATTGTACCTGGATAACATGCCATTTTAGCGATATCAATATTTGTATTTTGATTTATTGGTAATGATATTTCTAAATAAGTTCCATCATCTTGAGAGTCTCCGGGTGTTTTTCCACCTACAACTGGCAACGTTATGAATAAAGCATACTCAGTCCAAACATTGGTTAAATTAAATGGAACATCAATAGTTCTAACTGACGGCGATGGAGATCCTCCGGTGCCAAAATATTGCAAAGCTCGAACATTAATAATATTAGCGCCAGAATTGCATCTTGCCCTAAATTTTACAGAAAATGTCTGACCTGCCATTGTTGATACAAAAGGACATAAT
>SCTG01000077.1 GCA_004298335.1 Nitrospirota bacterium
GGAGGCCTTTTTCAACATCCTGTCAGTGCGCAGCAGGACCTCCCGCGACATACTTCCTGACTTGCGACTCGACGACGTCCCGGATCTTCTGCAGGGCCGCCTCGGACGTGGCTTCAAATCTTAAGACCAGCGCCGGCTGGGTGTTCGAGGCCCGGATCAGCCCCCAGCCCTCCGGGAACAGCACGCGGACGCCGTCGATGTCGATGATCTTGTGTTCGCGGGCCAGCTGCTTCTTCGCCTCCTCGACGACCTGGAACTTAATGTCGTCCGGACAGTCCACGCGAATCTCGGGCGTCGCCACGGTCGGCGGCAGGTCCGCCAGCAGGGTCGAGAAGGGCCGCCCGGCCTTGGCCAGGATTTCGATCAGCCGGCACGAGGCGTAGATCGCATCGTCGTAGCCGAAGTACCGGTCCGCGAAAAACATGTGGCCGGACATCTCGCCGGCCAGCGCGGCCTTCTCCTCCTTCATCTTCGCCTTGATGAGCGAGTGCCCGACCTTGCCCATGATGGGCCGCCCGCCGTGCTTGGCGATATCGTCGAAGAGCACCTGGGAGGCCTTCACCTCGGAGATGATCGTCGCGCCCGGCCGGCTCTTCAGCACGTCGCGGGAGAAGAGGACCATCAGCTTGTCCCCCCAGATGATCTGCCCCTTTTCATCCACCGCGCCGATGCGGTCGGCGTCCCCGTCGTAGGCGACCCCGACGTCCGCCTTCGTCTCGCGGACCTTCGTGATGAGGTCCTGGAGGTTGGCGACGACCGTCGGGTCGGGATGGTGATTCGGAAAGCGGCCGTCCACGTCCTCGTAGAGCCCGGTCACGCGGCAGCCGAGCAGGCGCAGCGCGTCCGGCCCCGCGAGCCCGCCCATGCCGTTGCCGCAGTCCACGACCGCATGGAGCTTGTCCGCCTTGACGTGCGCGAACGACTTCTTGATGTAGGCCATGTAGTCCGGAATGATGGGATGCTCCGACACGGCGCCCTGCCCCGTCTCGAACTTGCCCTTGTCGATGTCGGTCTTCAGGGACTGAATGGCCGCCCCGTGCATGGAGTCCCTGCCCAAGCAGAGCTTGAAGCCGTTGTACGCGGCCGGGTTGTGGCTCGCCGTGATCATGACGCCGCCCTCCACCGGCAGGGTGAACAGGGAGAAATACATCAGCGGCGTGGGGCAGACCCCGATGTCCACCACGTCCAGGCCGCAGTCCAGCAGGCCCTTGAGCAGCGCCTCGCGCATCTGCATGGCGCTGGTGCGCCCGTCCCGGGCCACGGCGACCGCCTTGGCCCCCGCGCGGACGGCGAGCGAGCCGTAGGCCCGGCCAATCTTCTCGGCCAGCGCCGGCGTGAGCTCCTCCCCCACCACGCCCCGGATGTCGTATTCGCGGAAGATGCTCACCGCTTCTCCGTCCTTCCATAATCGTCGGCCAGGCGCACGATGTCGTCTTCGCCGACGTAGTCGCCGGACTGCACCTCGATGATGTCGAGCGGGACGGTCCCCGGATTCTCCAGGCGATGCGCAGTCCCCTGCGGGATGCCGGTGCTCTCGTTGACGCGCAGGTCGAAGACCCGGTCGCCGCACGTGACCCGCGCGGTGCCGGCCGTGACCACCCAGTGCTCGCTGCGCCGGTGGTGGTGTTGCAGCGACAGCCGCCCCCCGGGGTTGACCGTCACCCGCTTCACTTTATAGCGCGGCCCCTCCTCCAGCACCGTGTAGCTGCCCCAGGGCCGGTGGACCGTCTTATGGATCAGATGCTCGGGGGCTTTTTCCAAACGCAGGCGCTCGACGATCTGCTTGACCTCCTGGGCGCGGTCCTTGGGGCAGACCAGCGTGGCGTCGGCCGTGTCCACGACGACCATGTCTTTCAACCCGATGGTGGCCACCAGCCGGTTCTCCCCGTAGAGGATGGAGTCGCGGCTCCCGATGTCCACGATCCGGCCGATGCGGACGTTGCCGGCCCGATCAGTCTTGGCGACCTCGTTGAGGCTGCTCCAGTTGCCGACGTCGCTCCAGCGGAAAGGCGCCGGAATGACCGCCGCGCGCTTGCTGCGCTGCATCACGCCGTGGTCGATGGAGATGGACTCGGCCTCCTTGTAGAACCGCTCGAGGGCCCGAGTCTCCTCCTGCGTGCCGAGCGCCTGCTCCAGCCGCTTCAGTCCTCGCGCCAGCCTGGGGAGCGACGCCTCGATTTCACGGAGGATCGCGTCGGCGCGCCAGACGAAGATGCCGCTGTTCCAGTAATACCCACCGGCGCGCAGGTACTGCGTCGCGGTCTTGAGGTCCGGTTTCTCGACAAAGCGGGCGACCGCCAGGGCCTTGAGCGCGCCGCGGCCCGCCAGCGGGCGGCGTCCCTCCACCTTGATGTAGCCGTAGCCGGTTTCCGGCCGCGTGGGCGTGATGCCGAACGTCACGAGCCGCCCGTCCTGGGCCACCCGCGCCGCCAGCGCGATCGCCCCGAGATACTTCGCCGCATCGGGAATGATGTGGTCGGCGGGCGTCACCAGCATGACGCCGTCGGGGTCCTTGCGGCGGACGGCCGCGGCCGCCCAGCCGATCGCCGCCGCGGTGTTGCGCGCGACCGGCTCCGTCAGGATGTTGTCCTTCCGGACGCCGGCCGGCCCGTCCATCTGCATGCGGATCGAGTCGACGTGCGCCGCGCCGGTCACCACGAGCGTCCGTTCCACGGGGATGATCGGCCGGACCCGGTGCACCGTCTCCTGGATCAGCGTCCGGTTGCCGATGACCTTGAGCAATTGCTTGGGATAGAGCTCGCGGCTCAGGGGCCAGAAGCGGGTGCCGCTGCCGCCGGCTAGGATGACGGCGTAGAGATGAGAGATGGGACGGCTCACAGTCCTTTGTCGATGAGGTCGTGGAGGTGGATCATGCCGCGGACGACCGAATCGGCGTCCACCACCGGCAGGACCGCGAACGGCTTTTCCCGCTCCTCCATGATCTTGAGCGCCTGGACGGCCTTCTCGTCCACGTTGACGCGCACCGGGTTGGGATTCATGATGTCCTTGAGGCTCATCGCGAAGATGTTCTTGCCCTCGCCGACCACGCGCCGGATGTCGTAGTCGGTGACCAGCCCGGCCAGCCGGCCCTTGTCGTCCACGATCGACACGGCGCCGAGATGCTTCGCGGTGAGTTCGGAGAACATCTGCGGCACGGAGGCCTTGAGGTCCACCACGGGGTTGCGCTTGCCGGTCCGCATGAGATCGCGCACGGTCAGGAGCAGGCGCTTGCCGATCTGGCCGCCGGGGTGGTAGAGGGCGAACTCGTCCGGCTGGAAGTTGCGGAGCTTCATCAGGGCCATCGCCAGCGCGTCGCCGACGACCAGCGCGGCCGTCGTGCTGCAGGTCGGGGCCATGTTCAGCGGGCAGGCCTCCTCCTCGACGGGCGTCAGCAGGACGATGTCGGACTGGCGGGCGAGCGCGGACTCGGCCATGGCGGTGATCGAGATGAGGCGCGCGCCGATCTGGCGGATGGAGGGCAGGAGCGCGATGATCTCGTCGCTCTCGCCGGACTTCGTGATGGCGAGGATGACGTCGTCCTTGCGGGCGATGCCGATGTCGCCGTGCGCGGCCTCCGAGGGGTGCAGGAACATGGCGTGCGTGCCGGTGGAGACCATCGTGGAGGCGATCTTCTGCGCGATGATGCCGGACTTGCCGATGCCGGTCACGATCACCTTGCCGGGGCAGTCGAAGAGCAGGCGCACGGCCTTCTCGTAGGCCGGCCCGACGGCCGCGCGCAGCTTCGCGAGCGTCCGCCCCTCCAAATCCATCACTCTGTTTATCTCAGCGAGAATATCCATGGGTGCAATCTTATCATAATGGAGAAATGGGTTAACCCTTGAATCGTGCCGCGAGGATGAGGTCGGAGAGTTCGCGGACGGCGCCTTCGCCGCCTTTCTTGGCGCAGACGTACATCACGGCCTCGAGGGCGGCCGGCATCGCGTCGGCCGGCGCCGCTGAGAAACCGACGGCTTTGAGCGCCTCGAGATCGTTGACGTCGTCGCCGATGTAGGCCACCTGCGCGAGCGTGAGCGCGTGCTTCCGCGCCAGCCGCGTGAGGTCCGTCAGCTTGTCGTCCACGCCCTGGTGGATTTCCGGCACCGCCAGCTTCTGGAACCGGCGTTCGACGATCGCGCTCTTTTCTCTCGTGACGATCGCCGTAATGACCCCGGCCGCCTGAAGCATCTTGATCCCCATCCCATCCTTGACTTGGAACTTTTTGAGCTCGTCCCCCGTTTCAGAATAATACATCCCGCCGTCCGTCAGGACGCCGTCCACGTCCATGGCCAGCATCCGCACCTTGCCGAGAGCGGCCTGGAGCGACCGGTCGAGTTTTTTCGGCGCGGGCTTCTTACTTCGCGGCATCGGAGGTGTTCCTCTTGTAGTGGGGGACCAGCTCCCGGAGCTTCCGGACGACGACGTCCGCATCGCACGTCTGGAGCAGCGCGTCCAGGTCCCGCAGGTGCCGGTCCAACTCGCCCGACGCGAAGGCCGGCCGGCCCAACGCCCGCTTGATCTTCGCGTGCGCCGTCGGTTCGACACGCTCCGCCTCGTCGAACAGCTCCTCGTACAGCTTCTCGCCGGGGCGGAGCCCCGTATAGGTGATCTTGATGTCCTGGTCCGGCACGTGCCCGGACAGCACGATCATGTTGCGGGCAAGGTCCGCCACGCGGATCTGCTCGCCCATGTCGAGAACGAAGACGTCGCCGCCCCTGCCCAGCACGCTCGCCTGGAGGACCAGCTGGACGGCCTCGGGGATCGTCATGAAGAACCGCTTGATCTCGGGATGCGTCACCGTCACCGGCCCGCCCCGGCGGATCTGCTCGGTGAAGAGCGGCACGACGCTGCCGCTGCTGCCGAGCACGTTCCCGAAGCGCACCACCGTGAACCGCGTCTTGCCGCGCCCGTTCAGGTCCTGCGCCAGGAACTCGGCGACCCGCTTGGTCGCCCCCATCACGCTGGTCGGGTTCACCGCCTTGTCGGTGGAGATCAGCACGAAGTGCTCGACCCCGGCCGCGAGGGCCCCCTCCCCGGCAGTGCGCGTTCCCAGGACGTTGTTCCGGACCGCTTCGCTCTGGTTCCGCTCCATCATGGGCACGTGCTTGTGGGCCGCGGCGTGGAAGACCAGGTTCGGCGCGCAGGCCCGGAAGACCTCCGACACCTGCGTCGGGCTCGTCACGTCGCCGACCACGGCCAGCGTCTTCACCCGCGGGAACGTCTCGCGCAGCTCGAGATCGAGCGAGTAGAGACTGTTCTCGTGCCGCTCGAAGAGCACCAGCTTCGCGGGCCTGTAGCGGGCAATCTGCCGGCACAGCTCGGAGCCGATGGAGCCGCCCGCGCCGGTGACCAGCACGCTTTTGCCTTCCAGCAGCGGATGCAATTCCTGCAGGTCGGTCTGGATCGGCTCGCGCTGGAGGAGGTCTTCCAGGCTCATCGGGCGCACCCGGCGCATCGAGACCGAGCCGTCGAGCAGCTGTTTCACGTTCGGAAGGGTCGTGATCGGCAGGTGGCAGGCCTCGGACGCGGCCAGAATTCTCTGCTTCAGCTCGGGCGTGGCGGAAGGGATCGCCACGATGATCTCCTGCGCCGCGCTCTCCTCGACGGCCTTCCTGATATCCCCGATCGTGCCCAGCACCGGAACGCCATGGAGGATGGCCTTCTGCTTGCGGGGAGCGTCATCCACAAAAGCAACCGGCCGGTAGTTATATGAAGGGTGGGCCTGAAGATCGAGCACAAGCAGCTCACCCGCCTCTCCAGCCCCCACGACAAGCACGCGGCGCGCGCCAGGCTCGAGCATCTGACGCCCCTGCGGGATGAGAAACTCCCTCAGCCAACGGACCGCCAGGCGGATGCCCGACAGCAGGCCCAGCGAGAGCAGGCCCGTCAGGATGATGACGGAGCGCGGATAATTGAACCAGCCCAGCGCCGGGTGGACCACGGCGTAGAGCCCGATCGTGGATACGACGGAGGCCCAGAAAATTTTGACCAGGTCGTGAAGCCCGACATAGCGCCAGAGGCCCCGGTGGACTCTGAATCCCACCAGGCCCGCCCAATAGACCGCCGCCACTATCCACATGCCCTGCCACATCCGCTGCTGGTACGGAGGGGGAATCCTCCCCTCGAACCGCAGCAGGAAGGCGCAGACGTTCGCGAACAGGATGATGGCGATCTGCACGCCGCTCACAAAGAGAAGACGATGCTGAAGCAGAAAGTCGGTGACCGCACTGGACCCCCAACTGAACAGCCTGAACGCCGCCT
>SCTG01000078.1 GCA_004298335.1 Nitrospirota bacterium
GCGGGTTTTTAGAACTGTCCGGTTCTGTAGCACATGAATTGTCCGCTTTTCCTGTCGCGGGCGGGAAGCGGCGAAGGGCGTAGCCCGAAGCCGGTTTCCGCCCGCGGCGGCGCGCCTGGCGGACGGTTCAGGCGGCCTGTTGCAAGTCGTCGGTAATGGGTCTCCCCTCCGGGGTGAAGTAGGCCAAGCCGCGCGGCCCATGAAACAGCGCCAGCGCACCATTGGCGTAACGATTCACGCGCACCCGCGCCTTGACGTAGTGGCAGCGATGCCGATCCGCCGGAATCTGGAGGATTAGGCCATCGAAGCGCACGCAGTTGTCGTTGCCGACGGTGCGCTCGAACTGCTCGCACAGGATGTCGTCCAGACTGCCGCCGATCCAGGGTACGAAGGCCGAGCCTTGTTCTGGCGCCGGCAGGGCAAACTCGGCGTTGAAGGCCGGCAGATAGATCTCGGCGAGGTAGCGGTTGGCGTCGGCCATGTTCGTGATACCGGCCAGCGCCAGCTCTTGCGGCAAGCGCCCCTGATGCGTGCCAAAGGCGCGCTCCGAGCGGCCCCGCGCTTCAGGCGAATAGGCCGCGATCATGTCGATGCCCAGGTGCTTCATAGCGCGTCCAAATTGCGTCAGGTTCTCTTTGTCGACCTTGCCACCCGCCTCCGGCGTGTTCCAGTAATGACTCCCCCGGTCGCTATAGAACGAACTGAACAGGCCGCGCGCAGCAATCACGTCCTGCACCCCCCGGAAGCTGCTGACCGTGCCTTCCTGCTCGACGAAGCGCATCGAGTAGTGCTCGCTGGTGGCGTCGTCCATGGTGTTGATCAAGTCCCACATCTGCCCCGCCACCCATTCGTGGGTGCTGCCGTCCTGGTGAATCATCATGCCAGGCAGCGCCGACCGTTCCCGTCGTTTCCGATGGGCGCTGCGCTTCTCCCCCTTGGGCACCAGCTTTGCTTCTTGCAGACGCTTTTTGACCCACGTATAGCTGCGCAGACCGCCGGACCGTCCGTACCAGTTGTGGAAGTGCTTGACGTTCCAACCGATGTGCCGGCTACGGTACTGGTCGGCCAACGCCATGACTTCATCGACCGGCGCCCGCCGGTTCGAAACTTGTTCCAGGCGTCGGTCGATCAGGCCTTCCAGCCCTTCCGCTTCGTACCTTGACAGATACCGCCGGAAACTACGCTCACACATGCCCAGTATCTGCGCTGCCTCGGCCTGCGTCAGCCGCCCCGTATTCCAACCCTCATACGCCTCTTCGAATCTCATCTTCCGGATCTCCTGTAGCAATTCCGTCGGTCGTCTCATCCCGTGCCCCCTTCGGGACACTATGACGACCGGACAGTTGTCGCGCTACAAACCGGACAGATCATTAACTCGCAACAGAAAGACGGATAATAGTTGACAACATTAGTCACCTATACAATCATGAGCCCGTGGGTTGCCCGTCCCTCCCGGCGACGAAACGACAGCCCCCATATCCTCCCGGAGGAAATCATGAAAACCGTCAACGTTTCCCAGCTTCATTCCAACATCGCCGCCGCCTCCCGCTTCCAGTCCGCGCGGGCGCTCGCCACGTCCCTCGCCGAAGCCGATAGCGAAATGATCGAGCCCGAGTTGGTCGCCTGGATCGATCGCCCCTCCACCATGGCGTCCCCGGTCCTCGAGGGCTGCGGCGGCCCCAACGCCTGGCACGACTACGGCGTTACGCACGGCGGGCGCCTTGAGGTCGACGTCGATGGCGTCTCCGCCTTCATCTTCGCCGAATCCAGCGCCTTCGACTCCTACGACCACTTCGCCCCCAGCCCGCTGGTCAATCTCCACGAT
>SCTG01000079.1 GCA_004298335.1 Nitrospirota bacterium
GCCTGGCGATCTCGCCGCGCATGAGAAATACCTGTACGTGGCCTACACCATGGCTCCGGTCCTCGTCGAGTACGGCCCGCGCCATGCCCTGGTCGTGGGAAACATCACGCAGCCGACGACAGACCTTCAGCAATTTCTGCAGGCCAAACACCTCGCGCTTCTGAAGAACCTCGGCGACGGCGTGCTGCTGCTGCAAGGCCGGGAACGATGATCGCCCTGTGGGCGCTTCTCGCCTTTCTCCCGCCGCTCGGCCTGGCGTTCCTGCTCGTGGGGCTCTGGGGACCGGGGCCCCGGCCATGGCGCTCTCATCTGTTGTTGAAGCTCTGTCTCGCGGCGGGCATGGCCCTGGGGCTGTCCTCCTGCACGTACTTCATCTGGCTGGTTCTACACGGGCCCTCGAGGACGGGACTCCTCATCAGCGAACTGACAGCCTTCACACTGGCGGCGGGCGTCCTCGTCTATGCGGGCGGACAACGGGGGCGCCGCGCCGACGCAAGGCCGTCTTCTGGGCCGGAGCGGAACAGCCGCGTGATGCTCGCAGCGCTCTCGGTCTGCGCGTTCGTCGCGCTGGCCGTTGCCCTGACCCGATTCCTCTTTCTGTCGCTGGCGGCGCCCCATGGCGAGGTGGACGCGCTGACCATCTGGAACCTCCGCGCCCGGTTCCTCGCCAGAAGCGGCGAGCAGTGGCTCGACTCCTTCACATCCCTCCTGGCGACGCACGTGCCGGATTATCCGCTGCTCCTCCCCGCGAGCATCGCCCGGTGGTGGACCTACCTCGGCGACGACCCGACGCTCGTGCCCGCGCTCGTCGCGATGCTGTTCACGTTCGCCACGGCCGGCCTCGCCGCCTCATCACTCGGCCTGCTCCGCAGCAAAGGCCAGGGGCTGCTCGCGGGAATCGTGCTGCTGGGCACGCCGTTCCTGATCAGGCACGGCGCCTCGCAATACGGGGATGTGCCCCTGGGGTTTTTCATGCTCGCGACGCTGGTCGCCTTCAGCCTGCAGGAGAAAGCGGCGGGTCACCGGGACGGCTTGCTCGCGCTGGCGGGGATGCTGGCGGGTTTCGCGGCCTGGACCAAGAACGAAGGGCTTTTGTTCGTGCTGGTGGTCGCCTTCGCCAGGCTCCTGGTCGTGGTGCCGGCGTCAGGCTGGAAGCCCTATGGGAGCGAGATGCGCGCCTTTGTCAAGGGGCTCCTGCCCGTTCTGCTGATCGTCCTCTTCTTCAAGGCGCACATCGCGCCCGGCATGAGCCCGATTTTCGCCGAGCAGGGAACGGCCACGACGCTTGAGCGGCTGACGGATTCCTCGCGCTACATCGAGACGGGACAGGCCGTCCTCAAGAAGGCCGCGCGATTCGGGCATCCGGGATTCATCGCGCTCCTGGGCTATCTGCTGCTGGTGGGCAGGCGCGCGGGCGGCGCCGGCCATTCCGGCATCCGCCACGCCGCCGTGACGTGGGGACTGATGTTCGCAGGGTACTTCATGATTTTCATCATCACCCCCCACGGGCTTCGCTATCAGATCGACACGTCGCTCGACCGGCTCTGGATTCAGCTCTGGCCGAGCGCGGTCTTTACGTTCTTCCTGTTCGTGAAGACGCCGGAAGAGGCGATGGCCGCGCGAAGCCTCCCGTCAGGTCAGGGGTAGCAGACCCTTGAGGGCACGGAGCGCGGCGATCGCCACCAGCGCCGAGCCCACCGCCAGCGCCTCCCGCCCCCAGACGGGACCCGTTTTCCAGAACGACGCGCACGGCTCGGCCGGCCGGAGCCAGGCAAGGCTCGTCGGAATCAGTGCGGCCAGCAGCAACGGCCCGGCCCACCAGGGCCCGACGGCCACCGCCACCCCCAGCAGCGCGGCCACGTTCCCGGCGGTTCGAAGCGGGCCGCCAGTGCCTGCGACGCCTCGCAGGAGCCCGCCCGCGAGCACCAGCGCCGCGCCCGCGCCGAGGTAGCTGATCTCCTGCGGCCAGGGCGCCGCCGGATGCAGGGCGACCCAGATGACCAGGAACAGGGCCACCGCGAGGGGGACGCCGACCCGCAGCAGGCCCGGCAATGCGTCTTCGCGCCAGCGCTTCCAGCCGGCCGCCGCGAGGCTCCCGATCAACACCCCCAGCACCGCGGCCGCGAACACATCGGTCGGGAAATGCGAGCCGCGGACGACCCGCGAAAGGCCGACCAGCCCGGCGACCACGTACGCCGGCGCCCGAAGCGCAGGCACGAACCAGGCGATGACGGCCGCCGCGCCGAAGGCATTGGCCGCATGGCCCGATGGAAACGAGTCCAACCCCGAATCCAGCGAGGGACTCAGGACGAATTCATCGGCATGGGCAAAGCGGGGACGGGGCCTCCCGACGAGGTGCTTGAGCGATTGCGTCGCCGCCGCAATGCCGGCAATCGCGACCAGCCCGCGGATCCCCAATTCTCTCAGCCGCTCGCGCTTCAGCCGCCAGCCGGCCAGTCCGATCAAGGCGAACGCGCCGGCGATCACCACTCCCCGGCCGAGGACGGCCACGAGATCGCCGCTGTAATTGACCGCCTCGATGTCGAACGACCGTACGAAGCGCGCCGCCGGCATGTCCAGCTCGTGCAGCTTGAGACCGATCACGGCGAAAATGACCAGCGCGGAGAGGCTGAAGATGATTCGTTGCCACGCCTTCATGGAGCCTACTTATTCCTCATCGCCGCGCGCGACCACCTTGCCGTTCTCGAAGACCAGCCAGCTGTTCCACCCGTAAAAAAACAGCAGGCGCGCCACCGGCTGCGCCGCGTCCGGCGACAGGCCGTAGAACAGGCTCACCACGTGCGCGGGATCGTCGGGATTGCGGAACGAGACGAGCACCGCCTTGTCCGCGCCTCCGTACTCCCGCCCGCCGATCCGAAAGCCGTCCGGGCGAAGCTCCACGCCGGGCGGCAAGCCCCGCCGGGCCCACTCGAAAGCGGCGCCTGCGGCAGGACCTCCCAGGAGCAGCACCGACGCCTTGCCCCACTCACTCGGAACGGACCGATCAGCGGTCTGCACGGCAACCGACTCCTGCTTCGACACCCGTTCCGCCAGCTCCATGTAGGGCGCCACGTCCTGCCGCCCGCCGGCCGGCATGACGACAAGCCTCTTCGCGTCCGTCACGAAGAGATTCAGCATGGCCGGCAGATCGCCGCGGGGAATCCGCCGGAACAGGTGGACGTCGGGATCGGCCCCGGCCGTCGCCTCGGCAGCGCCCTGCTGCTCGATCCAGCGCGCGAAGAACGAACGGAGGTCGCGGCCGGCGACCCGGCCGAACAGCGCTTCGAGGTCCTTCCACCCCGCCCTCTTGCCCCCGTATTCGCTCACGAGCATCCGGATGGCCGCGAAGAACCGCTCGTCGCCGATTTCGCGCCGCAGCATGTGAAAGACCATGGCGGCTTTGCTGTACCCGATCGCATTGTCGCGCTGGTCGGATTTGCGCGTGAACTGCGCGACGGGGTAGTCCCGGTCGGGCGGCACGTACACCGCGTAGTTCCACAGCATCATGCGTCTCTCTTCGCGCGCCTTCCGGGAATCGCCCTTCAACTCGTGCCAGTAGTAGTTCGCGAGGTACGTCGTGAGGCCCTCGACCCAGTTGCCGCCGCCGTCGTTGAAGACGTGGTTGCCGATCCAGGAATGGACGATCTCATGGCCCAGCGCATAGGGTTGCGTGTAATGGCGGCGGATCGCGCCGGCGCCGAGCAGCGTGTAGGAGGGCATGCCCAGCCCGCTCGCGAAGAAATTCTCCACGATCGAAAACCGGGGAAAGGGATAAGGGCCGAGCAATGCGGAATAGGTCTCCAGATATTCGGCAGCCGCCTTCAGATATTCATCCGCGAGCGCCGCTTCCGTGGGATGAAAGTACGTGGCGATCTCCACCGGGCCGCTCTTCTGCGCTTCAATGACGAACGGGCCGGCCGCCAGCGTCATACCCTCGGACGGGCAATCGAAACGCCCCTCAGCCGAGACTTCGGGGCTACGGACGCCGCAGGCGCCCGCTTCCCAGGTCGTGCGCGTCCCTTGGGGCATGACCTCCCGGGCGAGCAGCGCGCCCTGCCCGACCGTCTCCCAGCCGGGAGGCGTGGTTGCCCGCACCCGGTAGGACGCCAGCGAATTCGGAACGTCGGGATACCAGGAGGTCTCCGGCCCGATATAGACGCCTTCCGGCCCGATGTGGCCGGACGTCTCGCTGGGCGTCACGAACCGGAGATGCCGCGGCGCCTTCGGTGGATCGTTGATCTCGCCGGCATAGTCGAAATCCAGCGCAAACGTCTCGCCCGCGATGGCCGGAGGATCCAGTTGCACCACGATCCGGTGCGCGCGGCCGGCATCCAGGGCCGTGGCCGGCGGAAGCGGCCCCGGCTGGAACGGAAGGAGCGCACCCCGTCGGGACACCCACGCAACCACGAGCGCCTTGTTGAGCGTGACGGCGATCTCACGCAGTTCCCGTCCGCCCGCCAGGATTGTCACCCGGTCCAGCCCCTTCATCCGGTGCGACGCGGGATCAATCGTCAATTGTATGTCGTGCCGCAGCAGTCTGAACGCGGGCTTCGCCGGAAGGGAAGAGGAGAACGCCACGCAGCCCGCCCCTTGCAGCAACACCAGGACGGCCAGCGCGCGCAGGACGGTCATGAGTCCCCCAGCAGGGCCTCGACGAACGCGTCGGGATCGAAGGCCTGCAGGTCCTCGACGCCCTCGCCGACCCCGACGTACCGCACGGGAAGCCCCAGGTCGCCGGCGATGGCCAGCACGATGCCGCCCCTGGCCGTGCCGTCGAGTTTGGTCAGCACCACGCCGGTCACGCCGAGCGCTTCGTGAAACTGCCGCGCCTGCGCCAGGCCGTTCTGGCCGACCGTGGCGTCCAGGACCAGCAGGACGTCGTGCGGCGCGCCGGGCATCGCCTTGGCCAGCGTGCGCTTGACCTTGCGGAGCTCCTCCATGAGGTTGGATTTCGTGTGGAGGCGGCCGGCCGTGTCCACCAAGACGAGATCGGCCTTGCGCGCCAGGGCCGCCGCCACGCCGTCGTAGGCGACGGCCGCTGGATCGCCGCCAGCCTGACGCCCGATCACCTCCGCGCCGACGCGACGCCCCCAGACTTCGAGCTGCTCGCCGGCGGCCGCGCGGAAGGTATCGCCCGCCACCAGCACCACGCGCTTGCCCGCCTTCACGAACTGTCCCGCGAGCTTGCCGGCCGTGGTGGTCTTGCCGACGCCGTTCACGCCGAC
>SCTG01000080.1 GCA_004298335.1 Nitrospirota bacterium
GGTCAGTGATGGAAAGTGTCTGCTGGACATTGTGATCGGTAATCAGGATTCCGATGCCTCGTCCTTTCAAACCGCGGACAATCGATTGAATGTCACTGACCGCAATGGGATCGATTCCTGCAAACGGTTCATCCAACATCAGGAAATGCGGCCTCGCCACCAACGCCCTGGCGATCTCGACACGGCGTCGCTCCCCCCCGGAAAGAGTAAAGGCCTTATTGTTTCTCACGTGGTCAAGTCCGAGGTCCATGATGGCGGTCTCCATCCGTTCCTCCCGCTGGTCATTGCTGAGGTCCATCAATTCAAGAATGGCAACCAGGTTTTGTTCCACGGTCATACGACGGAAAACCGATGACTCCTGAGGCAAGTATCCAATACCGCGCCGCGCTCGTTGATACATCGGCAGCTGCGTGATCAACTCCCCGCCCAGGAGCACGTCCCCTTTGTCCGGCATCGTGAGACCTACCATCACATCGAAAACCGTCGTTTTGCCAGCCCCGTTGGGTCCAAGAAGTCCGACAATTTCACCGGATTGCACCGCCAAACTCACGCCTTGCACGACGCGCCGGCCACGGTAGCTTTTCTCGAGGCCCTGCGATGCAAACGTAAGCGGCCACGGTCCACCACTCATGATCTCAGCAGGATCGCTCACCGCGGTTTGGGTTCGGCATCATTTATGACCACACGGCTCCCCTCAACAATGCTTCGGTCTTCCTTCAAGAACATGGTCATCTTTGTCCCCGTGACACGATAGCCTTCTTCCCAGACTTCCGGATCTTCCGTCAAAACCAGCTTCTCGTCTCGCTGGTGATAAACCGCTCTCCGTGATCTGGCTTTCTTTTCTCCCTGTTGCATCGTGACATTACCTGTCGCATCAATGAGAGAAACTGCTCGGTTTCCGAATGTTGGCAAGTCCGGCGCAGTTGCTTGAGCGGAGCTCCCAGGACTTCCTCCGCTTCGGGGCGGTGCCGCAGGCGATTCTCCGGCAAAATGAACAACCATCTGGTCTGCGCGCATGACAAAAGCGCCTTTTGTCATCACAACTTTACCTTCGAAACGGGCCGTATTCTCTTTATTTTTGAACACAAGGGAGTGCGCGGTAATGATAATTTCCGGAGGAGCAGGCGATTGCTCGGGCGGTGGTGCCGCCGAGGCCAGCGTGCTACTCACAAGGAGAAGAGCGCTAGTGAATCCCCACGCGGACATTGCGGCGGACCCTCATTTCTTGAGTGGCAAGGAAAGCATCGAGGCCTTGCCCCGTGACCTCCAACCTGGGGCCTTTGATGGTAACCGGCTCATCCGTCCAAATGCGATGTTTCTGATTATCCCAGGTAAAGCGAGACGTATAAATTGTATACCCACTGTTGAGAACCAAGGCGAGGTCCCCTGTTTTTTTACTGATGACGAAATCCTTGGACAAGGTATTGATTGTCCCATCGTCCCCCGCGACTGTCATGGTCACACCGTCAGCCCCCAGCAGAGTTACCTGTACATCATTGAGAACCGCTTTGGCATCAGCATCAAAAACCTGGGCCTGCTTCGCCTGAATCTTCCAGTCCACAAGACCATCTTTGTTCTGCACAAAGGAAAATCCCGTGACGCCGGCATCGGCCGCTTGCGGGAGAACTGGCACGGAAACTTGCGGCACCCGGCGGGATGGCCCACCGACAATAAATATTAAAAGGGTTGCCAAGACAGCAAAAATGATGCCTAGCAACCCGGCCTTGGCAACACGCTGAAAGGACAGCGTGGAATTCGCCATCATGGGTTGACTATAGCACACCATTTTAAGACGAGTAAAGGCAACGGGGCGACGCCTGCCACCTTGTCCGATCCGAAGCGGGCGGGAATTTATCGCGAACTTACGCGCCTGCAGCGACAGGTGTCTTGGACTTGGGCGAGCCGACCTTTGATGGGCCACCGCCTGCGTCCTTCTGGTCAGCGGGCTGTCCCTTGGCAGTATCTTTGCCCTCCGCGGGCCGATTGACCAATTCGATGACGACCATAGACGCCGCATCGCCCACTCGTCGGCGGGTCTTGATGAGGCGTGTGTATCCGCCTTTCCGCTCGGAGAAGCGTCCCGCGATCTCTTTGAAGAGCTTGGATACAATGGACTTTGCGCGGATATACGCCGCAGCGCGGCGCCGGGCATACAGACTCCCGTCTTTGCCAAGCGTGATCATGCGCTCGGCCAGAATACGGATTTCCTTCGCTTTGGCTTCAGTGGTCTCAATCCGTTCATGTTCCAGCAACGATGTTACCAGACTCCGAAACAAGGCCGTCCTGTGATGCGTATTCCGGCCAAGCTGCCGGCCACTTTTCCGATGTCGCATGCTCGCGGCCTACTCCTCTCTCTTCTCTGCGAGCCCAGCTTGAGGAACGTGGTCAAGCTTCATACCCAGGCTCAGTCCCATTTCGGCAAGAATTTCCTTGATTTCGTTGAGGGATTTCTTGCCAAAGTTCTTGGTTCGTAACATATCCGATTCTGTCTTCTGAACAAGATCAGCAATCGTTTTAATATTGGCGTTTTTCAAGCAATTCGCTGCCCTGACAGACAGTTCCAATTCATTCACACTGCGAAGAAGATTCTTGTTTATCTCGGTAATCG
Organism: Nitrospirota bacterium; assembly: GCA_004298335.1. GTDB lineage: Bacteria > Nitrospirota > Nitrospiria > Nitrospirales > NS-4 > SCTG01. Next base: position 2,609 of record SCTG01000080.1, read on the forward strand.
CCTCCTGCGCAACAGGTTGCGCAATCGTCTCCTCCATATCTTTCACGTTGATGAAAATATCGAGGTGCCCTCGCACGATCAATGCGGCAGCCGACAGGGCATCTTCCGGAGAAATGCTCCCGTCAGTCCAGATTTCGAGGATCACCTTGTCGTAATCGGTCATCCGCCCAACACGGGCGTTTTCGACAAGATAGTTCACGCGAGTGACCGGTGAATATATGGCATCCACGGGAATCACGCCGATCGGCATGCCTTCTTCTTTATTCCGATCCGCTGGGACATACCCCCGCCCGCGCTTGACAACGATCTCCATATCCAGCGTGGTGCCTTTATCAAGCGTCGCGATATGCAATTCCGGCGTCAGGATTTCGATATCGGCATCGTGCTCAATATCCCCAGCCTTGGCCACGCCGGCCCCTTTCTTGCGAAGGCGCACCGTCTTGGGCTTGTCGGAATGCAGTTTGAACCGTACCTTCTTGATGTTGAGAATGATATCGGTGACGTCCTCCGTAATGCCGGGGATCGTTGAAAATTCATGCAGGACGCCTTCGATTTTTACGGAAACGACGGCGGCGCCAGACAGAGATGACAGGAGCACCCGACGCAAGGAATTACCGACAGTCGTACCGAACCCACGCTCAAAGGGTTCGGCAGCAAATCGTCCATAGGTCGCCGTCAGGCTTTCCTTGTCGACGTCCACTTTCGTCGGGATCTGAAAATCACGCATACCCTTCAGCATACTGGCTCCCTTATCGCCGGGTTATAGAACTCATGCGACACGTTTCTGATCCGGCGTCACGCGCACATTATCTTGAGTAAAGGTCCACGACCAACTGTTCATTAACGGGCAAGGGCGTCTCGTCCTTCGTCGGAAGACCCCGCACAGTCGCCTTGAAATTGGCCTTATCCAAATCCAACCAGGCCGGGATACCCCGTCCCTCAACCGCATCAAGCGCGGAAACAATGGGCACAATGACCCTGCTTCGTTCCTTCACTTCAAGCACGTCGCCTTCACGAACCAGGAACGACGGCCTGTTGACCTTTCGCCCATTTACACGATAGTGACCGTGATTCACGAGTAGCCTGGCTTCTTTTCGGGATGCCGCAAACCCTACCCGGTACACCACGTTATCCAAACGCCGCTCGAGCATACGGAGCAGATTCTCTCCGGTAATCCCTTCCTGCCGTTCAGCTTTGGCGAACGTTCCACGGAATTGACGCTCCAGCATGCCGTAAATACGCTTCAGTTTCTGTTTTTCACGAAGCTGCGCGCTGTACTCCGACACCCGCTGACGGCCCTGCCCATGCTGTCCGGGCGGGTAGGCACGACGCTCAACGGCACATTTTTCGGTCATGCAGCGGGAGCCTTTTAGAAAGAGCTTGACTCCCTCTCGACGACACAGCCGGCACACGGGTCCACGATATTTAGCCACGGCAATTTCTCCCAACCAAATATCCCATGCCTTGCCCCCTCATTGCTAAACCCTCCGCCGTTTCGGCGGTCGGCATCCGTTGTGTGGGATCGGCGTAACATCCCGGATCATATTGATCCGCAGGCCGGCCGACTGGAGCGCGCGAATGGCGGACTCCCGACCCGCACCAGGTCCCTTTACATACACATCGATCTGTCGCATCCCGCACTCCATCGCCTTCTTGGCCGCGACTTCCCCCGCGCGAGTAGCCGCAAACGGGGTGCTTTTCCGCGACCCTTTGAAGCCCTGGTTCCCCGAGCTGGCCCACACAACCGTGTTGCCACCCATATCCGTAATGGTCACGATGGTGTTGTTGAAAGAGGCTTGTATGTGCGCGACGCCGCTTTGAACGATTTTCTTTTCCCGTTTCTTGCCTTTTTTCACGCCCAGGCCTCCCTCACCCGACCTTTAATGTCTTCCGTGCCTTGCCCTGGCCCTTGGGCCCTTTCCGGGTCCGCGCGTTTGTTTTGGTTCGCTGCCCTCTGACCGGCAAACCTTTGCGATGCCTGAGTCCCCGGTATGATCCAATGTCGATAAGCCGCTTGATATTCATCGATACCTCCTTGCGGAGGTCGCCTTCTACCTTATGCTCCCGTTCGATGATCTCGCGCAGCTTCACAATCTCATCTTCGCGCAAGTCCTTCACGCGCGTGGCCGGCGCCACACCGCTTTTGGCGAGAATCTGTCTTGCCAGAGACCTGCCGATCCCGAAGATATACGTCAACCCGACATGGACCTGCTTGTCCCTGGGAAGATCAACGCCGGCAATTCGAGCCATGAGCTTCTCCTATCCTTGTCGCTGCTTATGCCGAGGGTTCGAGCACAGCACCCGTAGCACGCCGCGCCGCCGTATGACTTTGCACTTTGAGCAGATAACCTTGACCGATGATTTGACTTTCATGACTTCCCGCCGCTCCCGTTATCTACTTAAACCGGTACGTGATTCTGCCTCGAGTCAGATCGTAGGGCGACAGCTCCACGGTCACCTTATCGCCCGGAAGAATCCGAATAAAATGCATCCGCATCTTTCCCGAAATATGCGCGAGCACTTTATGCCCATTATCCAATTCAACCCGGAACATGGCGTTCGGAAGTGTTTCGGCGACAGTCCCTTGCACCTCAATGACATCTTCTTTCGCCATAGCTGCCGGTTGTTCAGATGCTCACAACTTAGTCAAAATGCGCGGGCCTGTCTCGGTCACCACAATCGTATGCTCAAAATGCGCCGAGAGGCTTCCGTCCCGAGTCACCGCCGTCCACCCATCCGCCAGGTGTGCGGTTTCCGGACGGCCCATATTGACCATGGGCTCAATGGCCAACGCCATTCCTGGTTTCAACCGAGGCCCTCTCCCCGGCTCACCATAGTTCGGCACTTGTGGCTCTTCATGCAGTTTCCGTCCGATTCCATGCCCTACAAAATCCGTCACAACAGAAAATCTGGCCGCCTCCGCATGCGCCTGGACAGCGTGGGAAATGTCGGAGATACGATTGCCGACGACAGCTTGGGCAATGCCCTTATGGAGAGCCTCTTCCGTCACCCGTAACAAGCGGTGCACTTGTTCTGGAATCACGCCGACCGGAACCGTGATGGCGGCATCCCCATAATAGCCATCCACTATAACGCCAAGGTCCAGTCCAACGATGTCACCCTCTTTCAGAACCCGTTTTGAAGGGATCCCGTGCACAACCTCCTCGTTGACCGACACGCACAACGTATGTCGGTAGACTTGGTCCCGCACTTGATACCCTTTAAACGCCGGTTTCCCACCTCGGTCCAGAATGAATTTTTCCGCAAAGTCATCAAGGTCTTCCGTCGTGACTCCAGGCTTGATCTGGTGCCGGAGGGCCTCCAAGACTTCGGCCACAATGCGTGACGCTCGACTCATCTTGTCGATTTCGTCAGGCGACTTCAACTCAATGCCGTTCATCACGCCCCCGCCAACCCCAATATCTTGCGCAACCGACGGTAGACGTCATTAATGTCACCTGTTGAATCCACACGTCGCAACAGGCCCCGTTTCTGATAGTACTCGACAAGAGGTTTGGTCTGCTGATCGAATACCTTGAGCCGGGCTTCCACCGTTTCCGGCTTGTCGTCCGCTCGTTGCACCAGAGCCCCGCCACACTTATCGCAGTGCCCTTCCCGTTTGGGCGGATCATGCGCGATGTGATAGACAGTCTGACAAGTCGGGCAACTGCGGCGCCCAGACAGACGCAGAATAATTTCGGCATTCGGAACGTCCAAGCTGACCACATGATCGAGGCCGGGACTTCCCGTTTCCTGGAACATCCGATCGAGTGCCTCAGCCTGCGCCACGGTCCTTGGAAAACCATCCAAAATATACCCTCGGGAACATTCCTGACTCGTCAGCTTTTCCCGAGCAAGACCGATCACAACATCATCCGGAACCAGCTTCCCCGACTCCATATACCCTTTGGCCTGTAAACCGAGAGGCGTGCCTTGCTTGACGGATTCCCGGAGAATCTCTCCGGTTGAAACTTGCGGAATCCGCTCCTGCACGGCCAAGCGCTGGGCCTGCGTCCCTTTCCCGACCCCCGGAGCACCGAAAAATACCAGCCGCATCGCCGCCCCTAAGTCCGCCCGCGAAGGCGGCCTTTCTCCAGAAAACCTTCGTAATTACGCATCAGCATATGCGACTCAATTTGCTGCGCCGTGTCCAATCCGACCCCGACGGTAATCAACAGAGAGGTCCCGCCGAAATAAAATGGAACGCCGAGCTTATAAATCAAAATCTCGGGGATGATACACACGCCCGCGAGATAGAGCGACCCGGCAAACGTGATGCGATTGAGTACCC
>SCTG01000081.1 GCA_004298335.1 Nitrospirota bacterium
CCGAAGGACGTCATCAAGGACTACAAGATGACGGACCTGTCGAAGAGCTATTCGTACAAGGTGCAGGCCATGAAGGACCCGCAGCGGGAACGCCTGGGCGACTTCATGGTGTGGGACACGACGAAGAACGCGGCGGTGCCGATGCACCGGGAGCTCGTCGGATACCATATGACGAAGGCCGGGATCGAGCCGGCGCTGGAAGGCACGTACCGGGTGACGCTGCTGGACGGCAAGTCGGTGGACGTGATGCCGATCTTCCAGATGTACAAGATCCACACGCAGGACTTCGACCTGGACACGACGCACCAGATCACGAACTCGCCGAAGGACCTGATCGTGCGGTGGGCCCGCGATTGCGGGACCGTGAAACCCGCGCAGATCCACAACGGCGAGGGCGTGAACCACTGGTTCCACCAGACGGCGAACGGCCGCGGGGCGGCGATGATCACGATCGTCACCGGCAACCAGGGCAAGTTCGGGACCGGGCAGCACACCTGGGCCGGCAACTTCAAGGGCGGCACGCCGCACGGCACGCCCTGGTCCGGCGCGGGCCTCGGAATTTGGGGTGTGGAGGATCCGTGGGCGATGAACCTGGATCCGAACGCGCACGGCAAGGAGATCAAGACCAAGTCCTACCGCTACGGCCAGGAGCCCTCGTACTGGAACCACGGCGACCGGGCGCTGGTCGTGAACACGCCGAAGTACGGCCGCAAGATGTTCACCGGCAAGACGCACATGCCGACGCCGACGAAGGTCTTGTGGACGATCAACAACAACCACCTCAACAACGCGAAGTACCACTACGACATGGTCAAGAACGTGGACCCGAACATCGAGTGCATCGTGGTCCAGGACATCGAGATGACGGTGGGCGTGAACTACTCGGACGTGACCTTTGCGGTCAACACGTGGATGGAGTTCACGTACCCGGAGATGACCACGTCCTGCTCGAACCCGTACATGCAGGTGTGGAAGGGCGGCATCCGGCCGTTGTACGACACCCGCAACGACCTGGACTGCTACATGATCGCCTGCACGAAGTTCACGGAGATGACGGGCGATCAGAAGTTCAAAGACCAGTGGAAGTTCTGCTATGAGAACAAAGTGGACATCTATCTCCAACGCCTGTTCGATGCCTGTTCGACGTGGTACGGCTACAGCGCGAAGACGATGTTGCAGTCGGAGAAGGGGTGGTTCGTGATGGTGCGGACCTATCCGCGCGTGCCGTTCTGGGAGATGGTCAACGAGGCCAAGCCCATGTGGACGCGGTCGGGGCGGTTCGAGAACTACCGGATCGAGCCGGAGTGCATCGAGTACGGGGAGAACTTCATCGTGCACCGGGAGGACCCGGAGGGCACGCCGTACCTGCCGAACGTGATTGTGAGCAGCAATCCGTTTGTGCGGCCGGATGACTACGGGATTCCGATCACGGCCATGCACCACGACGACCGGACGGTGCGCAACACGAAGCTGCCGTGGACGGAGGCGAAGCGGCATGTGAACCCGTTGTGGGAGAAGGGGTACCAGTTCTACTGCGTGACCCCGAAGACCCGGCACCGGGTGCACAGCCAGTGGTCGGTGAACGACTGGATCCAGATGTTCGAATCGAACTTTGGGGACGCGTACCGGATGGACAAGCGGACCCCGGGGATCGGCGAGCATCAGATGCACGTGAACCCGCAGGCGGCAAAGGACCGGGGCATCAACGACGGCGACTACATCTACGCCGACGCGAACCCGGCGGACCGGCCGTACCGCGGGTGGAAGCCGAGCGATCCGTTCTACAAGGTGAGCCGGCTGATGATCCGCTGCAAGTACAACCCGGCGTTTCCGTACAGCGTGACGATGATGAAGCACGCGCCGTTCGTGGCCTCGCCGAAGTCGGTGAAGGGGCATGAGACGCGGCCGGACGGGCGGGCGATCGCGGCGGACACGGGCTATCAGAGCAACTTCCGCTACGGGGCGCAGCAGAGCGTGACGCGCGACTGGCTGATGCCGATGCACCAGACGGACAGCCTGCCGGGCAAGAACATGCTGAACCATAACTTCAAGTTCGGGTACCAGCCGGACAACCACGGCGTCAACACGGTGCCGAAGTCGACGATCATCCGCATTGCCAAGGCGGAGGACGGCGGGATCGGGGCGCGGGGGCCGTGGGAGCCGGTGCGGACCGGGTTTACGCCGGCGCAGGAGAACGAATGGATGCTCAAGTGGCTCAAGGGCGAGAGCGTCAAGATCAAGGTCTAACCGGTTATTGAACGGTAAGGAGGAACGACCATGCCTGAAGTGTATAACTGGCAACTAGGCCGCAAGATGCTCTACCCGTACGAGGAGCGGCATCCGAAGTGGCAGTTTGCCTTTGTGTTCAACATCAATCGGTGTATTGCCTGCCAG
>SCTG01000082.1 GCA_004298335.1 Nitrospirota bacterium
GTGCCCGAGATCTACCACGAGCTGGAGCCGGCCGGCACCGTGCTGGCCTATGACGAGGCGGGGGCCGAGCGGGGCAACAGGCACAAGACCACCAAGGAACTGGCGAGCTACGACGGCGATGCCCGCGCGGCCCTGGACTGGCTCAAAGCTTCGCCTCATTGCACGGGCAAGCTGGGCGTCATGGGCATCTGCGTCGGGGGGCATCTGGCGTTCCGCGCGGCGATGAATCCGGACGTGCTGGCCGCCACCTGTTTCTATGCGACCGACATCCACAAGCGCGCCCTGGGCAAGGGCATGAAGGACAATACGCTGGACCGGATGGGCGAGATCGGGGGCGAGATGCTGATGATCTGGGGGCGGCAGGACCCCCACGTGCCGCGCGAGGGCCGGACGCTCATCTACAACGCCATGACCGACGCCGGCCTGCACTTCCAGTGGCACGAGTTCAACGCCGCGCACGCGTTCATCCGCGACGAAGGCCCGCGCTACGACCCGGCCGCGGCGCAAATCTGCTACGGTATGGCTGTGGAGCTGTTCAAGCGCCGACTGGGCGAGGGGGACCGGCGAGCCGGCGGCCCGGCGGGGCCGACCGAGACGAAGCATTAATGCGGAAGGAAGCGGGAAGGGTTCGATGAGGTTCCGGGGGGTCATACAGATCGCTTCGGTTGTGTTGCTGGCCGGTTTGCTCGCCGGCCGGGCCTGGGCGGGGCCGCAACTGGCTCCTGAGCCGACCAAGCCCGTCTCCGAGAGCGGCCAGGTGCAGGGCTCCGCCTGCCAACGGATGGGCGAGGGCGAGAGTCTCCTGGCGGCCCAGAAGAAGGCCCTGTCTATTGCCAGGGAAGCCATGCTCCAGAAGATCAAGGCCTTTGCCGAAAACGCCGAACTGTTGAGCGGTCAGGGGATTGATCACGAGGTTGTCGCCGCTGCGAGCCGGATCGGGCTCACGAACGAGCGCATCACCAGGCAGACCGTGAAGGGCAATCAAGTCTGTGTCTGGTTGACGGCGATGCCGAACTCCCCTGAAATTTCCAAGCTCATCAAGCAGCGGGTGCATGCCAAGGAGCTTGCCAAGAAGGTCCAGGAGCCCGAATTGGCGTCCGCGTCCTCCAATTTCAAGTTGAAGGTCTGGACCAACCACAAGGCAGGCGAGCCGTTTATCGAAGGGGAGCGGCTGATCATCTACGTCGAGTCCGAGAAGGATGCGTACCTGAAGCTCGATTACTACACGGCTGAGGGCAAGGTGGTGCACCTGGTGCCCAATGTGTTTACCACTGAAGCCCGTATTCAGGGCGCGCAGCCGTATTCGTTCGGGGCGGAAGGCGCCGTGGCTGAGTTCAAGATCTCCCCGCCGTTCGGCGCGGAGACCATCAGGGCCTGGGCCAGCACGGTGCCGTTTGCCGCCGCGCTCACCGAGGCGGACCAGGTGAGCGATGCGGCGGCCTACCTGGAGAAAGTTCAGACCGTCATGAAGAGCAAGGCCCATGATCCCACATGGGCCGCGGCGATGGTGGCGCTCCAGACGTCCAACAAGGAGGACCTGCAGGTGGCCCGAGAGCGGGAGGAGCGGGAGCGCAAAAAACGCGGCGAGGGACGCTGAACCCGGCTTGACAGGTTTCCGTAAGTGGCCTACTCTTCATCAAGCCGATTACTCACATGCACCCGGCCCGGTTGGAGGGCAGATCAAAGGAGCAAGGCGATGACAGAGACGCCGAGAAGGAAGCCACCGCTTTGGCAGCGACAGTTCTATGTCCACAAGATCCAGAAGACGTATGCGATCTGGTTCGGCCTGTTCATGTTCGTCTCTTCGGTCCTGGTCTTCGGCCTCGCCTTCCTCGTCCCGTTCATTCCCCCGGCCATTAAGCTCGCCTCGCCCATCACGCTCGAAGAGCGGGCCATGGCCGCCAAACAATTTCTCTTTCTCGCCCAGACCATCCTGCCTGGCCTCCTGGTCCTCATCCCGACCGCGGCCGCGTTCAGTATCTACCTGACGCATCGGGTCGCGGGACCGCTGTTTCGCGTCGAGCACGCCGCGCGGGAAATGATTCGGGGAAACCTTGCGCTCCGGATCCGACTCCGAAAAGGCGATGAACTGCAGGAACTCGCCGGGCTGATCAACGAGGCCCTGACCAATCTCGATCGGGCCTTCCTTGAAATTCGAGACAGCCAGGCCCACTCACGCGAGGCATTGTCCTGGATCCTGGACGACATGAAGAAGCAGGCGACGGTGAATCGCGAGGTCCTGGGCCGCCTCGAGACCGCCCTCGAGCACGGCGAGCGGATTCAGGAAACCCTGAAGCGGTTTGAGGTCTCCCAACCGCATGCCTAGCCGGATTAGGGGTTCGCCGTGATGCTTCGCCCGACCGTGCGCGACTCGAAGGGGTTCACGCTCATTGAGATCCTGGTTGCCTCCGTCATCGTCGGCGTCATCGCCGTTCAGGGGATAACCGCGTTTTATTTTTATCTGAAAAAAGCCAGGTCTGTCGAGGGCGAGCTGGCCTTGAGTGAAATCAAGCGCCTGGAGGATCTGTACTACAATACGAACCTGCGCTACTCCAGCAGTCTTACTGAAATCGGGTGGAATCCGAGCACGCCGCCAAAGTACTACAGCATTGCGATCCAGCTGAATGGCTCCGGCCCGCCGCCATTTCTCTACCAGGTCACTGCGAGGGGCAATCTTGACGATGATCCGGACCTCGACGCCTGGGTGCTCACGATGGATATGAATCAGGTCAGCTCGTTGCGGCACGGCTGCATCCCCGGCGGGGTCGGGGCGGTCCAAATAGGCTGCGCGGATTAGGGGAACGCGAACTCCTTCAGCTCCACCTTCTCCAACGCCTGCTTGACGAGGCCGTGGACGTCCAGCATGGACTCGGCCCGGCGGACATCCTCCAGCCTGGCCTGGGTCGCCGGATTGGGGGGGGTGAACAGCCGGCAGCAGTCCTGGTCCGGCTCGATCGACGTCTCGTAGGTCCCGATCTTCTGCGCCTGCTCCGTGATCTCCACCTTGTCCATGCCGATCAGCGGCCGCAGGAATGGGATGGTGGCGGCCTCGTCCACCACGGTGAGATTGCCCGCCGTCTGCGAGGCCACCTGGCCCAGGCTGTCGCCCGTCACCAGCGCCCAGCACTTGTTCTCCCGCCCGATCTCCTCCGCGATCCGGACCATCAGCCGCCGGTAGAGGACGACCCGGAGCGGCGCCGGCGCCGACAGGACGATCTGCCGCTGGATGTCCCCGAAGGGCACGAGATAGAGTCGCGAATGGTACTGGTTGCGGGTGAGGTGTCTGGCCAGCTCCTCGGCCTTGTCGGCGGAGGCGCGGGTAACGAACGGATGGCCGTGGAAATGGATGAAGACGGCCCGGCAGCCGCGCTTCATCATGCGCCAGGCGGCGACCGGCGAGTCGATGCCGCCCGACAGCAGGCAGGCCACCTTGCCGGACATGCCGACGGGCAGGCCCCCGGCGCCGGGGAACCGCTCGCAATAGTAGTAGGCGCTCGTCCCCAGGATCTCGATGAAGACGGTCATCTCTGGGTGGCCCAGGCTGACGTGCGCGCCGGTGCGCTCCACAACGGCGGCGCCGACATGGCGGTCCACCTCGATCGACGTCAGCGGGTAGGACTTGTCCGCCCGCTTGGTGGTGACGCGGAACGTGTGGAACGGGAGGCCCTGGACAGTCTCGCAGATCGCCGCGCTCATGGTGTCAATGTCGCTCGAGACGTGGTGCGCTGGGGCGAAGTTGGCGAGGCCGAACGTTGCTTCGAGCCGGGGCTTGATCGTGGACCACCGGGATGGGTCGTCGAGTGAAATCCGGATGCGGCCGGCCAGGCTTTCCACGTGGCAGCGGCCGATCCCGCGGAGGCCCTCCCGGATGTTCCGCACGAGGCGGTCCACCAGGATGGGCCGGTTGCGGCCCTTCAGGGCGAGCTCGTGGTAGTGGGCGATGACGTAATGCACTAGGATTCCAGCCAGCGCTCGCAGTCGATGGCGGCCATGCAGCCGGACCCCGCGGCGGTGACGGCCTGGCGATAGACGTGGTCTTGGACGTCCCCCGCGGCGAACACGCCGGGCAGGTTGGTGCCGGTGCCGCCGTGCGTTTTGATGTAGCCCTTTTCGTCCATGTCCAGCTGGCCCGCGAACAGTTTCGTATTGGGCGAATGGCCGATCGCCACGAACAGGCCGTCGCAGGGCTTCTCGGTGACCGCGCCGGTCTTGAGGTCCTTGAGCCGGATGCCGGTGACCAGCGGATCGCCGAGGATCTTCTCGACCGACGCGTTCCAGATGAAGCCGACCTTCGGATTGTTTTTTGCGCGGTCCTGCATGATCTTGGAGGCCTTGAGCCGGTCGCGGCGGTGGACGACCGTGACCTTCGTGGCGAACTTCGTGAGGAAGGTCGCCTCCTCCATCGCGCTGTCGCCCCCGCCGACCACCACGAGCTCCTTGCCCTTGAAGAAGAAGCCGTCGCAGGTGGCGCAGGTCGAGACGCCGTGCCCCAGCAGGCGCCGTTCGCCGTCCACTCCCAGCATGTTTGCGGAGGCTCCCGAGGCGATGATGAGCGCGCGGGTCTCGAGGGTCCGCTCGCCGTTGATCGTCAGGGTGATGGGCGAGCGCTTCAGATCCGCGGCGGACACGTCGCCCTGCAGGAATTCCGTGCCGAACCGCGCGGCCTGGGCCCGCATCTCCTTGATGAGCTCGGGCCCCATGATGGCGTGGTGGAAGCCGGGGTAGTTCTCCACCTCGGTGGTGAGGGTGAGCTGGCCGCCGGCGTGCACGCCTTCGATCAGCAGGGGCGAGAGATTCGCGCGGCCCGTGTAGATCGCCGCGGTCAGCCCCGCCGGCCCCGACCCGATGATGACGACGTTACGCATGTAAGGAATTTAACACAGAGGGAAGACCAATGCACGAGCCGAGCGGGTGACGCCGGGAGGGGGCCCCCCCGCCGCGCGCAGTAACGAGGAGCACGGCGGGGGAGGACGGCGGCAGGACCCGCTGGCTACAGTTCGTGGGTGGAGTCGGGCTCCGGGACGGTCACCTCCATGCCGGCGTGCTCGGCCCGGATCGCCTCGGCCAGCGACAGCGATTGCTTCTCCTCACCGTGCACCACGAACACCTTGGCGGGCGCCGGCGTGATCGCGCGGACATAGGCCAGCAGGTCGTTGCGGTCCGCGTGGGCGGAGAGCCCGTTGAACCGCACCACGCGGGCGCGACGCGGCGTGGGCACGCCGTAGATCGGCACCTGGTCCCAGCCCTCCACGAGCTTCCGCCCCAGCGTGTGCTCCGCCTGGAAACCCGCGATCGCGATGACGTTCGCCTCGTCCTGGATCGCGTGTTTGAGGTGGTGGAGGATGCGACCGCCCTCGCACATGCCCGACGCCGCGATGATCATGCAGGGGCCCTTCATGCCGTTGAGCGTCATGCTCTCCTGCACCGAGGAAACGTAATGGATGTAGCGGGCCGCGAAGGGATCGCCCTGGGAGGTGAAGGTCCGGTAGGTCTCCTCGTCATAGCATTCCGGGTGCTGCCGGAACACCTCGGTTGCCTTGAGGGCGAGCGGCGAGTCGATGTAAATCGGCAGCGGATCCATGCGCCCTTCCGCCACGAGTTCCTTGATTCGTATGACCAGGTCCTGCGTGCGCCCGACTGCAAAGGCCGGCACGATGATCTTGCTCCGGTGCGCCACCGCGTGGGCGACCAGTTCCCGGAGCTTCTCTTTCACCGCTTCCCCGCTTTCCTCATGGAGGCGGTCGCCGTAGGTGGACTCGATGATGAGCACGTCGCAGGGCGGGGGGCTTTCGGGGTCGTGCAGGACCGGCATCTGCTTGCGGCCCAGATCGCCGGTGAACAGCACGGTGGTGGAATTCCCGCGCGCCGTCTCGGTGAGCCGGATGGCCGCCGACCCCAGGATGTGGCCCGCGTCGTGGAACGTGGCCGTGACCCGCGGGCGGACGGTGAGGGTATCCCCGTAGCGCGCGCCGGCGAACCGCCGGACGATCGCACGGACGTCGCCGGCATCGTAATAGGGACGCCGGCACTGCCGGCCACGGCGGCTCTCCTTCCGGTTCACGTACGCGCAGTCGCTCTCCTGGATGCGGGCGGAGTCCTCCAGCATCACCGCCGCCAGGTCTCCCGTCGCGCGGGTCATGTACACCTTGCCGCGGAACCCCCGTTGCGCGAGCACGGGCAGCGCGCCGGAATGGTCGATGTGCGCGTGCGACAGGAGCACCGCGTCCACGCCCTTTGGCTCGAAGCCGAGATTGCGGTTGAGCGCGTCCGCCTCCTGGCGTCGTCCCTGGAACATACCGCAATCCAGCAGGACGCGCGCGCCCCGCGCCTCGATCAGGTGGCGGCTGCCGGTGACCGAGCGCGCCGCGCCGTGGAAGGAGATGTTCATGCCGGCTTGGAGGGTCCGTGGTTCGCCGCGATGATGTCCCAGGCCTCCTGGGCGGTTTCCGCGTAGCGGAAGAGTTTTGCGTCATCAGGATCGATCAGGCCTTCTTCGACCAGCATGGGCCAGTTGATGAGCCGGTCCCAGAAGGCGCGGCCCATCAGCACCACGGTCACGCCAGTCACCTTGCCCGTCTGGAGCAGCGTGAGGGTCTCGAACAGCTCGTCCATCGTGCCGAACCCGCCCGGGAAGGCGACCAGCGCCTTGGCCCGCATCAGGAAGTGCATTTTCCTGACGGCGAAGTACCGGAACTGAAAGCACAGGGTCGGGGTGATATAGGGATTGGGGTGCTGCTCGTGGGGCAGCGTGATGTTGAGGCCGATGGACTTGGCGCCGACGTCGGCGGCCCCCCGGTTCGCGGCCTCCATGATGCCGGGCCCGCCGCCCGTGACGATCACGTACTCGCAGCGGCCGTCCACCTGGCAGGTGGACGAGACGAGGCGTGCGAACTCCCGCGCCTGATCGTAGAAGGGCGACAGGGCCAGTTGATGGCGTGCAACGGCGGCCGCCCGCTGCCGGTCGGGATCGCCGGGCTTTTGCGCCAGTGCGGTTTCCGCCTTGGCCAGGCGCTGGCGCGCTTCGGCCGGCTCGACGAGCCTCGCGCTGCCGAAGACCACGATGGTGGAGCCGATGCCTTCCTGCCGCTGGATCAGTTCCGGCTTGAGCAATTCAAGCAGAAGCCGGACGTGCCGCAGCTCGTCGCGCGTCAACAGTTCAAGGTCCTCGTCGGCCCGGCGGTACGAGGGCGACCGCAGGATCGCGTCCAGGAGTTTGTCTTTGTCGGGGGGCTGTTCGCTCATGGCGGCCAGCTACTTTTTCCGGGCCAGGCGCGTGAGTTCCTCGTAGATGCGCCGGACCTCCTTGCGAAGCTGTTCCATGGGGAGTGTGCCGTCAATCACGTAGTTCGCCAGTTTGACCTTGTCGGCCAGCGGCATCTGGGAACGGATGCGCTTGCGGGCCTCGTCCTCCGGGAGCTTGTTGCGGTCCATGAGGCGGCGCAGCTGGGTCGGTTCGTCGGCGGTGACGACGATGATGGTATCCATGCGCTTGTGGGCGCCGGCCTCGATCAACAGCGCGGCGTCATAGACGATGACGGCATGCGGGTCCTCCCCCGCGATCTCCCGGCTCCGCCGCTCTTGCGCGACCGCGACGTGGGGATGGACGATGGCGTTGAGTTGTTCGAGTCGTGCGAGATCTCCGAAGACCAGCTTGCCGAGACGGTCGCGATCCAGGGCGCCGTCCGGGCGGAGCATCTCGCGCCCGAAGGTGTCCGCGATCTTCCGCAAGGCCGGCTGCCCCGGCGCCACGGCGTCGCGCGCCAGCACGTCGGCGTCGATGAGGCGCGCGCCGCACTCCACGAAGAGACGCGACACGGTGCTCTTGCCGGTCGCGATCCCGCCTGTCAAGCCGACTCGGAGCATGGCAAAACTCTAGCACATTGCATCCCCGTGACAAAGCCCTGTAAAATCGCGCCCGTTATGAGCGCTGATCTTCTCGACGATGCCATGAAGGCCCAGTTGGCGGTGGAATGGGCGCGGTTCAGGAAGGCGCTTGCCGCGGCCGGCGACATCGGCGAGTTGAACCTGGAAGAGTGGCGCCTCGTCGCGGAGCGGGACCGGAAAGGGATTCCGCCGGCGCTGTCGGTGGCGGCGGTCCAGGGGCTGCTCAAGCTGGAGAAATCCGGGCTGCGCGGGCAGGTGATCCGGACCGGCGAGGAGACGGCGATTCCTACCATGAAACTGGTCGCCCAGGCCCAGGCCCATGAGGTCCGGATCCAGGACGCGGACCACAGCGAAGCGTACGCCGTGCTCGCCTATCAGGCCGGCAGGCGTTTGGGCCTGGACGAGGCGAAGGCGGTGGTGTTCGGGGACGCCGCGGCCTATTTGATGACCAACTGGATGCAGGCCCACGTCGAAGGCTCCCGGACGGACAGGGTGATCATGGAGTTCAAGAAGACGGCGGGGGCGCCGCCGGAGGGCGGGTTCCTCTGGAGCCAGCTGCTGTCGCTGTCCTGCCGCAACGGGTTCAAGGCCATGGTGGACCTGGTCCGGCAAATGGGCACGCCGTGGTTCCGGTGAGCCGGCGGCTGCTCTCCGCGGCGCTGGCGTTCGGCTGGCTCCTGCTGTCGGGCGGCGCGGCGTCGGCCGACGGGAGGGTCGTCGTTGTCGCCCAGGACGGGTCCGGGGCCTACCGCGAGATCCAGGCGGCGATCGACAACGCGCTGCCGGGCGACACGATCCTCATCAAGCCGGGCCACTATCGGGAGGACGTGGTCGTGCACAGCAAGGACCGGCTGCGTCTCGTCGGCGAATCGCGCGACCAGGTCACGATCCTGGGCTTGAAGCGGGTGGGCGCGTTCCGGATCGGCAAGTGGCCGTACGGCGCGAACGACATCGAGGTGCGCGACCTGACCGTTTCGCAGAACGGCGGACTGGCCGTCGGCATCTTCAACGGCACCAAGATCCTGCTCGCCAACATTCGCGTGCAGGGGCTGCTCTATGTCCAGCAGGCGAAGGACGTCCGCATCGAGCGCAGCCAGCTCGGGAGCAGCGAGACCACCGGCGTGTCGTTTTCAGACGCCCAGGGGGAGGTGGTCGGCAACGAGATTCGCGACAACGATTACGGGGTCACGGTCGCGGGCAGGTCGGACGTCCGGGTCGAAGGCAACGTCATCACGAACAGCCTGTACGACGCCGTCGTGTTCCAGGCCGGGTCCAGGGGCGCGGTCGTGGGGAACCGGCTCATCAAGAACGGCGGGGGCATCTCGGTCCAGGACGGGGCGCAGGCTGACCTGCAGGGCAACACGACCGCCTCCGTTCCCTGAACCACTCTTTCAGGGCGCGCGAGGGGCGAGCGCTAGTTCGCTGGCTTCAGGGAGTCCAGCAAGCGCTCCGCTTCCGGGCGATCGCGCGTGGCCCACCCATAGGGATTTTTAGGATGCTCCATGTTGATGATGGCGAGCAATTCGTGCCTGGCCGCGTCGGGATCTTTTCGTTTCACGTACATCTTCGCCAGATTCAGCCGCGCCTCGCTGTAGGCGGGGGCCAAGGCGACGACCCGTTTGACGTACGCCAGCGCGGCGTCCGGATTGCCTCCCATGAAGCGGGGCAGGCCTTCCAGCATCATCCCGGCCATGTGCAACGACGGGACATGATCCTTCTGCAACTCCAACGCGCGGGCCACATGAGTCCGGAGTTCCTCCAGGCTCAGCAGTGATGCCGTGACCCCCTGCAGGCTCGCCGCTTCGCCGAGGTTGGCGGCATAGAGGAAGTGGGCCTCCACATTGGCCTCCTGCAGTTCCAGGGCGCGCTGCGCCAGGCGGGCGCCTTCTTCGTAGGCCGCCAGCCGCTTGTCGGGGTCGGTGTACAGATTGTTGCCCATGTCCAGGTACAAATCCGCCAGTTTGGTCAGGAGCCTGGGGTCCGATGACGCGTGCGCCTGCGACGCGAGCAATGTGTTGAGCTCCTGCTCAAGGGACTGAGGATACGGGGCGGGGAGCGTGGAAGGTTCCGAAGAAACGGAGGACACGATCAGAAAGGCGACCACGGAGAACGCGAACAATCTTGTCACCCAGACGGTCAGGAATGGCATGAAGACTTTCCCAGGGGCGGTTCGTGTGAGCCTCTCCTAGGATACCCGGAATCACCGGTTGAAATCGACTGGAGGGTCCGGGGGCGGCTCGATGCAGGCCGCATCGTCATGGGCGGGGTCGTTGACGCGGAGGCCGACGGCGCAGGCGGTCATGTCCTCCGGCGGGTAGGGGCGCAGGAGCGGCTGCAGCAACTGGGCCTGTCGGACGGCGGAATCGAGCC
>SCTG01000083.1 GCA_004298335.1 Nitrospirota bacterium
CGGCAGGTCAAGGGCGACAAGGCAGGCGAGAATTTCATCGCGATCACCGATCCGGGCTCGATGCTCGAGAGCCTTGCCAGGGAGAGCAAGTTCCGGGACATCCTGCCGGGCGTGCCGGACATCGGCGGCCGCTATTCGGCGCTGTCGAACTTCGGCATCGTGCCCGCCGCGATCATGGGTGTCAACGTCGAGCACCTGCTCTACCGGGCCGAGCGCATGCGTCACAGCTGCGATTCCTGCGTGCCGCCGGAGGACAATCCCGGCGTGGTGCTTGGGGTTGCGCTGGGCGAGCTGGCCAAGCAGGGGCGTGACAAGATCACGTTCATCACGTCGCCGGCGATCTGGGACCTGGGGGCCTGGATGGAACAGCTCATCGCCGAGAGCACGGGCAAGGAAGGCAAGGGCATCGTGCCCATCGACGATGAGTCGCTGGGCGCGCCGGAAGTCTATGGGACCGACCGCTTCTTCGCGTACATCCGATATTCCGGAGGCGCCGACGCGGCGCAAGATGCCAAGGTGGCGGCGCTGGAGAAGGCGGGCCATCCTGTGGTCCGCATCGAGCTGGCTGACCTGATCAACCTGGGCGAGGAGTTCTTCCTGTGGGAGATTGCCACCGCGGTCGCCGGTTCGATGATCGGCATCAACGCCTTCGACCAGCCCAACGTCCAGGAGAGCAAGGACTACACGAAAAACTTTCTGGACGAGTACAAGAAGAACGGGCGCCTGCCGGAGGAGGAGCCGATCCTGTCCGCCGACGGGGTCAAGATCTACGGGGATGCCGCCAATCGCGAGGCGCTCAAAGGCGCATCCACGCTGGACGCGGCGCTGAAGGCGCATCTCGCGCAGGTCAAGGCGGGCGACTATGTGGCGCTGAACGCGTATGTGGAGCGGACGGATGCCTCGCACCAGGCGTTGCAGGCGATCCGGCTGCGGGTGCGCGACAAGAAAAAAGTGGCGACGACGCTGGGCTACGGGCCGCGCTTCCTGCACTCGACGGGGCAGCTGCACAAGGGCGGGCCGAACTCGGGGGTGTTCATCCAGATCACGTCCGACGACGCGCAGGACCTGCCGATCCCCGGCGAGCCCTACACGTTCGGCGTGCTCAAGGCGGCGCAGGCGCTGGGGGACTTCGTCTGTCTGGGCAAACGCGACCGCCGCGCGATCCGTGTGCATCTGGGCGCGGACGTGGAGGCGGGGCTGAAGAAGCTGCGGCAGGCGGTTGAGAAGGTATTGGGGTAATAATCGCGGGTCCTGCCGCCGTTTTCCCCCATCGGCTTCGGCTGCGAGGACTGGCCTCTAGGCGACGGGGGGCCCCCAAACGGCGTCACCCGCTTTAGCTAATCTCTCCACAAGGCGATGCCGCCGAGGAGGCCGGCGACGTTCTCGACGATCCTGGTGTTGGACGGCAGCTTCACGACGATCTTCTTCGCGTTGCCGCCGCCGACGTAGAGGCGGTCGTAGTTGAACAGGTGCTCGAGGGTTCGGATCGCCCGCACGAGCCGCTTGTTCCATTTCTTCTTCCCGATTTTCTTGCGGGCCTTGTCTCCCAGCAGCTCCTCGTAGGTCCGGCCCCGTTGGAACGGATGGTGCGCCATCTCGAGATTGGGGACGAGCCTGCCGTCCACGAACAGCGCGGACCCCATGCCCGTGCCCAGCGTAATCACGAGCTCGACGCCCTGGCTTGAGATTGCGCCATAGCCCTGCACGTCGGCGTCGTTGGCGACGCGGATCGGTTTGCCGAGCTTCTTTGACAGGACATCCGCCAGCTTGTAGCCGCGCCAGTTGCCGTCGAGGTTCGGGGCGGTGATCGTCACGCCGCGGCGGACGACGCCGGGAAACCCGACCGACACCCGGTCGAACTTGCCCTGCGCGTTCACCATCTCAGTGATGGTGTTGAGCACCGCGCCCGGCGTGGCCGGCCTTGGAGTTTTAACCCGCGCCCGTTCCGTGAGCGGTTTGCCGGTGGCACTCAAGATCAGCGCTTTGATGCCGGTGCCGCCGATGTCCAGGGCCAGCGTGCGCACGGGGCGGGGCGGCATTTTCGGCGGAGCCTGTCGCGTCGGTTCCATCAGACTGTTCTCCAGCAGCGTCCGTCGCTTTCGATGAGCCGGTTGGCCTCCACCGGCCCCCAGCTTCCGGCCTGGTATTCCGGCAGCCACTTGGAGCCGTGGGTTTTCCAGCCGTCGAGGATGGCCGTGATCCAGGCCCAGGAGGCCTCCACCGCGTCCCGCCGCATGAAGAGCGAGGCGTCGCCCGCCATCACGTCCAGCAGGAGCCGCTCGTACGCCTCCGGCGAGGGCGCGCCGAACGCCTCCCCGTAACGAAAATTCATTTCGACGGGGTGGGTCTTGGCTTTGCTGCCGGGGACTTTGGAGACGACGCGCAGCGTGAGCCCCTCCTCCGGCTGGATCTTCATGATGAGCACGTTCGCCTCCAGCGGCGCGTCGGGGTTCGCGTTGAAGAGGATCTGGGGAATGGGCTTGAAGAAGACGGCGATCTCGCTGGCCCGCTTGGTCAGGGCCTTGCCGGTCCGGAGATAGAACGGCACGCCCGACCACCGCCAGTTCTCCACGAAGAGTTTCAGCGCCACGTAAGTCTCGGTGGTGGAGTCGGGCTTGATGCCGGGCTCGCGGCGGTAGCCGGGCACGTCCACGCCGTGCGCCTTGCCGACGCTGTACTGCGCCCGCACGGTGTACTTCTCCACGTCCTTGCCGGCGATCGGCCGCAGGCAGCGCAGGACGTCCATGCGGACGTTGCGGACGACGTCCGGGTCGAGCGAGTAGGGCGGCTCCATGGCCACCAGGCACATGAGCTGGAGGATGTGGTTCTGGACCATGTCCCGCAGGGCCCCGGCCTCTTCGTAGTAGGTCGCGCGGGTGCCGACGCCCTCCGCCTCGCTGACGGTGATCTGGACGTGGTCGATGTACTTGTGGTTCCAGATCGGCTCGAAGATGCTGTTGGCGAAGCGCAGGACCAGCAGGTTCTGCACGGTCTCCTTGCCGAGGTAGTGATCGATGCGGAAGATCTGGGACTCGTCGAAGACCCGGGCGACGGCGGCGTTGATCTGCCGGGCGGACTCCAGGTCGTTGCCGATGGGCTTCTCGACGATGAGCCGCGAGAACGGCGCGTTGCCGGCCGGCGGCTGGACCAGCCCGGCTTTCCTCAGCCCTTCCACGGCCCCCGCGATCGACGTGGGCGGGATCGCCAGGTAGAAGATGCGGTTCGCCGGCAGCTTCAGGTCGGCCTCGATTTTTTCCAGGCGTGTCCGGATGTCGCTGTAGGCCTTGGGATCGTCGATGGCGCCGGCCACGTAGAACAGCCGCTGTTCGAAGTTCGCCCACACGCTGTCCTTAATCTCCTGCCGGGAGTACTTGATGACGCCTTCCCGCGCGATCTCGCGGAATTCAGTGTCGCTGAGCGGCTTGCGGCCGGTGGCGAGGATCGCGTAGTTCGGGGGCAGCACGCCGTCGAGCAGGAGGTTGTACACGGCCGGCACGAGCTTGCGCTTGGCGAGATCGCCCGATCCGCCAAAGATCACCAGCGTGCAGGGTTGGGCAGCGAGCGGCTGGATGGGCTCGGACATGGCGGCGGCCTCCTGCTAGCGCTTCCTGACGGCGTGGCCGCCGAAGGCGTTCCGCATGGCGGCCAGCATCTTCTCGGCGAAGGATTCTTCCTGGCGCGAGCGGAACCGGGTGAAGAGCGCGGCCGTCAGCGTCGGCACCGGGACGTCCTTGTCGATGGCGTCGAGGATCGTCCAGCGGCCTTCTCCGGAGTCCTGGACGTAGCCCTTCAACCCTTCGAGCTTCGGGTCCTGCTTGAGGGCCCCCGCCGTCAGCTCCAGCAGCCAGGAACGGACCACGCTGCCCTGCATCCAAAGATCGGCGATCCTGGGAAGGTCCAGCTTGTACTCGCTTTTGGACATGAGTTCGAAGCCTTCGGCGTAGCCCTGCATCATGCTGTACTCGATGCCGTTGTGGACCATCTTCACGTAGTGGCCGGCGCCGTGGCCGCCCATGTGGGCCCAGCCGTTTTCCGGCGCCAGGGTCTTGAAGATCGGCGCCAGCCGGTCGACGACGGCCTTGTCGCCTCCGACCATCAGGCAATAGCCCAACTTAAGCCCCCAGATGCCGCCGCTGGTACCGGCGTCCACATAATGAATGTTCTTTTTTTTGAGCTCGGCGGCGCGCCGTACGTCGTCATGGAAATTGGTGTTGCCGCCGTCGATGATGATGTCGCCGGCCGACAGCAGAGAGGCGACCTTGGCGACGGTTTCTTCCGTGGGGGCGCCGGAGGGCACCATGATCCAGACGGCGCGGGGGGCCTTGAGTTTGGAGACCATGTCCTCGAGCGACGTCGCGCCCACGCCGCCCACGCCTTCCGCTTGCTTGATGAGGTCCGCCGTCCGGTCGTAGGCCACCACGCGGTGCTTGCCCTGCTGGAGACGCGTGACCATGTTCATGCCCATCTTGCCCAGCCCGATGAATCCGAGTTCCATGGCGACTCCTTTCTGACCTGTCCCCGAGACGGTGGAAACGAGGGCTGATTATAGACTAACCCCCCGGCAAAACAAAAGGTTGACCCGACCGGGCCTGTCAGCTAGCCTTTTTCCCTATGAAGGTCATCGGGCTGATGTCGGGGACGTCCGCCGACGGCGTGGATGCCGTGCTGGTGGACATCGGCGGAACCGGCCACAATCTGAAAGTGCGCCTGCTGGCCCATCGCACCTTCCCGTATCCTGCCGAGTTTCGGGTCCGTCTCCTGGGGGCCATGACGAACGGCACGGTGGCCGACGCGTGCCACCTGAATGTCGTGCTGGGGGAGTGGTTCGCCAAAGCCGCCCTGAAGCTGCTGAAGGCGGCGCGGGTGCCGGCCGGACGGGTCGCCTTGATCGGGTCCCACGGGCAGACGCTCCACCACCTGCCGGGGCCGCGCCGCGAACCCGGCCTGGGGTCGGTCCGCTCGACGCTGCAGCTCGGCGAACCCGCCGTCATTGCCGAACGCACCGGCATCACGACGGTGGCCGGCTTCCGAACTCGGGACATGGCGGTCGGCGGGGAGGGCGCGCCGCTCACGCCCTACCTGCACTACCTGCTCTTCCACCAGGCGTCCCGTTCGCGCGTGGTGGTCAATATCGGCGGGATCAGCAACCTGACGTACCTGCCGGCCCGCGGCGGGCTCGGCGCCGTCCGGGCCTTCGACACCGGTCCCGGCAACATGCTGATCGACGGCGTCATGCGCCACGTCACGGCCGACCGCCGGACGTTCGACCGGGGCGGCCGCCTGGCCCGTGCCGGGACGCCGAGCGAAAGCCTGCTCGGCACGCTGCTGGAGCATCCGTTTCTTCGGCGGCGGCCGCCCAAGTCCACGGGTCGGGAGGAGTTCGGGGAGCGGTTCGTCGGGTATTTCCTGCGGCAGGGGAAGCTGCTCGGCCTGTCGGACGCCGACCTGGCCGCGACGGCGACGGCGTACACGGCCCGGACGATCGCGGGCGCGAGAACGTTCCTGCCGGGGCGCGTTGACGAGGTGCTGGTGTGCGGGGGCGGGGCGCAGAACGCAGCATTGATGGGCATGCTGCAGACTGCATGGAAGTCCGCAACGGTGCAGCCGGTTGAGACGACCGGCTGGGACGGGCGCGCGCTGGAGGCCGTGGCCTTCGCGGTCTTCGCCTATCAGCACGTCAAAGGCGTGCCCTGCAACCTGCCGAACGTGACCGGTGCGAAACGGGCGGTCGTGCTGGGCATGATGACGCCTGGGGCTACTTCTTGATCGGCGAGTTCGGGTAGCTGGCCGCGATGCCGTTGGGCCCCTTGCCGACCTTGATCCGCTTGATCTCAGTGAGGCTCGCGAGGTCCACGACCGACACGTCGTCGCTCCGCGTGTTGGAGACGAAGGCGAGCGTGCCGTCCCGGCTGAACGTGATGCCGTGCGTCCATGTGCCCAGCGGCAGGCGTTTGACGAACGTGCCGGTGCCGGCGTCGATGATGGACAGTTGCGCCGAGTCCTGATCGCAGGAGATCACGTATTTGCCGTCCGGCGTGACGCCGAGCTGGGCCGGCAGCCTGCCCACCGGGATGCGGGCGACCACCGTCCGTGACGCCGTGTCCACCTTGAACACCTGGCCGCTGTGCAAGCCCGTAACATAGACGAACTTGCCTCCCGGCTCGACCCAGGCCTGCACGGCCGAGTCCTCGAGAGGCACGGAGGCGACGGCTTTTCGGGCCCCGATGTCAACGATCGCCAGGTCCTTGCTGCCGAGATTCGCCACGTACGCGAACTTGCCATCCGGGGAAATCGCAAGGCCGTGGGGGCTCTTGCCGACCGGAATCGTGGCCACCGTCGTGAGCGAGGCGGCATCGGTGACCGTCACGTCGCCCGACTCGGTGTTGGTGTTGAGGAGGAGCCGCTTGTCCGGCGTCATGAAGATGTGCGCCGGGCCTCTGCCGACCTCCCACCGCGCGACGATGCGGAGCTTGTCGGGGTCCACCTTGACGGCCTGGCTGGCGGGGCCGTCCGTCAGGTAGAGCATGCCGTCCGGGCCGAGGTGGATATTGTGCGGGGCGCGGAGCCCCCGGAGGGGCGCGCGTTTCTTGCCGGAGTCCGCGTCCACGACCGAGATGGTGCCGTCGTCTTCGTTGGCGGTGTAGACCCACGAGGCGGCACGGACGCTTTGAGCGGAGGCGAGGAAGGGAAGAATCAGCGCGACGGCAAGGGCCGGGAAGGCCATCACATAAAGTTCATGAACTTGGTCTTGGCCTCGTCCATGAGCGCTTCGGTGACCTGGGTCGCGCCGCGCTCCTGGGCGATCCGCTCGACTTCCTTCCGGGCCATGGGCCGGATGAAGTCGGGGATGTTCTCCAGGCGCTTCTCGGCGGCGGGCGCCCAGGGAATGCCTTCGGTGGCGTTCTTCGAGTCGTCCATGACCTGCAGGGTGATTTTCTTGAAGCCCTGTTTGCGGGCATAGGCTTCGATGCCGCCCTTGATCATCGGGCGGATGAACGACGGCGTCTTCTCCAGCCGTTCCAGCGCGTCCGGTGTCCAGTCAAACTCGGCCGTCGCGCCGCCCTTGGCGTCCGTGGAGGAGCCGAGGCCCATCTGCGCCACCACCGCCGAGAACGGGCAGCCGCCGGTCTTCTTTTCGCCTTCGGCGGGCGCGGCCGACGCGGCCGCGGGCTTGTCGCCGTAGTGTTCCTTCAGGTAGTTGGACATCTCGGCCTGGCTCTCGCCTTCTCCGCGGAGCCCGCCGCGCGTCATCTCGAACGGCTGGGCGGCGACGGTCCGGCCGCCGAGCTGGACGCCCAGGGAGCTGACCATCTGCGTCTCGCCGGGATTGGTGACCATCGTGAAACGCGCGCCGCAGGACGGGCACCCGAAAAATACGCCGAGCGACCCTTCCGCGGGCTTCTCGACCTTCTCGAAGTTCATGTAGGTTTCGCACTTCATGCAGACGAACTTCATCGGGCGCTCCTTATAGTTGCCGGGCCATGATGGTCTTGTAGTCCAGCAGCGTCTTGAGGCGGTTCACGATCTCATCATACCGCTTGAGGGTCGGATAGTCACCATCAATCAGCGGCACGCCCTTGTCGAACGATTTCGCCAGCGTCCGGTCGAAGGGGATGCGGCCCAGGAGCGGCAGGTCCAGCGCCCGGCACAGGGCGTCCGTGTCACCCTCGAATAGTTCGCTCTCGACCCCGCAGTGCGGGCAGCGGTATTGGCTCATGTTCTCGACCATCCCCAGCACGTTGATGCCGAGGTCGCGGGCGTAGGCGATGGACTTCTGCACCACGTCCGAGGCGACTTCGGACGGGGTGGTCACGACGATCGCGCCGTCCAGGTCGGGGATGAAGCCGGCGATGACCGGCGGCTTGTCGGCGGCGGCGCCGGGCGGCAGGTCCGTCAGGAGGTAATCCACGTCGCCCCAGACGATGTCGGCGATGAACTCGCGGATCACGTTCATCTCCATCAGGCCGAGCCAGACAGGGCTGAGGTCCATCGGGCCCTTCCACCGGACCGGGGCGAGCTCGTCGAGAAAGAAATCCATGGAGCCGACCTTGAGGCCGAGGGGGCCGACGGGGGGAATCGCGCCGTCGGGGGTGATCGTGAAGCGCTGGCCGCGCATGCCGAGCATCTGGGGCACGCAGGGGCCGTTGAGGTCCACGTCCAGCACGCCGACCTTGTGCCCCTGCCGCGCGAAGGCGAGCGCGAGGTTCACCGTCGTCATGCTCTTGCCGACGCCGCCTTTGCCGCTCATGACCACCAGCTTGCGGCGGACGGAGGCCATGCGCCGCTTGACGGCCTTGATCTGCTCGGTGACCTGCTGGACGACCTTGGCGTCGTCGGTGTACTTCAGCTTCCCGAGAATGTCTTTCAGATTTTGCAGTGCCATGCGCGCGTGAATCCCTTACAAAATGTCCATCAAAGTATCATGGGGCCCGAAAGGGTGTCAATTTGTCCGGATCGTCGGCCGGGCGGCACGGCGAGGGGCCGCGCCGCCCGGCCTAAGGAGAGTCGCGTTACTTGGTCACCGTCAGGGAGGCGGCGCCGTGCTTGGGATGGAGCTGACAGTACACGCGGTGTTCCCTGACCGACGTGTCGATATTCCCGGCTGGCACCGTGATCGTCCGTTCCTCGCCCGCCTTGATCACCTCTTGGACCTTCATGCTATCGATGGAAAAGCCGTGGTCCGCGCCCAGCGTATTGACCACCTTCAGCGTCATGGAGCTGCGGCCCTTGAGATCGACGGCGCCGCCGCCCTTCCAGACTTTGGTGCCCCCTTCCTCCACCGCGGTGAATGTGGCGTCCTCGCCATAGCCGCCGCCCAGATAGGCGCAGCCGGCCATGACAAGCGCCAGGATCATGATTATCGACAGCTTTGCGCTCTGCGCCAAGCTCAGTGGTTTCCTCATCACGTGACCTCCTTGGTTGGTGTCCGTTCTCGCGCGATACGCTTCCCCGGCCGCAAGCGGGTGCATCATACTGGGTAGAGAAAAAGGGGTCAATCCCCCCTACGATTGTGCTAATTCCAACAGCTTGTTCTTGGCCGCGCCGGAGGCGAGGGCTGTCTGGGCGAGGGCCAGCGCGTCGTGGACGGAGGAGGCCTTGCCGCCGGCGTAGAGGATCATCGCGGCGTTCATCGCGACCCAATCGCGCATGTTCCCTGTGAACTCGTCCGCGAGAATCTTCGCGAGCACCGGGGCCTCGCCGTCCAGGCCGGGCGATTTCAGGTCCTCGAGGCGCGCGAACGTCATGTCGAAGTCCTTGGGCTGGAGCGAGAACGGCGTGATCCGGTCGTCCCGCAGTTCGATCGCCTTGGTGATGGAGCTGATCGACAGCTCCGGCTCGCCTTCGAGCCCGCGCACGACGAGCGCCTGCGCGGCGCCCATCATCCGCAGCGCCTCCGCGGTCTTTTCGAAGTAGGGCGGGTGGGACATTCCGATGATGGAGGCGCGGGCCCGGCCCGGGTTCAGCATCCGGGCGACGGGCTGGAAGAAGCTGCGCACGCCGAGCTCCTTCCGCAGTTCCAGAAAGCGGAAGACGAGGGGATGGTAGAGGCCGACGTCCAGGTAGACCAGTCCTTTCCGCGCGAGGCTCTCCGCAGCCTGCTTGGGCTCCAGGTCGATGGGGATGCCGAGTCTTGCGGCGACCGCCGCCGTCGAGACCCGGTTCGGCACGCCGTCGTAGCCGTGCAGGAGCACGGGGACGCCCGCGGCGGATGCGACGATGGCGGCCGGCAGCAGGACGTGCCAGCTGTCCTGCTTGCCGGCGTACGTGGGAATGTCCACGTGCCCGAGGTCGGGTGGGACCGGCAGGGGCGGCACGTACTCGCGCGCGACCGATGTGAACGCCGCCAGCTCCGTGACCGACTCGCCCTTGATCCGCATGGCGATGAGGAACGCGCCGGCCTGGGCGGGCGTGGCGGTGCCTTCCAGCAGCAGGCGCATGGCGCCGGCGGCCTCCTGGTAGGTGAGGTCCTTGGCGCCCTTCTCGCCCTTGCCGACCTTGGCGATGAGGGTCTGCATGGTGATGTCCATAGAGTTAGATCGAGTAGTGGAACTGGGGCTTGGCGCCCAGGGCCTCGGCGAGGACGCCGCGGGTCTTGAGTTCTGCGATGACCTGGGCCGCGAGGGCGTCGAAGTCCTTCGGCCCGGCGAAGGCCAGGTCGGTGTTGGGAGGCGGCGTCTCCTCGCCCTTGGACATGTGCACGGCGATGACCGGCGCCGGGTGGACCAGCGTCCGGATCGCCTGGTGATCGGCCCCGCCGAAGGCGTTGGTGGTCGACACCACGATCAGGCCCGTGTCGATCAGCAGGCGCGCCACCTCGCCGAACCGCCGGATGATCTCGCCGGAGTTCTCATCCACGAGATCGGCGTCCAGGCCTCTTCTCAGGTTCGCGCCGTCCAGGAGATAGGTGTGGCGGCCGTCGGCCACGAGCTGACCCTCCAGGCGCCGGGCCAGGAAGGATTTGCCGGTGTGGCGCCCGCCGGTGATGAGCACCAGGGCGGCGCGATGGCCGAAGTGCCGCGCGCGATCGTCGGCGCCCACGTCGCCCTTGACCCACGCGATGTCCCGCCGCCGGGCCTCCTCGCGCAGCACGGTGTGCTCGTCCTTCACCGCTTCGGTCATGATCCCGCCGCCGGAGACGTCGTACTGGTCCACTAGGACGAACCGGCCGGTGACTTCGGAGTCGCCGTACAGGTCGAACGCGATGGGCGCCTTCGTGCGGATCGTCAGCTCGGCCACTTCGTTCCGGCCGACGATCGTCCGAGTCTCGCGGGCCGCGAGATCGGACGCATCGATGATCCGATGGATGATGGCCACCTCGCACTCCACCTCCCGGGTCGCCAGCCGCAGCAGGTATTTCTTGCCGGCCTCGAGCGGGCGCCGTCCCATCCAGAAGAGGTTGCACCGGAACGTCGTGGAGACCACAGGCGCCGAGTCCTCGTGCGAGGCGATCTCGCCCCGCTCGATGAAGATCTGCTCGTCGAGCGTGAGGCCGGTGGACTGGCCGGCCGTCGCCTCCGTCGGGACGGGTTCCGTGTTGAAGGCCTCGACCGTTTTGACGAGGGCCGACTTGTTCGACGGGGAGAAGACCAGCTTGTCGCCGACCTTGACGCGCCCGGTGGCGAGGCGGCCGGCGATGATCCGGCGCGCGTCGAACTTGTACACGTCCTGCACGGGGAAGCGCAGGGGCTGCTTGTCCCGCGCGGTCTCCTTGCGGAACAGGCCGAGGCTGTCCAGCACGGTCAGGCCCTGATACCACGGCATGTGCGTGCTTTTGTTCGCGATGTTGTCCCCGAGCTTCGCGGAGACCGGCACGAACCGCTCCGGCGTCACCTTGAGCTGGCTCAGGAACTCGCGGTACTCCTTTTCGATCGCCTCGAACACGTCCTGCCGGTAGCCCACCAGGTCCATCTTGTTGACGACGACGGCGACTTGCCGGACGCCGAGCAATGAAAGGAGGTAGCCGTGTTTCTTCGACTGTTCCTTGACGCCCTCCTGGGCGTCGATGACCAGCAGGGCCGCCTCGGCGCGCGCCGCGCCGGAGATCATGTTCTTGAGGAACTCCTTGTGCCCCGGCGCGTCGATGATGATGTAGTGGCGGTCCCGCCACTTGAAGAACGTGCGGGCGGTGTCGATCGTGATGCCCTGCTCCTGCTCTTCCAGGAACGCGTCGAAGAGGAAGGCGTACTCGAACTCCTTGCCCTGCCGGCGGCAGATGTCGCGGACCTTGTCGAGCTTGCCCTCCGGCAGCGAGCCGGTGTCGGCGTAGAGGCGGCCGAGCAGCGTGGACTTGCCGTGGTCCACGTGCCCGACGATGACGATATTCAGGTGCTCGGTGGCCGTGGTCGGTGCCGCGTGCATTACATGTACCCGTCTTTGCGCAGCAGCTCCATGCCGCGCCCCTCGTCCTGGGCGCGGCCGGACCGCTCGGCCACGGTCGTCCGGCGCAGCTCCTCGATGATCTCGTCCACGGTCCTGGCGGTGGACTTGATCGGGGCCGTGCAGGGCGCGCAGCCGAGGCTCCGGTAGCGGGTTCCCTCGCCCTTGTCGAAATACAGGTCGATGATCGGGATGCTCTCGGCCCGGATGTATTCCCAGATGTTGATCTCGGTCCAGTCCAGCAGGGGATGGATCCGGATGTGCGTGCCCTCTGGGAATGTCGTCTTGAACTGGTCCCACAGCTCCGGCGGCTGTTCGCGGAAGTCCCAGTCGCCGTGCTTGTCGCGCGGCGAGAAGTAGCGCTCCTTGGCGCGCGTGCCCTCCTCGTCGGCCCGCACGCCGAGGATGACGCCGGTGTAGCCCTTCTCGGCGATCAGGTTTTTGAGCCCGTTGGTCTTGAGGGCGGTGCAGCACTCGACGCGGCCCAGGGTGTGGTTCATTCCCTTGGCCAGGGCCTCCTTGTTCTGGCCGATGACCAGGTTCAGCCGCCACTCGCGGGCGAACCGGTCCCGATACTCGATCATGGCCGGGATCTTGTAGCTCGTGTCGATGTGGATCAGCGGGAAGGGGACGTGCCCGAAGAACGCCTTGCGGGCGAGCCACAGCAGCACCGTGGAGTCCTTGCCCATGGACCACAGCATCGCGAGGTTGTCGAAGTGCTTGTAGGCCTCGCGAAAGATGTAGACGCTCTGGTCTTCCAGTTGTCGGAGATGGTTGTTCATAGGCGCTATTTGATGTGCAGCCCGCACTCGGTCTTCGCCTGGCCGGCCCAGCGGCCGGCCCGCGGGTCCTCGCCGGGCTGAACCGGGCGGGTGCAGTAGGTGCAGCCGATGCTCGGATAGTTCCGGTCGTGGAGCGGATTGTACGGGACCTCGTGCAGCTTGATGTAAGTCCAGACCTCTTCGCTCGTCCACCTGGCCAGCGGATTGAACTTCACCAGCTCGAATTTCTGGTCCCATTCGACCAGCCCGGCGTTGGCGCGGGTCGGGGCCTGGTCCCGCCGGATGCCCGTGATCCAGGCCTTGTAGCCTTTCAGGACCCGCGCGAGCGGCTCCACCTTCCGCTGGTTGCAGCACTCGTCGGGCCGGCGCTCCCACAGCTTGTCGCCAAACTTCTCGGCCTGCCGCTCCGGCGTGAGGAGGGACTTCACCTGGATGGGCGCGATCCCGTATTTCGCGATCAGCCGGTCGCGCGTCTCGTAGGTCTCCGTGAACAGGAAGTCCGTGTCCAGGTAGAAGATCGGCGTCTTGGGGTTGATCCGGTGCGCCATGTCGATCAGCGCGACGTCCTCGGCGCCGAAGCTGCTCGCCAGCACGATGTCCGGGAAGTACGTCCCGATCGCGTGCGCGAGAACGTCTTGCGGCTGCCTGGACTCAAACGAGTCGCTCAGGGCCTTCAAGCCGGCCATGGAGACGGTCGGTGTCATCCGACTTTCTCCACGGTGACCTTGAAGAAATTATCTGCCGGCAGTTCCGCCAGGACCTTCTGCCCGTCGTTGCGGAGCGACTGGGGCACGTTCTTGATCGGCTCGCCCGCGTCCAGCCAGACCTCCAGGACCTCGCCCTCGTCCATCATCTCGAGCTTGAGCTTCGTCTTGACGTAGTTGATCGGGCACATGACGCCGCGCAGGTCCAGCGTCGTGACGGATTTCGAGGACGGCTCCCGGTCGGGGGCTGCGGGGCTTGGCATGGCGCACTCTCCTGTTGCCTGTTTCTCGTCCAGCTCCTTCTGTTTGAGGCTCTGGCTCATGTCTTCCGTGAGGACCTTGCAGGCCTCGACGAAGCCTTTCGCGAACGCCAGCTTCTCGGCGGCGAAGGCGGCCGTGGTGTTGTGGGGGCCGAGGTCGCCGATGTCCGCGGAGGGCGCGGCATAGGTCTTGGCGATGCGTCCCGTGGCCCCGAACAGGCGCTCGAACTCGCTGAACGTCTCCGCATCCGTGTTGGGATCGATGCCCTCCGGCACGAGCACCGCCTTGGCGGCCGCCAGCACTGCCCGGTACGCCTTGTTCAGCGCGGTCGCGTGCTGCGCCTTGCCCTCCAGCAGCCGGGCCTGGTACAGCTCCTGCTCGGCTTCGAGGATGCGGTTCTCGATCATCTCCAGCGCGCCCCCCGCGCACTCACCCGGGCCGAGGTCCTCCAAGACGAATTCGTCCTCGCCTTCCCAATCGAAATAGTAGGAAGGGTCCTGCTCGAAGGGCGGGACGATGGTGTAGGGGATGAGCTCTTCCTTGAGCCGGGCCTTGCCGGTGCGCTCGATGAAGTCCAGGAGCCGCTCGCCTTCGCGGCGGTGCTGCCGCCAGAAGCCCAGGAGGTGCGAGATGGCCGCCGGGACGTTTTTGGCCGGCAGCTTGACCGTCATCTGGCCGATCTTGGGCACGCCGTCGATCCGCCCGCCCAGATGCAGCTCGTAATGCGGCGCGAAGTGCTCGCCCATCCGTTTGCCGACGCCATGGAGCCCGATGGTGGAGATGTGGTGCTGGGCGCAGGAATTGTGGCAGCCGCTGATCTTCACCGACTCCTGGCTGAGGTCGGCCGGCACCTTGCCCGCGGGGAAGACCTCCGCCAGGGCCCGCGCCAGTCCCTTGGAGGACGTGATCCCGAGGCCGCAGGTGTCGGTGCCGGGGCAGGCGATGATGTCCTCGACGAGCTCGGCGCCGGGATCGCCGAGGTTGGCGGCGACCAGGCGCTCGTGCAGGCTGCGCACCTTGTCGGCCGGCACCCAGCGGATGCAGAGGTTCTGCTGGATCGTGGTGCGGATGTTGCCGTTGGCGTACTCGTCGATGAGGTCGGCCACTTCGAGCATCTGCGCGGACGTGATGTCGCCCATGGGGAGCCGGATGAAGGCGGTGGCGAACCCCGGCTGCCGCTGCAGGACGACGTTCGTGCGCTTCCACATGTCAAACGGCGTCTCCGCGTGGCCGTTGCCTCCGCTGCCGTTTCCGCCGTTGGATCGGACCGGCTGAATCAACTGGGGCGCGGCGTCGGCGATGACCGGCAGGTGCAGCTTCCCGTTATAGCCCTTGCGGATGAGGGCGTACTCGGCCTCGAACCGGCGCTTGAATTCCTCGAAGCCCAGCTTCTCGATGACGAATTTCATCCGCGCCTTGTTCCGGTTCTTCCGGTTGCCCAGGTTGTCGAAGACCTTGATGAGCGCGTCGCAGGTGGGCAGCAGGTCCTCCATCGGCATGAACTCGTGCAGGAGAAACGCGATCCGCGGCGCGGAGCCCAGCCCACCGCCCGCGGTCACGCGGAAGCCGATGGTGCCGTCTTCTTTTTTGGCCGCCAGGAAGCCGAGATCGTGGATGGGCGTCATGGCGCAGTCGTGCCGGCACCCGGAGAAGGCGATCTTGAACTTGCGCGGCAGGCTCTGGTTGAGCGGGTTGCGCAGGAGATGGGCGGAGACCGCCTTGGCGTAGGGGGTCACGTCGAAGACCTCGCCCTGGCAGACACCGGCCAGGTGGCAGGCGGTGACGTTGCGGACGGTGTTGCCGCAGGCCTCGCGGGTCGTGACGCCGACCTCCGCGAGCCGGCGCATGATGGTCCCGCAGTCCTCGACGCGCGCGTAGTGCAGCTGGATGTCCTGGCGGGTGGTGACGTGGCCCACGCCGGTGGCGTAGCGGTCGGCCATCTCGGCGATGACGCGCAGCTGGTTGGAGCTCAGGCCGCCGAAGGGAATCTTGATCCGGACCATCTGGACGCCGGGCTGGCGCTGGCCGTAGATCCCGTGCTGGAGGCGGAAGGGCCGGAACATGTCCAGCGAGACATCGCCCTTCAGCAGCTTGGCGACTTCTTCCTCGAACGACTCGATCTCGCCGAGGATCTCGGGCGGGATCGGGGTCGTCCGGATGGTGTGCGTTGACGGCGTCTTCATGGTCAGTACTCCGAATTCAGATGTGGTACATCAGGACACGTTTCTCTTCGAGGTCGCGCGCCCGCCGGCAGAGGTCGGCCAGCGTGGTGCGGTTCAGGGTTTCCAGAACCTTGTCCTTCACTTCTTTCCAGACGCCCTGGACGATGGAGCCGTGCCCGGCGCGATGACCGTTCCCGTTTCCATGGCGTGGCTGAGCCCGGGTGTTCATGGCGATGGGCCCGTCCACGGCCTGGATCACGTCCCCGACGCGAATGTCTTCGGCCGGCTTCGACAGGCGATAGCCGCCATGTGCTCCGCGGACACTCTCGACCAGGCCTGCATGCCGGAGCGCGCTGAGAATCTGCTCCAGGAACCGGAGCGGGATGCCTTGCCGTTGCGCAATCGCCTTGGCCTGCACGGGGACTTCCCCGTTGGCCAAAGCCAGGTCAAGCACGGCCATGATGCCGTATTCTCCTTTGGCTGAAAAGTACATTTCTTAATCCCTACTGATCCGATAGGAAAACAGTATTACTAGCTTTATACTCTGATTAACATGGGCCTGTCAAGCAGAAGTCATTTCCTTGACTTCTCATCGCCCCGCCTTATCTTCCCTCCTATGAACGGCGCGCAGACGCGCTGAAAGGAGAGCCATGATTCGCTTTGATCGACTGACCATCAAGACGCAGGAAGCCCTCGCCGAAGCCCAGAAGCTGGCCGAGAAGGCCGGGCATCAGCAAATTGACGTTGAGCATATGGCGCTGGCTTTGGTGCGGCAGCGCGAGGGGCTCACGCCGGGCCTGTTGGAAAAACTCGGCGTCGATCCCGCCGGGCTCGGGCGCGAGCTGGAAAAAGAGTTGAAAAAAATCCCCCAGGTGTCCGGCTCGGGGGCCGGGCAGATCGCCATTTCGCATCGCTTGGGCGACGTATTTTCCTCGGCCGAGCAGGAGGCCGGGCGTTTCAAGGACGAGTACCTGAGCACCGAACATTTGCTCCTGGCCATCGCGGACGCCGGAGGCGCGGCCGCCGGCGTGTTCAAGAAGCAGGGCGTGACGAAGGACCGCCTGTATTCGGCCCTGACCGCCGTGCGGGGCACCCAGCGCGTGACCGATCAGGAACCGGAGGAAAAGTATCAGGCGCTGGCCAAGTACAGCCGCGACCTCACCGACCTGGCCCGCAAGGGGAAACTGGACCCGGTCATCGGGCGTGATGAGGAAATCCGCCGCGTGATCCAGGTGCTCTCCCGGCGGACCAAGAACAATCCCTGCCTGATCGGCGAGCCCGGCGTGGGCAAGACGGCGATCGCCGAAGGGCTGGCCCAGCGCGTTGTCAACGGCGACGTGCCGGAGGGACTCAAGAACCGCCGCGTGGTGGCGCTCGATATGGGTGCGCTGGTGGCCGGCAGCAAGTTCCGGGGCGAGTTCGAGGATCGCCTGAAGGCGGTGCTGCGCGAGGTCGAAGAAGGCGCCGGCACCATCATCCTCTTCATCGATGAGATCCACACGCTGGTCGGCGCCGGGGCGGCCGAGGGGGCGATGGACGCCTCCAACATGCTCAAGCCGGCGCTCGCGCGCGGCGATCTCCGGTGCGTCGGGGCGACCACGCTGGACGAATATCGCAAGCGCATCGAGAAGGACCCCGCCCTGGAGCGCCGTTTTCAGCCGGTGATGGTGGCGGAGCCCTCGGTCGAGGACACGGTGTCGATCCTGCGCGGGCTCAAGGAACGGTACGAAGTCCACCACGGGGTGCGGATCAAGGACTCGGCGCTCATCGCCGCGGCCACGCTCTCCAAGCGGTACATCAGCGACCGGTTCCTGCCGGACAAGGCGATCGATCTCGTGGACGAGGCGGCGTCGCGCCTGCGCATGGAGATCGACAGCATGCCCACGCCGCTGGACGAGCGCACGCGCCGCATCCGCCAGCTCGAGATCGAGCGCGAGGGCATCCGCCGGGACAAGGACGCTCCGGCGCAGGAGCGTCTGGAGAGGATCGAGAAGGAACTCGCGCAACTGCGCGGCGAAACCGAGGCGCTGACCACGCAGTGGCAGGCGGAGAAGGCGTCCATCAAGAAGATCCGCGAGATCAAGGAAAAGCTGGAAGCGGCCAAGCAGGAGGCCGAGCGCGCCGAGCGCGAGGGCGACCTGGGGAAGGCGGCGGAGCTGCGCTACGGGCGGATGACGGAGCTGACCAAGCAATTGACGGCGGAGAACACCCGCCTGCATGGACTGCCGGGCGACGCGCGGCTGTTGAAGGAAGAGGTGGACGACGAGGACATCGCGCAGATCGTCGCCAAGTGGACCGGCATTCCGGTCACCCGCCTCATCGAAGCCGAGACCAAGAAGCTCGTCCACATGGAGGACCGTATCAGCCTGCGCGTGATCGGGCAGGAGGAGGCGATCGCAGCGGTGTCCAATGCCGTGCGGCGCTCCCGGGCGGGCATCCAGGACCCGAAGCGGCCGATGGGCTCCTTTATCTTTCTGGGGCCAACCGGCGTGGGGAAGACCGAGCTGGCGCGGGCGCTGGCGGAGTTCCTGTTCGACGACGAGCAGGCGATGGTGCGGCTCGACATGTCGGAGTACATGGAGAAGCACACGGTCGCGCGGCTGCTCGGGGCGCCGCCCGGTTACGTGGGCTACGAGGAGGGCGGGCAGCTCACCGAGGCGATTCGCCGCCGGCCCTATGCCGTCGTGCTGTTCGATGAAATCGAGAAGGCGCACCAGGACGTGCTCAACGTGCTGCTGCAGCTGCTGGACGACGGGCGGCTCACCGACGGCAAGGGGCGCACGGTGGACTTCAAGAACACCGTGATCATCATGACCTCGAACATCGCCAGCCGGGAAATCCAGTCGGCGGCGGCGGACGGGGATGAAGCCGAGATGCGCGCCCGCGCGTTGGAGGTCCTGCGCGGCCATTTCCGGCCGGAATTCCTCAACCGCGTCGACGACATCGTCACGTTCCACCCGCTCACGCAGGAACAGCTCTCGGCGATCGTCGAATTGCAAGTGAAGCAGTTGGGCCGCCGCTTGGAAGAGCATCAGATCCAACTCGTCCTGACGGACCAGGCGAAGGAGCATCTCGCGCTGACCGGCTACGACGCCGTTTACGGCGCGCGCCCGCTCAAGCGAATGATCCAGCGCGAAATCCTCAACCCGCTGGCGATGAAACTGTTGGACGGCACGCTCAAAGCCGGGCAGACGGTGCGGGTGGACGCGGTGGACGGGGGCCTGGTCTTCTCAGCGGCGCGTTGAAAAGTTCTGACAATCTCCTCGGGCACATTCTTGCGCTTGACAGGTTCCGGACGGACTGCTATTAGTACGCCCCTCTCTAGAAAATTCGTCCGGAGTCCCGATGCTGGCCCGAGGTGTTGTTCATCTTCTTTTGCTGACCGCCAACCCCGATCTCGTCGAGCTATACCGTCAGGATTGTCCGGAATGCGTGGTGACGATCGCCAAGGACGCCGCCTCGGCGGCGCGCAAGGCGCCCAAGTGGCCGTACGATGCCGTGATCGTCGAGTCCCGCAAGGACTGGGCCAACGAGATGAAGGTGCTGAGCGAAGCCCTGGGAACGGTCCCCCAGATGGTGCTTGTGGGCGGGACCGGCTTTCTCCGGCGGGCGACCGGGCCGGTGAAGGCCCTGTGCAACGGCCACAAGGCGCCGCGGGACAAGACGAAATTGCATGAGGAACTCGGCCTTGAAGAGTTCATCGGGACCAAGCTGCGCGATTTCGTCCGGCGCATGAAGCTGGGAGCGGGCTCGGACCTGCATCCCCTCCTGGTGAAGGCGGTCGAGAAGCCCTTGATCGCGCTTGTGCTGGAGGAAACCCACGGCAACCAGAACCAGGCCGCCGCGCTGCTCGGCCTCAACCGCAACACCCTTCGCAAGAAGATCCAAGAGTTCAAAATTCCGCTCGCCAAGAAGGCATAGGCCTGACCGGTTTTTTCCTGTATCCACGCGGCTTTGAGCCTTGACAATCCTGCGGCCTGCGTATTAGCATGCGGGTTCGAGTTAGGCGCGTAGCTCAGGGGGAGAGCGCTACCTTGACACGGTAGAGGTCGACGGTTCAAGACCGTCCGCGCCTACCATCGTTCGCGAACCCTGGGCTTCCCGGAATGGCAATGGAGCCCTTTTTTCTTTGGAGAAGCATTGGCCGTCGCATCAGAAAAAACCACCGCCTCGATCAGCCTCACCTATCCTGACGGAACCACAAAAAATGCGCCCAGGGGCATGACAGCCGGGGAGGCGCTTGCGCTGCCGGGCGGCAAGCTGCCGGACGGCGTGATCGCGGCTCTGGTGGACGGCAAGCCCGTGGACCTCGCCCACCGGCTGGAGACTGACGCCCGCGTCGCGCCCGTGACGTTCGACATGCCGGAGGGCAAGGACGTCTACCGCCACAGCAGCGCCCACATCATGGCCCAGGCGGTCAAGGACCTGTTCCCCACCGCCAAGCTCACCATCGGGCCGCCGATCGAAGAGGGCTTCTACTACGATTTCGCCTACGAGCGTCCCTTCACGCCCGAGGACCTCGAGAAGATCGAAGCCCGCATCCGGGAGATCATCAAGGCCGACAAGCCGTTCCAGCGGAGCGAGATGAGCCGCGAGAAGGCCATCGAGTTCTTCCGGCAGCGGGGCGAGGACTACAAGTGCGAGCTGATCCAGGGATTCGAAGATCCCTCGGTCTCCATGTACGACCAGGGCGGGCTCATCGACCTCTGTCGCGGCCCGCACGTGCCGTCCACCGGCCATATCCATGCGATCAAGCTGCTGACGTCGGCCGGGGCCTACTGGCGGGGCGACGAGCGCAACCCGATGCTCCAGCGGATCTACGGGACGTCGTTCCCCACCAAGGAGCTGCTGGACGCCTACCTCCACAAGCTGGAAGAGATCAAGAAGCGCGACCACCGCAAGCTCGGCAAGGAACTGGACCTGATTTCGGTGACCGACGAGATCGGTCCGGGGCTGATCCTGTGGCTGCCAAAAGGCTCCATCGTGCGCCTGCAGATCGAGAACTTCTGGCGCGAACAGCACCAGCAGCACGGCTACGCGCTGGTCTATTCGCCCCACGTCGCCCGGTTGGACCTCTGGAAGACGAGCGGCCACACGGAGTACTACCGCGAGAACATGTTCGCGACGATGAAAGTGGAGGCGAGCGACTACCAGCTCAAGCCGATGAACTGCCCGTTCCACATCATGATGTACAAGACCCACCTGCGGAGCTATCGCGACCTGCCGCTGCGCTATGCCGAGCTGGGCACCGTGTACCGGTACGAGCGGTCGGGCGTGTTGCACGGGCTCATGCGCGTGCGGGGCTTCACGCAGGACGACGCGCATCTGTTCTGCCGGCCTGACCAGCTCGAGGAAGAAGTCGCCCGCGTGCTGGACTTCACCTTCTTTGTCCTCAAGACCTTCGGGTTCTCGGACTATCAGGTCTTCGTGTCCACCAAGCCGGAGAAGGCCGTGGGGTCGGAGGAAGAGTGGAAGCAGGCGACCGGCGCGCTGGAGGCGGCGCTGAAGGGGCGCGGCGTGGCGTTCAGCGTCGATGCCGGCGAAGGCGTCTTCTACGGGCCCAAGATCGACATCAAGATCAAGGACGTGCTGGGTCGCTCGTGGCAATGCTCGACGGTGCAGGTGGACTTCAACAACCCCGAGCGTTTCGGGTTGGAGTTCGTGGGCGAAGACGGCCACACCCACCGGCCGATCATGATCCACCGCGCGCTGATGGGCTCGATCGAACGGTTCTTCGGCATCCTGATCGAGCATCACGCGGGCGCGTTCCCGACGTGGCTGGCGCCGGTGCAGGCCGTCGCCATCGCGATTACGGACAAGCACGCGGAGTACGCCAAAAAGGTGGTCCATCGCCTGACGGCGGCCGGGTACCGGGTCGAAGCGGACTTGCGCAGCGAGAAGATGGGCCTGAAGATCCGGGAAGCCGAGAAGGCCAAAGTGCCGTATATGCTGGTCGCTGGCGACCGGGAGATGCAGGACGGGACCCTGTCGGTCCGCACGCGCGGCGGCGCCAACGCGGGGACGATGACGGTCGAGGCGTTCCTGGAGCACTTGAGGAACGATGTGGAAGGGCGGGGCCTTGCGGGCATCCCGCCCGTGCAATAAACACGAAGAAAGGAGAGGTGCGCTATCGCTGTTCAAAAACTGAGGATCAATAGGGAGATTCGGGTCACGCCGGTGCGCGTCATCGGTCCGGAGCCGGAGAGCGAACAGCTCGGCATTCTGACCACGGCGGATGCCCTCAAGAAGGCCGAAGATCTCGGATACGATCTTGTCGAGATCTCGCCGACGGCGCAGCCGCCGGTGTGCAAGATCATGGACTTCGGCAAGTACAAATATGAGCTGAGCAAGAAGGCCCATGTCGCCAAGCAGCATCAGAAGGGCACGCAGCTCAAGGAAGTCAAACTGAGGCCAAGGACCGATCAGCATGATCTGGAAACGAAGGTCCGGCAGATGAAGGAATTCCTGGCCGAGGGAAACAAGACCAAGGTCACGGTGATGTTTCGAGGCCGCGAGATGGCCTATCAACAGATGGGCCGGGCCATGCTGGACAAGGTGATGACCCTGATCGGCACCGGCGCGCAGATCGAACAGCCGCCCCGCCAGGAGGGACGGTTTTTGATGATGGTGCTGGCGCCCAAGAAATAACGCGAACGACGCGCAACGCCGAGCGAAGGAGAGCAACAATCATGGCGGGCCAGAAGCTGAAGACCCACAAAGGGGTGAAGAAACGGTTCCGGAAGACCGGGACGGGGAAGCTCATGCGGAACAAAGCCAACAAGCGGCACATCCTGACCAAAAAGAACCGGAGCCGCAAACGCAGACTCGGCAGACCGACGCCGGTGGCGCCGGGCGATGTGTACCGGATCGCCGCGCTGTTGCCAAACTAGCACTCTGAGGATTAGGAGAACGAACCATGCCACGGGCAAAAGGCGGGACCAAGACCCGCGCACGTCACAAGAAACGACTCAAGCTGGCGAAGGGCTATTACGGCGCCAAGAGCAAACTGTTCCGGACCGCGACCGAGGCGGTGGATCGCGCGGGGCAATATGCCTATCGCGATCGCCGCAACCGGAAGCGCGATTTTCGCCGCCTTTGGATCACCCGCATCACCGCGGCGTGCCGGATCAACGGCATCCTCTATTCCCGCTTCATTCATGCCCTGATCAAGGCGGGGGTCGCGTTGGACCGGAAAGTGCTGTCCGAGATGGCCATCCGTGACCCGGGCGGCTTCACGAAGCTCGTTGATACGGCCAAGGCCCAGCTGGCGAAGGCGTAAGTACGCATGATCTGTCTGCGTAGAAGCGCAGAAGGCTGCTGAATATGCGGTTTTGGCAGGGCGGATGCGTCGCCGTTTTTCTCATGGCGGGCGCGGTCCAGGCAGCGCCGCCCGCTCCGCCTGTGCAGGAGCAGGCGCAGCCCCCCGCCGGCACTGAACCCCCGCCCATGCGGAGCCTGGAATCCACCGACGGTCCGCCGTCCACCGCGCCCTGCCCCGGCCTGCACAGTCAGATGGACGCGGCGGTCTCGCCGCTCGTGCTGATCGTGGAGGGCCCACTCCCTCAGCTCAAACCGGAGCGTGCCCCGACGGAGAGCGAGGTCAAGTGCGTGGAAAGCTTGCGCGCGGCCGGCCAGAAGGAGATCGGAGAGGGCAAGGCGGGGCGGGGGACAGCCAAGTATCTTGCGGCTGTCAACGTGGCGCTTCCGCTCGCATGGGCGACGTATCGGGAGCTGGCGTTCGCCCTCGACAAGACGGCCCATCCCGACCCGGCGATTGCGGCCTACCGGAAGGCTTGGGCGGCGATCGAGATCGAAGACCAACGCCCTGGTGCCAAGCATGAGGGCGTGACCGTGCTGGCGATGGCCGAGATTCGCGACTCGATAGTCAGGCTGGGGGGACAGATACCGAGCCCGACGAGCGAGGTGGGGCGGATCGTCGTCGCAAATCCCACCAGGAAGCTGCAAGAACAGTATTTCGACAAGACCATCCCGCTCCCCAAGTAGCGGTCCAACCGAGCGGTCGCTTACCGGAACAGCCCCAGCCCCTTCTCCACGAGGCTGCCGACTCCTTCTTTCAGCCCCTTCATTGCGCGGGACGAGACGTCCGGGTTGTCGACTGAGCCTTGCACATCGAAATCCGCACCCAGCGCCGACGCTACCAGATTCAGCTTCCGGTCCGGCAGGTTGGCCGACCCCTTGATGTCGACGTCCATGACAGGGCTGTCGAGCCTGCAGTCGTCGATGGTCATGATGCCGTTCTTGAAGCGCAGGCTTCCGGAAATCGTATCGAAGGGCATGCCCTCTCGAGACATATCCGGAAGCGTGCCCGTGAACAGGCGTTTGAGGTTCAGGACTGACAGGATCTTGCCCAGCATCTCCATTTTCCGGATCGTCCCGTCTTTTATCTCGAACCGTGCCACCCCTGTCAGGCCGTGCATGAAGTCCTCCGAGGTCGTTCCGCGCGTCACGAGGGTTTCCCGAAGGAACATCGTGCCGGAGACGAGCACCGGCGCAATCTGCAACGCGGTGGAAACCTGATCCATGCGGAGGGCTTCCAGCGTCAGGTTCGATTCGTATCGCGGTGGCACCCGGTTCATGTGCGCGGCAAACTGGCCATTGCCTTGTCCTCCGAACAGCGAGAGCGAGACGTCGTTCAGCCGCACCACGCCGTTCTCGACGGCGAGGGCGCCCTGGATGTTTTCGACCCGGACCGTTTGCTGATACAGGACTTCGCGAAGAGTCATCGTTCCTTCCGCGGTCAGTCGAGAGAGGAGGAGTGATGCCATGGGGGCGCTGGCGGGCTTGGCGGGGGCGGTGGTCAGCGACACGTTGTCCAGTGAGACGTCCAATCCTTGGACTTGGAGGAACGGAGCCCTCATGGGGCCGGCCTTGTTGCGGATCGTGACAGCCCCGTCCTCCAGTTGAAATTGATCCAGCGCCAGAGTCAGCGGTGGGAGCCCATGTTGGGTGAACGTGTCAAGGAATGACGGGCTGGCGGTGGACGGCGGCGTTGGAAGATTCAGCGAGCCATCGGGATTGCGAGTCAAGTGCACCTGTGGGCTCTCGAGGACGATCCGGTCCACGACGAGGTGTTGTTGCAGGAGCGGCCGCAGTTCTACCTCGATGATAAGCTTGTCGACGGTCACAATGGGAGCCCCGTTGCGTTCGGTGATGGCCAGATCGTCGATGATGAGACCGGGCGCCGGAATCGCCTGGAGACTTAGGCGCGACAGGCTCACGGGACGCCGGAGCGTCGTTGCGGCGATCGTGGCCACTTGGCTGCGGACCGTTTCGAAATTCGTGAGATACGGGAGCGCCAGCAAGACGGCGGTCACCAGAACGAGGAAACCGCTGCCGAGGAGCAGGAGTCTCTTCATGGAGATGCCCCTTGTTTACAGGAGCGGGTCGAGGGCCAGCTCGAACATGCTGCAGGGCATGCTGATCTGCCAGCGCTCGAGCACTTCCGGATGCAGTTCGCCGATCAGGCCGATCGACGACGTTCCTCCCGGGCCCACCAACTCGATCCGGGCGGCCCGTCCTTCGATGAAAGACGGGTGCTCGATCGGCGTCAGGTGGTCCGCCGGCTTGTTGAGGTAATAGCACAGCAGGGCGAGGTAGGAATGCGTCTCTGAGAAGCTCGCGCCGGCGTGGGCGAGCAGGGCGCTGAGCCGGACCTCGGTGCGGACGCCGGTCTCGGTGTCCGGGTCCGGAACGGCCACCTCGCCGACCTCGAACAGCAGATGCGGGTAGAAGCTGCGCGAGGACGCGGTCTCGACGCGCAGCAGCGAGGGCAGGACCCACTGACGGAGACACTCGATGCTCTGGGACATCACGTTGTCGATTTCGATGCAGCGGGCGGCGGGGTGCCCGGTGCTCAGGCGCATCTTGGCGACCAGATCCTCGCGCGACCCCAGGATGTTCGAGATGATCTCCTGGAAACCGAAGCCGAGCATCAGCTCGCGCACCTTGTCCGAGAGCTGCTCGATGCGGGAGAGCCCCCCCACGGTGAAGGTCGCGGGCATGATGGGCCCGAACGTGTTGTACCCCCGGCTGATGGCCACGTCTTCGATGACGTCCACCGGGTGCATCAGATCGTTGCGGTAGGACGGGAGGGTGACGGTCAGGCCCTGTCCGTTTCCGGTCACCGCGTAGCCGTACGACACGAGGCTCGCGCGGACCTCCTTCAGCGACAGCTCGGCGCCCAGGGCCTTGCCGATCTCGGCCCGCGTGATGGTGCGCGGCCGGCCGAACGCCTGCGGCACCCGAACCGTCCGGCCCATCTCCGTTTTGTAGGGGTAGACGATGTCCACCGGTTCGATCGTCGCGCCGCGGTCGTGCAGGTTGGCGGCGAAGATGTTCACGGCCAGCATCACCATGCGCAGGTCCGTCCCGGTCACCTCGACGAACAGGCCCTCGTCGCCGGCGCGCACTTCGCCGATGTCCCGGCTGTTGATGATGGGCGGGAAGGACAGCACGGCCCCCGTGGCATCGCGAAGCAGAGGGACGCGGTCCTGGCCCGAGAGAATGGGACCGTACTCCTGGCCCTTGGGGTGGATTTCCAGGATCTCCCGCAGGTTCATTGCGTCGTCGTAGCCGAGCGGGCGGAATGTGACCTGGCCGGGGGCGACGAGCGCATAGGTGACGGGGAAGGTGATCGGCGCTAGGCGGTAGAGCCCGATGGAAATCGTGCGGCGCTTCCTTCCGAAGATGTCGGCAAGTTTTTCCTGGGTCTGGATGAGCTGGGCCAGGCCCTCCTCGGTCACCCTGTACCCGCGGGCCTTGCAGGCGCCGATGAACGGGCGCACGTCCTCCAAGCCCTTCCCGACCAGGACCTGATCGTGCCGCCTCTTGCCTGTTTTCAAATAGGGGGACGGACCCGGTTTCCCGTCCAGTTTGCACCGGATCTGGCGCGCGATGCCTTCCACGCACCAGAGGTCGGGACGATTCGAGTCCTGCAGCTCGATGCGCAGTTCTCCGGTGGCGGTGTCGTAGTCTTTGATCTCGCCCTTGACGAAGGGGAGCCAGGCCTCCAGCTCCTTGTCCGTCGCGCGCCGCCCGAGGAGCTTGTCGAGATCTTTGCGGTTGACCGAAATCGTGGGCATGACGCGCTCAGTACTGAACCCGTTTGGAGCGGATCATCTCGAGGTCGCCGGAGAAGAGATCGCGGATGTCGTGGATTTCTAGGGCAACCATGGCCATGCGGTCGAGCCCGAGCCCCCAGGCGATCACGGGCACGTCGATGCCGAGCGGGTGTGTGACCTCGGGACGGAAGAGGCCGGCGCCGCCGAGTTCGATCCAGCCGAGACGGGGATGGCGCACGTGCAGCTCGACCGACGGCTCGGTGAAGGGAAAGTACGCCGGGGTGAACCGGATTTCCTGGGCCTGGGCCACTTCGCGGGCGAACAGGGTGAGGAGCCCCAGCAGCGTCCGGAAGTTGATATCCTGCCCCAGGACGATGCCCTCGACCTGGAAAAAGTCGGGCGCGTGCGTCGCATCCACCTGGTCGTAACGGAAGCACCGGGCGATGGAAAAGTACTTACCCGGGACTTTCGGCGCGGCGGCGAGCGTGCGCGCGGAGACGGCCGTGCCCTGGCTGCGCAGCACCAGGCGGCGCGTGCGCATGCGGTCGAAGGTATAGTGCCAGCCGCTCGATCCGGTCTGCCCGCCGTTCTCGTGCGCCCGGGCGACCGATGTCAGGAACGGCTCCGGGATCGGGGCGGAATGCCCCGGCTCCTTCACGAAGTACACGTCGTGGGTCTCGCGCGCGGGATGGAACTGCGGCATGAAGAGCGCGTCCATGTTCCAGAACTCGTTCTCGACCAGCCCCCCGCGCATTTCCTCGAAGCCCATGGCGGTGAGCTTGGTCTTGACCAGGTCCAGAAACTCCCGGTAGGGGTGCTTCTTGCCGGCCGGGATGCGGGCCGGGCTCAAACCGATCGTGTACCTGCGAAAGCGCGCGCTGCGCCAGCTCCCGTCCTTCAGCATCTCCGGTGTGAGGCGGGCGACTTCCTCCCGCACGCCGGCTTTCTGCGCCTGCCGCGCCACCGCATGGCCCGTCTCGGTCAGGCCGAACCGGCGGACCACGCGTTCGTCCACGCGGAACGGCTCGTTCGGCTTGCCGCGCTT
The DNA here is from genome assembly GCA_004298335.1 of Nitrospirota bacterium. Taxonomy (GTDB): domain Bacteria; phylum Nitrospirota; class Nitrospiria; order Nitrospirales; family NS-4; genus SCTG01. The sequence continues at coordinate 27,913 of SCTG01000083.1, forward strand.
CTGGGCGAACTTCGCGATCAGCGCCTGTTCGGCGGGAGTGAACTCGGCCAGGGGTTTCGCGCCCTCGTGGACGTACTTGATGAGCTTCTGCAGGGCGTCGGCCGTGGCGGAGGAGGAGCCGGTCAGCTCCGCGAGGCCTCCCGCGGCGATCCTGATGACGCCTTCCTGTCTCAGCTCGCCGATGGCTCCGCTGAGTTCGGCGGCGTCAAGCTCTTCGCGTGCCTGGATGTCCTTGATGGACAGCTGGGCGCCGGTGTCGGCGGTCGCCCGCAAGGCGGAGATGATGCGAACCATGGGGGTATAGCGCTGAAAGTAGCGCTCGCCGGTATCGGTGAGAGAGACGATCTGGCGGGGCACTTCCGAGAGGATCGAGACCAGGCCCTTGACCTGCAGGCGCCCGAGGGCGGCGCTGGTCTGTGCGACCTCAAGGCTGCTGTGCTGGGCGATGTCGTCGTCGGTCAAGCCATTTTTATCGGAAGACGCGTCCAGCGCGGCGGCGACTTTGACTTCGTGGGGGTGGAGGCTCTCGGCGAGCGCTGCCACGTCGCTCATCGGTGGGCCTTTGAAGAGGCGACCTTGGCGCTTGCGGAGGAGTCGGCCGCGCGCAGCTGGGCGATCGCGCGCCGGTAGTCGCGGCCGGGCGCTTCAAAGATCGCCGAGCCCGCCACCAGGATGTCCGCGCCCGCCTTGACGATCGCGCCGGCATTGTCCGCCTTGACGCCGCCGTCCACCTCGAGCAGGACCGGCCGGCCGGTCTGCCGGATCATCGCACGCGCCTGGCGAATTTTGTCGAGCACGCCGGGAATGAACCGCTGGCCGCCGAAGCCGGGATTGACCGACATGATCAGGAGGAGGTCCGCGTCGGGGAGGATGGCCTCGATGCTGACGAGGGGCGTCGCGGGGTTCAACGTGACGCCGGCCTTGACGCCCTTCTCCTTGATGGACTGGACGGTGCGGTGCAGGTGCGGGCACGCCTCGACATGGACGGTGAGGTAGTCGGCCCCCGCCTCGGCGAATTCTCCGATGAAGTCGTCGGGGTTCGTCATCATCAGGTGGACGTCGAGCGGGAGCTTCGTGACCTTGCGGATTGCCTCCACGATGGGCGGCCCGATGGTCAGGTTCGGCACGAAGTGGCCGTCCATGACGTCCACGTGCACCATGTCCGCGCCGGCCTGCTCGACGGCGGCGATCTCGTCGGCCAGGTGCGCGAAGTCGGCTGAAAGAATGGAGGGGGCGATCCGGACGCCGCTCATGGAAAGACACTATAGAACATCATCATAGGCGGTGCAAGAGGAACGCGTGCTGTGTGCCGCCGGCTATGGCGCCGCGAGGGGAGACGGCGCGAGTCTGGCCCCGACGGCGACTCGATGCCCGGCAAGGTATTGGCTCACGTTCAGGCGTTTGCCTGAGGCCGGCTGGATCTCCTGGAGCAGGAGGGAGCCCTTGCCGGTCGCGACGCGGAGCGCGTCTTTCGTGATCTCAAGGATCGTGCCCGGCGCAGCTTCGGCACAGCCGACGGGTGCCGTCTGCGCCCGCCAGAGCTGCCAGCGCTCTTCACCGTGGTAGGTATAGGCGCCGGGCCAGGGGGTCAGGCCTCTGATGCGGTTCGAGAGCGCGGCCGCGCCATCCTTCCAATCGAGCATGCCGTCCTCCTTCTTCAGGAGCGGCGCCAGCGTGGCCTTGGCATGGTCCTGGGGAGTCGGGCGCAACGTGCCGCGTTTGAGCCCCACGATGGTCTCCACCAGCAGCCGGCCGCCAAGCGGAGCGAGGCGCGCGGCCAGGTCCCCGGCCGTATCCGCCGAGTTGATCGGAACCGGTTCCCGCAGCAGCATGGGGCCGGTGTCGAGGCCGGGATCCATGAGCATCGTGGTGATTCCTGTTTCGGTCTCGCCGTTGATGACGGCCCATTGGATCGGGGCGGCCCCGCGATACTTGGGCAGGAGCGAGCCGTGCACGTTGATGCATCCCATCGGGGGGAGATCCAGAATTGCCGGGGGCAGAATCCGGCCGAAGGCCGTGACGGCGATCACGTCTGGAATCCAACTGCGCAGCGCGTCGAGGAAATCCGGGTCCTTCATCTTGGCGGGCTGGAGAATCGGCAGGCCGGCTTGCTGGGCCAGCACCTTGATCGGTGGCGGAGCAAGTTGTTGGCCGCGGCCTTTGGGGCGATCGGGTTGCGTGACCACGCCGACCACGCGGCCGACGGTTTCGGGATCGGCTCTCAGGAGCGCCTGCAGAGACGGGACGGCGAACTCCGGGGTCCCCATGAAGACGATCCGCAACGGTTTGTCCATCCAAACGGCATGATACCGCATTTCCCGTTGCCTTGACACCGATTAGGGCAAGTTGCTAGCATGCGTTCGCGGGGTGGAGCAGTCCGGTAGCTCGTCGGGCTCATAACCCGAAGGTCAAGGGTTCGAATCCCTTCCCCGCAACCATCGCTCACACCTCCATTACATAGACGATATCCTTTTCGATAGCAGGGCGGGCGCGGAAGCAGCTTTTCCTAGGCGCTTCCAGATGGTATAAGTATTGCCCTATTAAAAAAGAGGAGACACATGGCAAGCGATCCGAAACACAAGAGCCACGATCTCACCGACGGTCCCGGCCGCGCGCCGGCGCGCGCCATGCTCAAGGCCGTCGGCTTCACCGACGCCGATCTGGCGCGTCCCCTGGTCGGGGTGGCGAACACCTGGATCGAGGTGATGCCCTGCAATTCCCACCTCCGCCGCCTCTCGGCGAAGGTCAAAGAGGGCATCCGCGCGGCCGGCGGCACGCCCATCGAGTACAACACCATCGCAGTCTCCGACGGCATCTCCATGGGCACGGAAGGGATGAAGGCCTCGTTGATCAGCCGCGAGGTGATCGCCGACTCCATCGAGCTGGTCGCCCGCGGGCACTTGTTCGACGCGGTTGTGGCGCTCTCCGGATGCGACAAGACGATTCCCGGCACCGTCATGGCGCTGGCCCGCCTGAATCTTCCCTCGGTGATGCTCTACGGCGGGTCGATCATGCCCGGCCGGTTTCAGGGTCACGACGTCACCATCCAGGACGTCTTCGAGGCGGTGGGGAAGCATGCGGCGGGCAAGATGACGGATGCGGAGTTGCACGACCTGGAAGACCATGCCTGCCCGGGGGCCGGCGCCTGCGGGGGGCAGTTCACCGCCAACACGATGTCCATCGCGTTCGAGTTTCTGGGCATCTCCACGATGGGCTGGAACGGGGTTCCCGCCATGGACCCGCGCAAGGACGAGGTGGCGTTTCAATGCGGTCGGATGGTGATGGATTTGCTGAGAAGCGATCTCCGCCCCCGCCGGATCATCACGCGCAAGTCGTTGGAGAACGCCATCGCCGCCGTGGCCACAACCGGTGGCTCCACGAACGCCGTCCTGCATCTGCTTGCGGTCGCGCGGGAGGCCGGCGTGCGGCTGACGATTGACGACTTCGACAAGATCAACCGGAAGATCCCGCTACTGGTCGACCTCAAGCCCGGCGGCCGCTTTACGGCGGCCGATCTCTATACGGCCGGCGGCACGACCCTCGTTGCCAAGCGGCTCTTGGACGCCGGTCTCCTGCACGCCGATCAACCGACCGTCACGGGACGGACGATCGGGGAGGAGGCGACGCAGGCGAAAGAGACGCCGGGGCAACAGATCGTGCGGCCGCTGTCCAATCCGATCAAGTCCACCGGCGGGTTGGTGATCCTGAAAGGGAATCTGGCGCCGGAAGGGTGTGTCGTGAAAGTGGCGGGGCATGCGACGATGTCGTTCAAAGGACGCGCAAAGGTGTTTGAGCGTGAAGAGGACGCCTTCGCCGCAGTCAAGGCGGGACAGATCAAGGCCGGCGATGTGGTCGTGATCCGCTATGAAGGGCCGGCGGGCGGCCCGGGCATGCGCGAGATGCTGGGGGTGACGGCCGCCATCGTCGGCGCGGGCCTCGGCGATTCCGTCGCCTTGCTGACCGACGGCCGTTTCTCGGGCGCCACACATGGTCTAATGGCCGGGCATGTCGCGCCGGAAGCGGCCAAGAAGGGCCCCATCGCGGCGGTCAAGAACGGCGACGTCATCGCCTTCGACATCGCTTCCCGCACGCTGAACGTCGAGCTGACCCGGAAAGAGATCAAGGCCCGGCTCAGCAAATGGAAGCCGCCGGTGCCGCGCTATACGGCCGGCGTGATGGCCAAGTACGCGCGGCATGTGTCCTCGGCGTCCGAGGGGGCTGTTACCAACTAAGGGGACGAGCAATAAGGCACTTACAATGAAAGGTGAAAAGAACAGCGAGCATCCGACGGTCTTGGTCATTGATGACGAGCACATCATTCGCGATCTCTTGAGAACGATGTTGAGCAGTGCCGGATATGAAGTGATCACGGCGTCCGGCGGACGCGAAGGGCTAACCTTGTTTGGCCAGCAACGGCCGCGGTTTACGCTCCTGGACCTCCGCATGCCGGATATGTCTGGGATTGACGTGTTGAGGGAAATACGGAAGGTGGACCCGGATGCCTCCGTGATAATCCTGACTGCTTGGGGGACCGACGAACTCGAGAATCAAGCCCGGAAATTGGGGGCGACGGATTTTTTAAGCAAGGATATGACGTTCGACGCCATCATGGCATCCACTGAGCGGGTGCTCCAGCGGGAGGCCCTGACTCCGGTCACGCAGTCCGCTTCCGGGAGCGGCACGGCTGCCTTCGCCGGCGCAGCGGCGGCGGGCGCCATCCTTGTGGTGGATGACGAGCCCCAGATCTGCGACGTGATCGCACAGGCCTTGACACACCGCGGCTACCGCGTGAAAACCGCATCGAACGGCCCGGAGGCGCTGGCGTTGGTGGAACAGGAGAAGCCCGCGCTCATCATCCTGGACATGTATATGCCCGGCATGAACGGCAACGAGGTGCTGAAACGGCTGCGAAAGATGGCGTATAAGAGCGCGGTGATTCTCTTGACTGCCAGCCAGGATGAAAAGTTGCTGAAAGAGGCCTGCGAAATGGGCGTCATGGATATCATGGGCAAGCCCTTGGATCTTGGACGGTTGGCGTTGGTCGTCGAACTCGGCTTGCTGGTCAAGCACAAGTGAGTCTGCGTTTCTGATGCTGAAAAGAGGGAGAGCTAGGTGAAAGGGAATCAGCCGACCGTTTTGATTGTGGACGACGAACAGCTGTATTGCGATCTATTGGGAGCCATTTTGAGCCGATCCGGTTATGAGGTAAGGACTGCGTTGAACGGTTTGGATGGGATAAAACTGTTCAAGCAGTGGAGACCGCGCTTCACTCTGCTGGACCTTCGGTTACCGGACATTCACGGCATCGAGGTGCTCCGGGAAATCAAAAAGATCGACCCTCAGGCCGCCGTGATGGTCCTGACGAACTGGGGGACGGATTTTATGGAAAACCAGGCCCGGCAATTGGGCGTCAGGGACTTTTTCAGCAAAAAGATGACGCTGGATACTCTCATGGCAGCTCTGGAAAATACTCAGAAACAAATGACTAGCGCCCTGACGTTGGAAGTCCCGCTCGCCGCAGGAGCAAAAGTCGGGAATATGCCCCAGTCGGCTGAGGCTGTGGGCCCTCCCGATGCCGTTGGAGCGGCAGAGACGACCGTGGCGTCCGAGAGTGGGGGGGAGAAGTCAATCCTGATCGTCGATGACGAACCTCAGGTCCTCGATGTGCTCTCGCAATTCTTCACGCAGCGGAGCTACCGGGTGCGCGTGGCTTCAGGCGGCGCGGAGGCGTTGTCGCTGATCGCACAGGAGAGCCCCTCGCTGCTCATCCTGGACATCTATATGCCGGGGATTAATGGAATAGGAGTGCTGCGGCAGC
>SCTG01000084.1 GCA_004298335.1 Nitrospirota bacterium
GATCTCAACCCCATCGCGTTCGTCGCCGGCCGGCCCTACATGGACCTCTCGGCCTACATCAACATTCCGGGCATCGCCTACCATCTCGACGTGCTGGAGGCGGTGGACCGGACCAAGGGCAAGGTCATCGCGGACATGGTACGGGCCAAACACCTGCATCCCGTCCCGATCCCCTTCACCGCATGGATCACGCTGCGCGCCGCCTATGCCCGCATGGGTTTGCGCTCGTTGTGGTGGTTGTGCCGCCGCCGCACGCCGGTGGACCTGCGCGCAGCCTACGCACGCACGACCGACCGCCTGCGGGAGGTGGTCCGCCGGCCCCTCGACCAGGACTCCCCGTCCGTCCTGCTCGCGGACCTGAACCGCGAGTTCGATGACGAGACCGACCCGACCAAGGACGGCCTGCGGCACCTCGGCCTGGCCATGGCCCTCCACCAAGCCTTGCAGCGGCTCTGCGGCAGGCGGGTTCCGCCCGACTTGATTGACGCCCTCTCCAAGGGCATCCCCCACAATCCCACAACCACCATCTCGCTCGACCTCTGGGCTCTGGCGCAAGAGGCGCGCCCGCTGGCCGACCTGTTCGAAAAGACGCCGCCCGGGCAACTGGCGGATCGACTCAATGCGATGGAAGAGGGGCGCCGTTGGTGGAGACGCTTCGACACATTCCTTGCCCGGCACGGCCATCGGGGCGAAGTGGAACTGGACATCACGACGCCGCGTTGGCGGGAGGATCCGACCTTTCTGCTGCACAGCGTCACCAATTACCTGCGACACCAGGCCGGAACACCGACCCCGCCGGAGATGCTGGCCGCCGGTCTGCGCCGGCGGGAGGCCGCCGCGTCGGCCATCCGGCAGCAACTGCCCTGGCCGCTGCGCGGCCTGTTCGGCTGGCTCTATGAGCGGTACGTCCTGTGGCTGCCGTTCCGGGAAGCCATGAAGTACACCTGGCTGCTGGGACTCGAGCACGCCCGGCGGGTGTACCGGGAACTGGGCCGGCGATTGGTTGCGGCGGGACATCTCAAGACCGCGGACGACGTCTTCTGGCTGCGGCTGCAGGAGGTGCGCACCTGGGCCGAATCGGAAACGGTGACCTGGACGCCGGCGGTCTTGGAAGGGCGCGCGCGCGAGTGGCGGGAATGGACGGCGCACCGGCCGCCCTCGCTGATCGTCGGTTGCAGGGGCATCGTCGAAGAAGAGACGGTCCTGACCGTGCCGCTGGCCGGCTCGCGCCTGCTGCGCGGCACGCCGGTCTCGGCCGGCCGCGCCGAGGGCGTCGCGCGCGTGATCACAGACCCGCACCACGCCGACCTGCGCCCCGGCGAGATCCTGGTCACCCGCTACACCGATCCCGCCTGGACGCCGCTCTTCTTCACGGCCGGCGCGCTGATCACCGAGGTCGGCGGCCTGTTGAGCCACGGCGCGGTCGTCGCGCGCGAGATCGGCCTGCCGGCCGTCGTCGGCGTCGAGGACGCCACCACCCGCATCGACTCGGGCCGCCGCATCAGGGTGAACGCCGACGACGGAACCGTCGAGCTGCTCTAACCCTCGCTCCGTCGTCCACCGCTGAAAAACAGAACGGCCTCCGCGGGTTGCCCCGGGGAGGCCGTTCGCTCATGCCGTTGTGGGTCTGGGAGGGGCGCCTTTAGAGGGGTCCCCTCCCACTACTACATTGATGAGCAGGCGTAAGTGGGAGGATTGCTCGCCCCTGGCTTACGCCCCGTGAGACTGCCTGGCGTGGGCTGGCCGTCTGGGTCTGAACCCGGAGGGCTGTCCCGGCCTGGCGTCCCGCTGTCCATTGTGCCGAGGATTGCGCGCGGGCTGTGCGGGATGCGCGGGCGCCGCGCTGCCGGCCGCCCGCGGAATCGCCTGCCCCAGTAATTTCTCGATCGCGCGCAGTTGCAGATGATCGTCCGCGGTGACGAAGCTCGTCGCCCGTCCGCTCGCCTTCACGCGGGCGGTCCGGCCGATCCGGTGGATGTAGTCTTCCGGGCTGTTCGGCATATCGTAGTTGACGACGTGTCCGATGTTGGCCACGTCGATGCCGCGAGCCGCGACGTCCGTCGCCACCAGCACCCGGAACGTGCCGCGCCGGAACCCTTCCAGCGCCGCCCGTCTCTGCGACAGGCTCCGGTCGCCGTGGATGGTCGCCACCTTGTGGCCGGCGTTGCCGAGCGCCCGTCCCAGCCGGTCGGCGCCATGCTTCGTGCGGGTGAAGACCAGCACCGAATCGCGGTCCGCATCGAGCAGCGAGAGCAGGAGCTTGGTCTTGTCCTCACGCGTCGTATGGTGCAGGGCCTGTTCGGCCCGGTCGGCGGGAGCCGCCGACCGGCCGATCGCGATCCGCACCGGGTCCTTGACGCTGGCCCGCGCGAGATCGGCCACATTCGTCGGCAACGTCGCCGAGAAGAGCAGCGTCTGCCGCTCCTCCGGGAGGGCCTCCAGGATCTGGTTGATCTGGGGCGCGAACCCCATGTCCAGCATCCGGTCCGCTTCGTCCAGCACCAGGATCCGCATCTTGAGCAGATTGATGGTGCCGTTCCACATATGGTCCAGGAGCCGCCCCGGCGTCGCCACGATGATGTCCGGGCGTTGGCGCAGGCCGCGGATCTGGGCGTTCATGTCGGCGCCGCCCACGACCGTCGTCGCGTAGACCCGCCGGCTGCGCCCCAATTTCTCGATCGTTTCCTGTATCTGAATGGCCAGTTCCCTGGTCGGGGCCAGGATCAATCCGCGGGGAAAGCCTTCCGACTTGCCGGCGAGGCGTTCGACCATCGGAATCACGAAGGCCGCGGTCTTGCCCGTGCCGGTCTGGGCGCACCCGAGCACGTCGCGCCCGGCGAGCCCCGGCGGAATGGCCTGGGCCTGGATGGGCGTCGGCTCCGTGTACCCTGTCTTCGTGATGTCATGCAAGATGGCCTCGGACAGGCCGAGATCCTTGAAACTGCTGTGAACAGTCGTGTGCACAGAACTATCCTTTCGGTATGGATCGCATTGATACGGGGTCAGAGAACCGAGGGGAGGCAGAATCGGGAAGGAAGCTGCTCCAAACAGGACCTGATCGCGATGCGATCGCGGGTCCGGAGTATGGTTACCGTCATCGCCGCCGGACCGTCTCGGCTCTGACTAGGGCACACTATACCGGATCAAACCCTGGTTGTCAAGTCTCTTAAATTAAATCCCTACCCTATGGCATCTCAAGCAGTCCTGGCGCTTGGGATGCCGCTCTCTCAGCGGATGCTCCCCGCCCTTCACGTGGCAGGACAGACAGTCCTTTTCCAGCTTGATGCCGTGGTGGGCCAGGTCGTTGGGCACGGGCGGGTTGTTGTCCTTCGGAGACGGCAGCAGCGTCACAAACACGATGACGGCAAGCACCAGGCCGACGAAGACGAAGTCGGACTTCTTCGGCTTGAACCTCATCAGATCGGCAAGTCGGGACCGTAGGCGTCGTTCAGCAGTTCGGCGATGTGACGGACGTCCACTTCGCCGCGCAGCCCGTTCTTGAGCTGGATCATGCAGGCCGGGCAGGACGTGGCCACGACCTGGGCCCCGCTGTCGCGGATCGCCGCGCGCTTGCGCTCGAAGATCTTCTGCGAGGTGTCGGGGTCCTTCACGCAGAACGTCCCCGCGCCGCCGGCGCAGCGGTCGGCGTCCCGCATCTCGACGAACGTGACGCCGGGAATCCGCTTCAATAGATCACGCGGCGGCTTGCTCACCCCGGCCGCGCGCAAATGGCAGGAGGAGTGATAGGTGACAGTCTTCTGGCAGGGCCTGGTCGGCGCGGCTTTCAACCCCGCGCCCGCCAGAAACTCCGAGACGTGCCGCACTTTCCCCGCCACCGCCTCAGCCCGCTTCCGCTCGTCACCCTGGAACCACTTCGGATAGTCCTTCAGGCTGAGCGTGCAGGAGGCGCAGCCGGTCACGATCTGGTCGTACCGGCCCAGCGAGTCGATGTTGAACCGGGCGTAGTCCTTCACGCGACCGACGTGGCCGTAGGTCTCGATCGGCGTCCCCGAGCATTTCTGGCGGGGCAGGACCGGCTCGACCCCGTTCTTTCGCAGGACCGCGATCACGGCATCGCCCACGCCATCCTGGAAATAGTTGGCCGCGCAGCCGTGGAAATAGGCGACCCGCCCGCGATGCCCCTGCTCCTCCGTGAGTGCGGCATGGCGCTCGCGCAGCAACCGCGACGCAAGCCTCGGCAGCACCATGTCGGCCGGCAGCCGCGCCGTCGAGGCGAGTTGGTGCATGAGCGGCGCCAGCGCCCGCTCCATCATCTTGCGCGGCAGAGGGCGATCCCAGAATCCCTGCGTGCGGCCCATCAGTTTAAGAAACGGCTCGAACAACGCGGGCATGCCCTGCCAGGCAAAGATCGCCCCTGCAAGCCTGTTGGGATGCTCGGCCCGCTTCTGCATGATCAGGTCCGACACGTCCACGCCCGCCGGGCAGATCGTCCGGCAGGACTTGCAGTTGACGCAGGCCTCCACCACCCGCTTGGAATTGAGGTACTCGTACCCTGGCGCGGTCACGATCTCGAACCAGCCCCGCGAGCTCATGTCCTCCGTCTGGAAGACGTCGTAGACCGGGCAGACCGAGTTGCACTTGGCGCAGGTCGCGCAGGGCTTGGAGAGCCGTACGTAGTCGATGTGCTCGGTGAACGGCGTGTCGCTGATCTTCACGCCGGGGTTCAGCACGCGCGCCGGGTCGAACGCCGATTTGACCTGCAGGAACAGGGCGTAGAGCTCCTCGCCGAAGTACTTGCGGACGAACTCCGCCCGCACGCGCCCGTCGCCGTGCTCGCCGCAGATGGAGCCGCCGAAGCGCGTGATGACGGTCTGATGGATCTCGTGGTAGCCCGCGACCATCGCCTCGAAGTCGTGCTTGTCGTTGACGTCGAGCAGCGGGACGATGTGGGCGTTGCCGTTGCCGATGTGGCCGAAGATGGCCACGTTCACGTCCTGGCCCTTGAAGAACGCGGAGAGGTACTGCACCAGCTCGGCGATCCGGTCGGCCGGCACGACGACGTCGTCCACGTAGTTGATCGGCTTCTTCTTCGCGTCGTAGCGGTAGAGCGTCGGGTAGAGCGCGTTGCGGGCCTTCCAGAGCTGCTCCTGGTGCTCCTTCTCCACCGCGATGGTCGGGTCCTCGCACAGCCGGTACTTGCGGCAGATCGCCTTGACCCGGTCGAGAATCTCGGCCATTTGAGTGGAAGGGGGCCCCGCCAAAGGCGCCCCTCCCACACCCACTCCCCCGTCAAACTCTGCGAGTAACGTCGCAGCCGCGTCGGCCGGCACGCCGTGCGCCGACCGGTTGATCAGGTTGAGCGTGTTGGCGTCCATCACCTCGAGCGCCATCGGCGTCAGCGGCAGGAGATCGAAGACGGCCTGGCCGACTTCCTCCAGGTGGCGGAAATGGATGAGCGCGGTCGCCGTCGTCTTCGGCTTGTCCACGAGCTTGAGCGTCGCCTCGCTGATGACCCCCAGCGTGCCCTCGCTCCCCACGAACAGCTTGGGCAGGTCCACGATCCCCTGCTCCAGACCGTCCACCAGCCCGAACAGGTTGTAGCCGGTGCTGTTCTTGCTGACCGTGGGCTTCTTGCTCCTGATGAGCGCGGCGTGCTGCCTCGCCAGCGCGATGGTTTCGGCGAGCGCCGGATGGCGGTTGAGCAGCGCTTCGGTCGCCGGGTTGCCGTCGGCCAGCGCTTCGGCCGTGAACCACTCGCCGGTGGCCAGGTGCAGGCGGATGGCATGGACGTTGTCCTTCACCGAGCCATAGCGCAACGTGTGCGGGCCGGCCGAATTGTTCGAGAGCATGCCGCCGAGCTTGCACATGTCGCGGCTGGACGGGTCGGGCCCGAACATCAGCCCGTGCGGCTCGAGCTTCTTGTTGAACTCGGTAAGATTTAATCCCGGCTGGACCCGCACCCATTTCTCTTCGACGTTCAGCTCGAGAATCCGGTTCATCCGGCCGCACTCGAGGATGACCCCCGCCCCGACGGCCGATCCGGTGAGGTTGGTGCCCGCGGCCCGCGGCGTGATCGGGACGCCGGACGACCGGGCGTAGGCCACCGTCGCGGCGATGTCCTCCTCGGTCTCGGCCTGGACGACGGCCTTCGGCACCACCTTGTAGATGCTGGCGTCGACCGAGTAGGCCGCGATGGTGGGGAAGTCGTCCTTGACCTTGTCGGCGCCGAGCCTCTTCCGAAGGTCGTTGCCGATGGCGCGGGACCGCTCGGGCAGGATGAGGGCGGGCGCGTCGCTCATGGCAGGCTCCGGACGCACCGGACTCCCACCGACGTGGACCGCGCGGCGGGGTCGCGTTTCTCGCGCGCGGTCGTCCGCACGCCGTTGGCGAGGGACAGCCACCCGCCCCCGCGCACGACTTTTTCCGTTCCGTGGCCGGGGCCGGCCGGATTTTTCCCGGGGCTCGAGGCGTAGTAGCGTTCGCCGTACCAGTCCTGCACCCACTCGCGCGCGTTGCCCGCCATGTCCTGCGCGCCGTACGGGCTCGCGCCTTTCTCCAGCGAACCGACCTCGGTCAGCAGGCTATAGCCCGCCCAGACGCAGCACTTATCAAAGTTCGCCCAGAACAGGTTCGCCCGTTCGCTGCCCCAGGGATAGCGCCGCCCGTCGATGCCGCGGGCCGCCTTTTCCCATTCCGCCTCGGTCGGCAGCCGTTTCCCTTTCGATTTGCAGTATTCGACGGCGTCGTCCCAGGTGATCCCGATCACCGGCTTCTGCGCCTGCGTCGCCTGCGAGCCCTCCTGCCAGTGATCGGGAGCCTGCCGTTTCGACGTGTTCAAAAACGCGGCGTACTCCCCGGTCGTCGCTTCGTGGCGGTCGATGAAGAAGGCGTTCAGGAACACGGCATGCGCCGGCGTCTCGCGGGCAAAGCTTTCCTCCGGACATTGGGGACAGAGTTGCATGGCGGCGGCGATGTCCTCTTCCGTGCTTCCCATCCGAAACTCGCCGGCGGGGACCGGGACCATGCCCGCGGGGGCGCCCTTCGCCAGTTTGTCGATCTCGTCCTGGAACTTCCGCGCGGCGTCCCGGCGCCTGCTCGCCTGGTCCCGTTCGACCTGCAGTTCGGCCAGCAGGGTGCTCACTTCGGCCTTTTCGGGGGCGTCGGGCGCGGCCTTCAGGAACGCCCTGAAGGAGGCTTCCGCCTCGTCAAAATGGCCGAGCTTCTTGTGGGCCGCGCCCAGCAGGTACAACAGCGGCGGGTACTGCACGGAGAATTCCTGGGCCTTCGTCAACGCGTCGACGACCTGCTTCCACTCGCCCTGCCGGGCGTGGCTGTCGGCCTTTTCGAGCAGGCCCCGGAACGCCGGGTCGAACTCCTTGAGCTTGGGGTCGCGCGGGAGCACCTGCCCCTGCGCCGCGGATAGCGCCAGCGACAAGACGGCCCCCAGCACGACCAGGCGGGCGACGGAACGTGTGCGGGGCGCCGGAGGCGATGACAAGGAACTCTCACGACCCCGCGCGCTTGATGAGGAGAGCATGGGCTTCCAGGGCCATCTCGACGATCCGTTCCTCGGAGAGCCCCAGGGAATAGTAGTGCCGGTAATGTCCCTCAACGGCCTCGGGATAGCCCTTCTCCGGCAGCATGTCCTCGCGCAGCGCCTTGACGCGGTCGAGGACGTGCTTCACCAGGTCGGGGCTGATCTCCACGCCCTGCTCCCGCAGGGCCCTGGTGTGCTTGGCCAGCACGGTCTCGACGGCGGCGGCGCCGCTGTGCTTGCCGAACACGAACCGATGCTCGCCCCCGACTAGTTCCTCGGCGATGAACTGGTAGATGGCGGGATGGATCGCAATCGCGGCCGTGTGGATGCCCGACTCGTGCTTGAACACACCCTCCCCCACGATCGGCTCGTGCGGCTGCATCGGAATGCCGGAGTACAGCTCGATCTTGCGGCGCAGCTCGGTCAGCAGGTCGTACCGGAAGCCCGGGATCGTCACGCCGTAGAGCATCTTGAGCACCATGACGAACTCATGCAGGGGCGTGTTGCCGGCGCGCTCGCCGATGCCGTTGACCGTGACCCCGGCATACAGGGCTCCATGGCTGATGGCGCGCACCGTGTTGATCGCGCCCAGGCCGAAGTCGTTGTGGAAATGCGCCGTCATAGGCACATCGCCGAGGACTTTCACCAGCCGGGGGATGTAGTGGTCCACGGCCTCCGGCGTGAACACCCCGCAGGTGTCCGAGAAACACATCCGGGTGCCGCCGGCCTTGACGCAGGCGTTGGCCCAGACCTCGCCGTAGGCGACGTCCGACCGCGACGCGTCCTCGGCGGCGAACTCGACGCGCGAGAACCCGCGCTCGCGGGCGTAGCGGACGGCGCCGGTGATCAGGTCCAGGTTCTGCTCGCGGTAGTACTCCACCGGCCGGTCAAGCCACTGGCTCTCGGGCTGGCCCGCGCGGCGGAGCAGCGTCTTGCCCAGCTTGTACTTGAGATGGAGGTCGGACAGGGTCGAGAGCACGAGCACGCTGACGTCGTCCGGCCTGGCGCCGACGGCCGTCACGGTGTCCACAACCGCGTCGATGTCTTCCTTGAGGCTCCGGCACATGGCCAGCACCTCGATGTCCTTGCGGATCTCGCCCCGCTGCTGGGCCTTCACGATCACCTGCAAGGCCTGGCGGTCCGATTCGGACACGGCCGGGAAGGCCGGGTCGATGACGTGGACGCCGACCTCGGACAGCAGCTTGGCCAGCTCCAGCTTCTGACCGGGCGAAAACGCCACGCCGGGCATCTGCTCCCCGTCCCGCAGCGTATCGTCGTAGATGCGGATCTTCGCCGGGTCGGGAAACTTCAGGTTCCGTGTAAAGCTGGTCGGCGGGATCGCCAGCTTGTCGATGGGCTCTTTCAGGTCCATAGGCGTCCCCGAGTGGGAAGGGGACCTTTGGTGGGGCCCCCTCCCACATCTAAATGGTAGGCGGATTGTAGCGGGTTTCCCGTCCGCGTTCCATAGGAAATACGTCCGCACACACCGATCGCCCAAGCCTCCCGTCCGGCTGGACTTTCAGCCTCAGCAGGGATAGATTCGACAGAGGAGGACTCTGCATGACCGACCGCCGGACGATCGGATCCACGCTTCTCGATCGCTTGCACCGCCTGGGCCTGCGGCACATCTTCGGCATTCCCGGCGACTACGTCCTCAGCCTGTTCCAGTTGATCGAAGAGTCCCCCATCACGCACGTCGGGATGACGCGGGAGGACTGCGCCGGCTTCGCCGCGGACGCCTACGCGCGGATCCACGGCATCGGCGGGATCTGCGTCACGTACTGCGTCGGCGGATTGAACACCGTCAACGCCGTGGCCTGCGCCTACGCGGAACGGTCGCCCGTCGTGGTGCTGTCGGGCTCGCCGGGGCTCTCCGAGCGCGTGAAGAACCCGCTGCTGCACCACATGGTCCGCGACTTCACGACCCAGAAGGAAGTCTTCGAGAAAGTCACCGTGGCCGCCGTCGTTCTGGACGATCCCCTCACGGCGGAACGCGAGATCGACCGGGCGCTGGCGGCGCTGATGCGCTACAAACGCCCCGTCTACCTGGAAATCCCCCGCGACCTGGTCCATGCGCCGATCGAATCTCCGGCGCACCCGCCCGCCGAGCAGGGCGAGGCCAGCGACCCGGCCGCCCTGGCGGAGGCGGTGGCCGAGGTGCGCGAGATGCTGGCCTCGGTCAAGAAACCGGTGCTCCTCGTCGGCGCGGAAGTGCACCGCTTTCATCTCCAGGATGAGGTGTCGGGCCTGGCGGAGCGCATGAACATCCCGGTCGCGTCGACGCTGCTGGGGAAATCCGTCATCCGGGAGGACCACCCGCTGTTCGTCGGCGTGTACGGCGGGTGGGTCGGCCACGACGAGGTTCAGCAGTTCGTGAACGACTCCGACTGCCTCGTGATGCTCGGCTCGATCCTGACGGACCTGGAAGAACTCGGCGCCGATTCGCCCCTGATGAAGGCCGGCCGCACGGTGCACGCCACGGCGGACGCCATCACCGTCAAGCATCACCGGTACGAAGGGGTCTTTTTCGAGGACTTCGTGAAGGCGCTGGTGGCCGCGCCCATGCCGTCGTTCCCGGCCCGTGCGCTGCCGGTTCACGCCATCGAACCCGCTCACATGCCGCCCCCCGACCAGCCGGCGACGCTGAAGGGACTCTTTGGCCATCTGGAGAGCCTTCTGGATGAGAAGATGTTGGTGATCGCCGACATCGGCGAGTCCCTGTTCGCGGGCGCCGATCTGCGGGTGCACAGGCGGACCGATTTCATCTCGCCGGCCTACTACACGTCCATGGGCTTTGCCGTGCCGGCGGCGGTGGGCGCGGGGTTCGCCGATCCCGGGCTGCGGCCCATCGTCCTGGTGGGCGACGGCGCGTTCCAGATGACCGGATCGGAACTCTCCACCTGCGTGCGCTACAGCCAGGCGCCGATCGTGATCGTCCTGAACAACCGGGGCTATTCGACGGAGCGGGAGATTCTGGAGGGTCCGTTCAACGACATCCACGAATGGCGGTATGAGAAAATCTGCGATCTGATCGGCGGAGGGGTCGGCTATAAAGTGTCCACCCACGGCGAACTGGTCCGGGCGCTCCAGGCGGCCACGTCCGACAAGAGCCAGCTCCACGTGCTGAACGTCCTGCTCGACCCGGCCGACCGCTCGCCCGCCATGGTGCGCCTGGCCCACCGCCTGGCCAAGCGGGTCGCGGCCGGCAATCGCTAGGCGGCCGTCAGCCGTGCGCGACCGTTTCGTGCATTTGCTCTGAAGACCCCTCCGCGGAGAATCCCCCGGGCCCAGCAGTCTCCACCTCGGCTTCCGGGTCCACGTTCGGCAGGAGGAACTGCTCGGCTTCCTTGAGGTCCTTGATGTCCCGGAGGGCCGGGAGGCCGCCCAGGTCATTGAGGCCGAACGCCTGCAGGAACTGCTTCGTCGTCCCGTACATGATGGGGCGGCCGGGGATGTCCTTCCGTCCGACGATGCGGATCAGCCGGCGATCGAGGAGCGTCTTCAGCACCCCGGCGGTGTCCACGCCCCGGATCTGCTCGATCTCGGCGCGGACGATGGGCTGCTTGTAGGCGATCATCGCCAGCGTCTCCATCGCCGAGCGCGACAGCCTGGCGCCGGCCTTGGCCTTTTCCAGCCGCTTGATCCAGGGCGCGCAGTCCGGACGCGTCGCGACCTGGAACCCGCCGGCGACTTCCACGACCTGAAGCCCGCGGCCTTCCGCCGCATAGTCCTCCCGGAGCGCCCGCAGCGCGCTCATCAGTTCCGCCCGGGAGACGCCCTCCACCACGCCTTGCAGCCGATCCACCGAGATCGGCTCGCCCGATACGAAGAGAATCGCCTCCACAATGCCCTTCAGGCCCGACAGCGGGCTCTCGGCCTTTGCGGCCTGCTCGGCGCCGGACTCCGCGGCATGGCCATTGCCATCATGCTGTTCGTGGTCCGTCATGGCCCGTTCTGATGCCTCCTTGATCATGGTTGCGTCTCCTCTGATTCGGCATCCTCGGCCGTCGCCGGGAGAAACGCCCGCGACAGCAGGATGGCCCCGAAGGCCTCCGCCTGATACGCCCGGACCAACTGGATCCGGACCAATTCCAGCAATCCCAAAAACGTCACGATCACGACCAGCCGCCCCTCCTCGGGCACGAACAGGGACTCGAACGGAATCGCGGGCTCGTCCGCCAGGCGCTCCAGAATGTAATTCATCCGGTCCTTGACCGTCAGGTGATCCGACGTCACATCGACGAACGCTTTCACCGGAGTCCGCTGGACGATGTCCTGGAAAGCGTCCACCAGGTCGAACAGCGTCAATTCCAGCGGCGTGCCGTCGATCTCCTCATCCGGCCGGCGCGCCGGAGCCGTCTCGAAAAACGCCGGGCGGCCGAACACGTCACGCCATTGCTGCCCCCGCTCGACCAGGTCCGCGGCGGCCTCCTTGAACTGCTTGTATTCCAGCAGCCGGCGGACCAACTCGGCCCGGGGGTCCTCCCCGTCTTCGTCCTCGTCCCCGTCGGCCTCCACCGGCAGCAGCATCCGCGACTTGATATGGATCAGCGTGGCCGCCATCACCAGGAACTCCCCGGCCACCTCCAGGTTCAGGTATTTCATCAGGCTGATGTAGTCGAGGTACTGTTTTGCGATCACGGCGATCGGGATATCGTAGATATTGATCTCGTTTTTCTTGATCAGGTGGAGGAGCAGGTCGAGCGGACCCTCGAACTCGTCCAAGCGGACGCGATACGCGTCTTCGAGGCGGTCGGTTCCCATGTCGAGCGACTCGGCCATAGGCCTCTCAATATACCAGATTTAGCGGTGAAGGCAAGCCTTCCGTCAAGATGTGGGGGAGAAAAGCACCCTACCCTTTTTTCAGGATGACGATGAAAGCGATCAGGAAGACGGCCAAGGCCCCGGCGACAATGGCAAGCAGCAGGGGGTTCTCAAATCCGACGGACGAGCGGGGGCTGGCGAACCGGGCGCGGGTGAAATTTGGCTCCTGCTGGTAGAACACCTTGGCAAAGTCATCCTTGGCCCTGAAATCGGCGTCGGAAAAATTGACCTCCCCGCGGAAGGTGGCGCGGCGGAAATAAGCGTCCGCGGTGAAGACGGCATGGGTGAAGAAGGCGTTCTTTTCGAACAGGGACTCGGAGAAGTCGGAGATCCCCTCGAACGTGCTGCCCGAAAAACCGGCGCCCATCTTGAAATAGGCGCGCGAGAAGCTCGACTCCTTCTTGAACGTGACCGAAAGGAAATTGGTCAGTCCGTTGAACCCCGCGCGGAGGAACGTCACCGGCTCGTGAAACACCGCCTGGTAGAAGCGGGTATTACCCGCAAAGGCGGTCTTCTCGAAGGTGGTCTTCCTGTCGAAGAGGCAGGAGAGGAACAGGGCGTCGCCGAGAAACACGGCCTCGTCGCTCTCGACCGGCCCCAGAAAAATCGTCCTGGAAAGATCCACGGCCTTGGCAAAGGTGGTGCCATGGAACGCCACCGGCCCCTGGACGACCACCATGTCACCCAGCATCCGGTGCTCGACCATGTCGGGCTTGAGCTGGGTGTCCAAGATGCCGTCGACGACCGAATCGCGGATGGAGAGCGCGCCACGGACCACGCGGGCCTCGGTGACCCGGGACTGCGCCAGATCGGCCAGCACGGACGGCGGGAGAGCCGCCGACGCCAGCGGCACGGAGGGCAACCGGGTAAGCAGGAGATCGCCGGAGACGACGGCATTCCTGATGGAGACGCCCTGGCCGGCCTTCAAGGCCTGCAGGATCTCCGCGGCTGGAACGGCCCGGGCGGCGCGTTCCGGCTTGGAGCAATCCGGGCTGACGTGGCGGACGAACAGCGCGGGCTCGCCGGCGATCTCCCGCTCCACCTGGCAGGACGCTCCGGCGACGGACCCCGGCAGGAAAAGCAGCGCCGCGAGGGGCACGCGCAGCCCGCGCATCATCTGGAGCGTACGATGATCTCCACCCGCCTGTTCCGGGATTGCGCGCCGGCGCCGGCCGTGACCACCTGGGGTTCTGCGTAGCCGACGGCGGACATCCGCACGGGGTCGGCTGTATGCTGGGTCTTCAGGAAACGGAGCACGCCATTGGCCCGCGCGACCGCGAGATCCATGTTCGAGGGAAACCGGGTGGTCCGAATCACCACGTCGGTATGGGCCTCGATCCTGATCTCCTTCTCCGCGCCGTCCTTGAGCACGTCGGCGATCCGCTTCAGGACTTTCAGCCCTTCCGGCCTGATGGTGGCCGCCGCGGAATTGTAGTAGAGCAGCAGCTCCATGAGCTCGATGGTCACCACCCCATCCCCCCGCCTGATGGAGCCGCTTCCATTGGCTATTTCGTCTTTGAGCGCGGCCTCCAGCGTTCGCGGAGGCTTCTCCCGTTCCGGCTCCGCCGCAGGCCGCGGCGCCTTCACGGCCTCCATCCGCCGGAGCGCGAGCGCCTGCTCTTCGGCTCTGACGGCGAGCGCGGTTTTTTCCGCTTCCCGGGCGGCCAGCGCCGCCTGCGCCGACGCAACCTGCTCGGCCAGGCCGATTTTTTCCCGGTTAAGCTGCTGGAGATTCGCCGACAACTCCCTGGCCTGCCTGGTCAAGGCCTCGTTGGCGGCCTTGAGCGAGGCCGCCTCCTGCTGGAGCCGCTTGCTCTCGGCGAGGGCCTGGGCCAGCTCCTTTTTGACGGTCTTGTTTTCGGCTTCGGCCTTGTCGAACGCTTCGCGGAGCGCGCCGTGCATGCTCAAGGGGACGCATCCCCCGAGGAACACGGCGATCAGAAACAGGATCGGCAGTACGCGCGGCATGACGGACTCCAATGGCACCAACGAACCGGGCTCAGGATAGGCGTGTCGGCGGGAAGAATCAAGCATGAGGGATTGCGAAAACGTCACCGCGTTCTGTACACTGTGCCCATGGTGCTCGCCTACATCGCAGACCCCCTGGACGAGGAAAACTCCCGCGGGCATTTTTACCACGTCTGCCAGGGCGTGATGCAACAGGAGGAAATTTCTCCGCCTCCGCCCGACGAGCCCATCGCCTGCACGGCCTGCGGCGTCGAGCTGGAGCACGAGGACTTCCTCGACGCGCAGATGAAGGGCTCCGCCTAGCAGCCCCTACCGGTAGTTGATGTACTGCAGGTCGACGCCGAAGTCCCTGCCCTTGAGAAACGCGATCACGGCCTGCAGCTCGTCCCGGCTTTTACTCACCACCCGCAGCTGATCGCCCTGGATCTGGGCCTGGGCCTTGAACTTCCCTTCCTTGATCTCCTTGACGATCTCCTTCGCCTTCTCGGTCGTGAGGCCGTTCTGAATCTTCGCCGTCTGTCGCACCGTTCCGCCCAGCGCCGGCTCCATGGCCCCGAAGGCGAACGCCTTCACCGACACACCGCGCTTGATGAGCTTGGCCTTCAGGATATCCACGACGCTTTTGAGCTTGTACTCGTCGTCGGACACGATCACCAGCTCGTTCTCCTTTTCCTTGAGCGTCAACTCCGTCTTCGTGCCCTTGAAATCGAACCGCTGGTGGATTTCCTTCAGCGCCTGGTCGATCGCGTTTTTGGCCTCCTGCATGTCCACCTTCGAGACCACATCGAACGAATTCTGATCAGCCATGTGAATCCTCCTCCCCGTCCCCTAGCAGCACGGCCCCGCGGGAATCTTGATGCCCCCCTCGTCGGCCGTCACTTCGCTTGACGTGTACGGCTTCTTTCGGATCACAAACCCGTACCACTTGGCGAGCGAGTCCGCCAGCACGACCACCGCCAGCACCGCCACGATCCCGACCAGCGCCGCATCCAGATAGAACGCGACGGCCTCCCCGCCGGTGGCCGCGGAGGCCTGCCGCGCGAACAGGACGAACAGTTCGTAGGACCCGCTCAGCGTGATGACGCCGACGAAGACCATCGGGACGGCCGTGACCCAGAGATACCGCGCCTTGCCCATCTTGATCAGCACCGTCGTTCCCACGCACAAGGCCAGCATACCCAGCAACTGGTTGGCCGCCCCGAACATCGGCCAGATGGTCGAGACGGTGCCCGTCGCCAGCAGATAGCCCCACCCCCCCACGACGAGCAGGCTGGCGCCGATCGCGCCGGGTATCCAGTTGATGGCCCGCAACGGCGCGTAGAACGCCCCGCCCAACTCCTGCACCAGGTAACGGGCGACGCGCGTGCCGGCGTCGATGGTGGTGAGGATGAACAGGGCCTCGAACAGCAGCGCGAACTGGTACCAGTAGGCCATGAGCCCCGCCATGCCCGGCAGGGCCGTGAAGATCGACGCCATCCCGACCGCGAGGGAAACGGCGCCGCCGGGCCGGCCCATCACCTCCTGCTCCACCAGGCGCGAGAGTTCCTGGATCCGCGCCGCCGGATACCCGAGCGTCCCCAGCGCCTCCGCCGACAAGTGCGTGTTGATCGCGAAGTAGTCGCCCGGGACCAGGATCGAGGCCGCGATCAGCGCGATCACGCCCACGAAGCTCTCCATCAGCATGGCGCCGTAGCCGACCACCGCGTGGGATTCCCGGTCGATCATCTTGGGCGTCGTGCCGGAGGCCACGAGCGAGTGGAACCCCGAGATCGCGCCGCAGGCGATCGTGATGAAGACGAAGGGAAAGAGCGGTCCCGGAATGATCGGCCCGCCGCCGGCAATGAAACCGGTGACGCGGGGCATCTCGATCGTCGGCGTCATCACGATCACGCCGACGCCCAGCAAAGTGACCACGCTCACCTTCATGAAGCTCGAGAGGTAATCCCGCGGGACCAGCAACATCCAGACCGGCAGCGCCGACGCGAGAAAGCCGTAGCCCGCGAGCAGCCAGACGAGGGTATCGCGCTCCAGATCGAACCAGGCCGCCAGCGGGGACTGCGCGACGGCCCGCCCGGCAACGACGGCCGCCACGAGCAGCGCCACGCCGATCGCCGACATC
>SCTG01000224.1 GCA_004298335.1 Nitrospirota bacterium
CCACCATCCATTTGTAATCTTCGTCGTTAGTCATATTCAAACCCTTTCACGCCTTCGCATACACAAAGGATATCCGGCTGAGGATCGCCTTCCATGTACGGCCGTTCCTCGATCAATCGTAACTCTTCTGAGTCTGCTGTACAGATGGAACCTGCATATCGGGTCATGATGACTTGATCTCCGGGCTTTGTCTCCATTGGATACCGAAAACCAGTCTTGAGATCCAGCCATCCAGGGCCTACCTTCACCACGTTAGCGACGGTATAGCCTCTAAGTTGGTGAGAAGAAGGTAACTGAATCCCGCCCTGAGTAATGCCTTTCTCAGTGATCTTGACCAGCACCCGATTCAGATAAGGCTCGATGTCCAGGACTTCCAGGTTAGGCCCTAGCTTGACCTTTGCCCAAACTGCATGTTCGCGGATCGCCCTGAAGTTGCGGTCATCTATAGTGTGCTGCATTTTCTCGCCAAGGTAATCCATGGATAGGATCGTATCGCCTATTTTGAGATCCATAGGATAAATCTTGCCGTCAGCCTCAGCGCACATTCCGCGGCCCAGTGAAACCACGCGACCATAACAATGCTCCGTCCGTACTCCTGCCTTGCCGGCTATCCAGATGCCGCCTTTGGATTTCTCCTTCTTGATCTTCTCAATCAAGATCCAATCATCCTGCATAGTAAGCTTATCCGGTTCGATCTCCCGATGCATGATGTTGACACGATCAATCATAGAGTCCACCCAAATAGGTTGAGTCCTTCAAGGCTTCCCGGAGGAGCAGTAGCAATCATCCGCTTGGATTCCGTGTCATACCAAGGCTTGTGATCCGGATAGACGTAATGGAGCTCGTAATCCCCGTACCATTCTTTAGGGATGGCCTTAATGCCTAATCCAAGTTCATCGGAGGACATGGAATAGATGCGGTTGATTTCGTCGATGCTATGTTTCTCAGGCCAGCGGATCCGCTCATTGAGAGCATACCAACGATGCTTACTGATGAGTCGTTCCCAGGAAACCCATTGGAAGTGAAAAGCACCGCCTTTGGATTTATCTTCCTTAAGCGGATTGACGTGTAGGTTAGATCCCTGTGGACAACGTTGATGGAAGTGATAGCCGCCCCTTGGCTTCCATGATAGATCGGGCTTGTCACAGAATGAAACGCTCAGTTGCGAGCGACTCCATACAGTATGATCGTCTCGGTACTTGTCTAGTCCACGATGAGGACAGATCATTGGCAAATCCAGCACTTGTCCAGGCTTGAGTATCGCAGTCCAGTTCCTAGCATTTTCAAGTTGATTATGAGTAATCGCTTCATCTGCATCGATCATGGCGAAGTGAGTACCGCCCATATTGCGGCCATCAACTAGCATCTGCTGGCGGATATCTTGTTCTCTCCAATGCTCTGCTTGCTCTGTATGCTGGAAGGCAATTCGATTAGGTGTAAA
>SCTG01000085.1 GCA_004298335.1 Nitrospirota bacterium
GTGAAATCAAACCGCTGGGCGATGGTCTGCTCCAGCAGCTTGCGGCGCTCCTCCTTCTTCTCCGGTTTTTTCCAGGCCGGGTCTTCCAAAATGTGGATGATCTCGTCGACGGACTTCCTGACGGCATCGGTCGAAGGCCCCGCCCACGCCGTTGCCGTCAAACCGGAAATCCCCCCCCCGGCCAGTCCGCCAGCCAGAGCAACCGCCAACATCGTTGCATACAGTCGCATCACCTTGCCTCTCTCCTTGATTTACTTGACGTTCCCATGAATGAATTCGCTGATAGCTTTTTCGAAATCGAGTCCCGACTCGGTCTCGCGGATCTTGCCCCCCGGAGGCAATTCCTTTTGCGACCCCCCCGGCGAGATCGACACGTACTTGTCGCCGATCAGGCCGCGGGTCTTGATCGAGGCGATGGAGTCGCCGTAGAGCTTGACGCCGGGCTTCACCGAAAAACTTACCACCGCGCGTTCCCCGTTCAACTCGATCTTCTTCACCTGGCCGACCTGCACGCCGGCGATCTCGACCGTCGAGCCCGTTTTGAGCCCCGTCGCCGAATCAAATTCGGCATGGATCTCGGTCTGATTCCCGCCTCCGATCACCTCGAGTTTCCCGAGTTTGACCGCCATATACGTCAAGGCGGCAATGCCGGCCAGGACGAAAACCCCGACAATGAGTTCCAGTTTCGTGTTGTTCATATTACCGGCTCTCCCTGCCGGTTCCCGAGGCGACGGCCCGGGCCCACATTGATGAATTCCTTGACGCCTGGATGCCGGGTGTGCTGAAACTGTTCCGACGTCGTCATCTCGACGATCACCCCGTCCAGCAGCATCGCCACGTAGTCCGAAATGCCGAAGATTTCCGGGATTTCGTGGCTCACCATGATGGCGGTAAACCCGAAGCGCCGCTGGGTCTCGATAATCAAGTCGTGGATCGTGCGCGCCAGGAGCGGATCGAGCCCCGTGGTCGGCTCGTCGAAAAGGATGATCTCCGGGCCCATCACAAGCGCACGCGCCAGTCCCGCCCGCTTGCGCATGCCCCCGCTGAGCTCCGCGGGGAACTTATGTCCCATGTCCGTAAGTCCCACGGCTTCCAGAATCTCATTGACCTTGCGTTCGATTTCCGTTTCTTTGAGCCGGGTCTTTTCGCGCAAGGGAAACGCCACGTTTTCAAAGACGGTAAGCGAGTCGAACAGCGCCGCACCCTGGAACAACATGGCGAACTTTTTGCGGACCTCGTTCAGATCGTGCGCGCTGAGCCGGGTGATATCGGTCCCGTCCACCAGCACCTGCCCGCGGTCCGGCTTGAGGAGCCCGATCATGTGCTTGAGCAGCACGCTCTTCCCCCCACCGCTCTTGCCGATGATCGTCGTCACCTTCCCCCGGGGAATCTCCAGATTCACCCCTTGCAGGACCGGCTGTCCACCGAGGGTCTTCTCCACCCCCACGAGACGAATGACGAGCGTGGATGCCTCCATTCCCATTACATCAACACCGAGGTGATGAAATAGTCCCAGATGAGGATCAGGACGGAGGACAGCACCACCGCCTCGGTCGTCGCCGTCCCCAGCCCCTCGGCGCTCATCGTCGTGTTGTACCCCTTATAGGTGCAGACCCAGGAGATGATCACGCCGAAGCTGATGGCCTTGAGAAACCCGCCGTACACGTCCTTCCACTCCACGCTGGATTCCATGGAACTGGTATACGCGCCCGAACTCACGCCCAGCAACTCGACTCCGACCAGATAGCCGCCATAGATGCCGATGATGTCGAAAATCGAGCAGAGCATGGGCATCACGATGATGCTCGCCAGCACCTTGGGCGCGATGAGGTACTGCATGGGATTGACCGCCATCGTATCGAGGGCGTCGATCTGTTCGGTGATGCGCATGATGCCGATCTCGGCCGTCATGGCGGAGCCCGCCCGTCCCGTCACCATGAGAGCCGACAGCACCGGCCCCAGTTCCCGAATGATGCTCAGGGCCACGGCCGACCCCAGCAACGCTTCCGCCCCGAATTTCCGAAGCGAGTAATATCCCTGAAGCCCCAATACCATGCCGGTAAAGGTCCCTGTCAGCACGATCACGAAGAGCGATTTGAAGCCGATGAAGTGGATCTGCTTGAGGAGCTGCATGACGCGAAAGGGCGGACGCGCCATCCAGGCGACCGTGCTGATCAAGAAAACCATCATGCGGCCCATCTCGCCGACGAGCCATAGCGTTTTCCGGCCCACCCCGGCCACGGTGGTCGTCACCATCAGCGCGCTCCCATTGCGGCCGGAACAGGCGCCCGGACGGACGTGTGCTCCCGGCCCAGCACGTGCCACCACGCCTGAAAGAAAGACGCCAAATTCTTCGCCCCCTGCTCAACTTGACGCTTCATGCGAAAGAGCGCGCGCAGGCCGGATGGGTGTTGCGCGAGCCGGACGAGCGCGCGCACGCGTCCGCCGGGAGTCAGCCACAGATTGAAATCCAGAGGGAGATCCTCGTCGACGCGATCGGACACCGCGCGAACCAGCACAAACGGCACGTTCCGTGACGCAGCCGCCAGCGCGATCGCGGCGCTCTCCATGTCGACGGCGATCGCGCCGCTTGCCTGGGCCAGGGCCTTCTTTTCCGCGGCCCGGCAGAGGACTCGAGACACCGTCGCCACCGGTCCCTCAGACCAGGCCAGTTTCGCCTCGCCCGCCGCCGCCCGAGCGATCGCAAGCAAGGCGGGATCCGCCCGGAGGACCGGTTGGGGCTGCTCCCTTGTCCAGTCGCGCACGTCGGTCCCCACGATCACGTCTCCGATTCCCGCAAGGCCCAGCCCTCCGGCATAGCCCGTTGACACGACCGCGTCCAGGGCCACTTCAGACAGGATCGCGTGCGCGGCGGCCGCGGCCGCGGCAGGCCCCATCCCCGTCTTGATCAAATGCACTTCCACATCGCCCATCCGGCCAACCTCGTAACCACGCCGCCTGCGTTCGATCCCTCCCAGCGCCGCGCGAGCAGGCGCCAGTTCACGTCCGGAAGCAGCCAAGATGGCAACGTGTCGCATCCCTCATTACGCGAGACGGAACCGTCCGGATTGCCGGTTTCGCTCTCGGATCTCGTCCGCGCGAGTCCGTCCCCGCGACTTCAGAGACCGGTACATGGACAGGGCCCAGAGGGAGAAGAAGTGGCTGTACCCGTGATAGCGGAGGTAGAACACGCGGGGGAAGCCCGTGCCGGTGTGCATGCGCTCAGGCCAGCACCCTTGCGGGTCCTGGCGCCGCAGGAGATAGTTGACGCCGCGCATCACGCTGATCGTCTCCACCTCGCCGGCGCAGAGCAGCCCGAGGAGCGCCCACGCGGTCTGGGAGGACGTGCTCTCCCCTACGCCATGCGCGGCGGCTTCCGCGTACGAGAGACAGGATTCGCCCCACCCGCCGTCCGGGTTCTGTCGGGAGACAAGCCACGCCACCGCCCGACGGACGTATGCGGCCTGCATGTCCTCGCCGATCGCCTTCAAGCCGGCGAGCACGGACCAGGTCCCGTAGACGTAATTGACGCCCCATCGTCCGTACCACGATCCGTCGGCCTCCTGGCTCTTCCGGAGAAACCGGACCGCGCGCCCTGCTGCCGGATGGGCCAGGTCGTAGCCCAGCGCCCCCAGCATCTCCAGTTCACGCCCCGCAAGGTCGGCGGTGCTGGGATCGAGCAGGGCCTTGTGGTCGGCGAACGGGATCTGGTTCAGGAACAGCTTGTTGTTGTCCTTGTCGTACGCGCCCCACCCGCCGTCGCTTCCCTGCATAGCCAGCGTCCACCGTATCCCGCGCCGCATGGCGTCGCGCTGGACGTCGGCGTCCGGCATGGCAAGCTTGGAGAGAGCGATGATGACCACCGCCGTGTCGTCGTTGTCGGGGTAGAACTCATTCTCGAATTGAAAATACCATCCGCCCGGCTCGGCCTTGGGAGACGAGACGACCCAATCGCCGGCCTTCCGGCACTGCCGCGTGAAGGTCCAGCGCGCGGCGCGGAGCAGGGCGGGATGATCGGACGGCAGGCCGCTCTCGATCAGGCTGTTCATCGTCAGCGGCGTGTCCCAGATCGGCGAGAAGCAGGGTTGCAGGTGCAGCGAGTCGCCGTCGTGCACTTCCAGCGCCTCGATCTCGCCCAGGGCTTTGCGCACAAGAGGATCGTCCACGGACCGTCCCAGGCAGGTCAATGCCACGACTGAGTTCGCCATGGCCGGATAGATGGCGCCGAGGCCGCCCTGGCCTTCCATGCGCGCCATCATCCACTCGGCGGCACGGGCGAGGGCCTTCTTGCGCAGGCCCTCGGGCACCACCTGCTCATAGACCCGCAGGAGGCCGTCCAGGGTGATGAAGAAGTTCCGCCAGGTGAACCAGCTCCGGTCCCTGAGAAACGGCGGCGCGTGACGGAAGTCCATCTGCTCGCGCGGCGTGCACCACAGCTCGTCGATCCCTTCTTCCCGTGGGATCCGGCAGGCCGGCTTGAAATTGAACACGATCAGCAACGGGGTCAACACCGCCCGCGACCAGTACGAGAGGTCGTACAGGCTGAACACCGGGTTCGGCCGCAGAAGCGCCAGCTCCACCGGCATCGTCGGGATGCCGCGCCAGTCGTACTGGTCGAAGAGCGTCAGCGCGATCTTGGTGAACACGTTCGCCCGCGCCACCCCGCCGCTCTTCAGGATGGCCGCGCGGGCCTTCTGCATGAAGGGCTCGCCCGCCGAAACCCCGGAGAGCTTGAGTGCAAAGTAGGCCTTCACCGACGCGCTGATCTCGGGCGGCCCGCCGTAATAGATCGGCCACCCGCCTTCGGGCAACTGCGCGTCGATCAGGTAGCGGACGGCCTTGCGCTCTTTCTCCTTGTCCACAAGCCCCAGAAAGCGGCGCAGCATGAGGTATTCGGAGGTGAGCGTCGTATCGGCTTCCAGTTCATGGACCCAGTATCCCGGCTCGGCCTGTCGCGAGAGCAGCCACTGCTGGCCCCGCTTGACGGCTTCCTCAACCGCCGCGCCTTGGTTGAGCGTCTGGCCCGATTCCTGGCGTCGCGGTGGAACGGGAGGCACCGGCGTGGCGTTGGGATTGCCCCCGACAAGACGCAGGAGGCGGTCGGCCTTCTGCCGGGCCTGCTGTTGCACACGCTTGGGCGCCGCGGACAGTATCTTTTCAGACCAATTGGTCAGGAGGCCAAGCAGCCGATTCATGATGTCCCTTGGGCTACGTTGAACGGGTTCGTCCGCCTAATGGCATGCGTGGAGGACCATCGGAGACGCATTAGGGCGTGAGTATACCGCAAACAGGCGGCCGAGTGTCAAGCACCGAAACCATGAAACAAGCTGAAATTTCATGGGGTTTCACGCTTGGACCAGGAAGCTGTCAAGCCGGCGCGAGGAGTTTGTTCATACGGACGGAAACGAGGGCGGAGACGCCCGCTTCTTCCATGGTGACCCCGTACAGGGCATCGGCCATTTCCATCGTCGGCCTGCTGTGGGTCATGATGATGAACTGCGTCCGGGCGGACAGTTCCCGCAAGACCCTGGCAAACCGGAGGGTGTTCTCCTCGTCCAGCGGCGCGTCGATCTCGTCCAGAACACAGAACGGCGTCGGCCGTATCAGAAAACTGGCGAAGATGAGCGCCATCGCCGTCAGCGCGCGCTCCCCACCCGACAGCATCGAAATGTTTTTGAGCCGTTTCCCGGGAGGCTGGGCCACGATGTCCACGCCCGGTTCGGTCGCCTCTTCATCCTCGACCAGGACCAGTTCGGCATGCCCGCCTTCGAAAAACGTCCGGAACGTCTCGTTGAACTTGGTCTGGAGGTCCTTGAACGTTTCAAGGAACAACTGTTTCGTGGTGCGGTTGATCCTGGTAATGATCGCCTTGAGCGACGCGATGGACTGCGTGAGGTCCGCCTCCTGCGTGGTCAGGAACCGGAGGCGTTCCTCCAGCTCCCGATGCTCGTCGATGGCCATCACGTTGACCGGGCCCAGTTCCTGCAATCGTCCGCGCTTCTGAGCCAGGGCCTCCCGCACGCCCTTGATGTCGGTGCCGTCGTCTTCTCCAAGTTCGGCCAGCGCTCCGTCGAAGCTGACCGCATACGTGCCGGTAAGCTGCGCGTCGAAACCCTCCAAACGGGTCTGGGCCTCCACACGCCGCAAGCGACTTGCCTCCTGCCGCTTGTGGAGCTCGTCGAGCGAATGCCTCGCCCGATTCCACTCGACTTCCAGCCCACGGACCTTCGCAACCCGGCCGGTCTGCGCCTCTTGCGCTTTCACCAAGCGCTGACGTGCCTCGTGAATAGCCGCTTCCATGGCGGGCACACCCTGTTCCGTCTGCTTTCGTTCGGCCACAGCGGCGGCGCCGGCAGCCTGCAGCCTCAAGGCTTCCGCCCCGAGTTCACCGAGGCGGATCTCGCGAAGAGCGGCTGTGGATTCCACCCTGGCCAGTTCCGACTTCGCCTGCTCCAACCACCGCGCCAGCTCCTGCTCGCCGCTTTGCTCATCCTTACGCTCACCAACCAGCGCCATTTCCAGCGAGCGGATTTCCGTTTCCAGCGCTTCCAAGCTGGCCGCTTCCGCGGCCAACGTGGCCCCCAGCTTCTCCTTGTTCTTCTGCGCGGCGGGAAACTCGTTCTCAAGCTCCTTCATTCGCGCGGCCAGTGCGTTGATCTCGCGTTCGCGGCCCATGGCCCCGGCGGCGAGCCCGGGCGGTCCCGCGCTGACCATCCCGTCCGGCGCGACCACCTCGCCATTCAGCGTCACCAGGAGCGCCTGCTTGGACTCCGTCATGTCCTTCCACAAGGCAACGGCCTGGTCCAGCGTCTCCACAATCACCACGCCGGCCAGGAGGTGGCTCACCAGTTCGTCACAGCCCTTGCGCGGGGTCACCAGATCCCGCGCGGGGCCGACGACGCCGGCTCCCTCCAGCTTCGCAGTCGCGTGTGAGCCGAACACCCGGGGATGTTTCGGGATGAAGGTCCCGCCCGCTGCACCTTTCGCCGCGAGCGCGCGCAACACGCGGACGGCGTCCGCGGGTCCTTCGACGAGCCGGCCCATCAGCCTGTGGCCCAGGACCGCTTCGATGGCTCGTTCGTGCGCGGCGGGAACAGAGAGCACCTGCACGACGGTCTCCTTCAGAAGCGTCTCCACCCCGTCTTGCTCGGCCGCCTCGCCGCTCACCGATTGCAGAGCTTTCTGCCGGGCGGCCGACACCACCCGCTCCTCCTGAAGACGGGCCAACGCTTGCTCCGCTTCCGCAAGCTGACGCTTGAGACAGGCGATGGCGTCCGCAAGATCGGTGCGCGCTCCACGCGCCGTGACAAGACTGGTCTCGAGGCGGCGGCGACGCTCGATCGCAGCGGCCAGCCGGGCTCTGGCGGATTCCTGCTCCGAAGCGGCCCGGCTCCGCAGTCCCGCGAGCAGGGCTCCCGCCTCCTGTTGCTCGCCGCGAACGTGTTCAACGTCGGCCTGCACGCGGACCCGCTGCTCCTCGAGCAGGGCCGCCCGCTGGGCCAGCAACTCGATCGCCGCGCCGGCCTGCGTCAGGCGCGCCTCCGACTGAGCGACCTGCTCACGCAACCCCGCGAGCGCGGCGTCGCCCTCCGTGACGCCGAGATGGAGCGTTTCCACTTCCGCCGCAAAACGGGCGACTGTTGCAGACTCGGCACTCTCGTGAAGGGCAAGATCGCTCAGGGTCCGATCGGACGCATCGCGCTCACCGAGCAGTTCGCGATAGTCGTGGACCAGGATGGTCAGCTCCAGGCGGCGGACTTCCTTGCGCAGCTTCTGATACTGCTCGGCGGCGCGGGCCTGGCGTTCCAGGCTGCCCAGCTGGCGCTTGACCTCATTGACGACATCGCGGACACGCAGCAGGTTCTGGCTGGTGGCCTCCAGCTTCCGCAGGGCTTCGGCTTTTTGCTTTTTGTAGCGGACGATGCCGGCCGTTTCTTCGATGAGCTCGCGACGCTCAATGGGCGTGGCCTTCAGCACGCGATCGATCCGCCCCTGTTCGATGACCGTATGGCCTTTACTGCCTGCGCGAGTGTCCAGCAGGAGCCCGCGGATATCCTTCAAGCGGCAGGGGGTCTTGTTGATGAAATACTCGCTGATCCCGTCGCGAAACAGACGCCGGGTGACCATCACTTCCTCGCACTCGCCAAGCGCATGCGGAAGCGCGGCGGGTTCACCGTCGCCATTGCCGTTCCCGTTGCCGTTCCCATTGCCGTTCGCCGGCTTGCTGTCGACGTCGCCCAGGATCAACGAGACTTCGACCATGCCCAGCGGCTGGCGGGACTCGGTTCCGTTGAAGATGACGTCTTCCATCCGCTCGCTGCGCAGAGTCTTCGTGCTCTGCTCGCCCAGCACCCAGAGAACGGCATCGAGAATGTTGCTTTTGCCGGTTCCGTTCGGTCCGACCACCGCCGTGATACCAGGCTGGAAGGTCAGCCGCGCGTCGACAAAAGACTTAAACCCCCGCAATTCGAGATGCTTCAGGTACATGCGCCCTCTTCTTCTTATTGAGGTAAGCACCGGAGAGGCCTTACCCTAGGCGGGGAAAATACCATATCTAGTGGGTAATTGCAACCAAAAACACCGCCCAATGGGGGCTCCGGGCTGTTAAAATACTATGGTGTACTGGAGCCTCGCGCGGTTCTCGATCAAAGAAACGTTGCCGCCGACATCGGCCCCCCCCAGTCGAGTCGTGATCACGCCATAGTCGAACTGCAATTTGTGCTCGTGACCGTTGAGATACCAGTTCAACCCTCCCACGGCTGACGTGATCAAGTCGTGTCCAAGGTGCGTGTCCGGGTCCATCGCGCCGTAACGCCCGACGACTTCAATCGCCTTCGGCACGATGAAGTATCCCGCCTGCACGTAATAGCCCGTCGCGTTGCCAATCCGCTGGGAGTGATCGTGCGTGTCCACGTTTCGGACGAAGCCCTCTGCCTGGAGGGAAAAACCGTTGTACTTTAAAATGAAGTCGAGGCCCCCCGTCCCGATGTCCACCACGCCTTGGTTGAGCAACCGCCCATTCCCCAACGACGCGATCGCTGTAGAAACCTGGTTGTTGCTGCCGACGCCTGTCGTATTCGTCTGGAGCCCACCGTTGTACCCATAGCTCGCACCAACGGCCAGTTGGGGAGTCTGGAAATTGGCCAGGTCTCCTTCCGGATAGCTGGGCTTCCCAAGGATATCCGCCGTGATCCGACCGACATACATCAATTCGTTGGCATTGCCCGGCGTGCTCAGGCCGAGCCTGTTCAGGTTGATGCCGACGCCATTAAACACGCCGAAGGCATAATTGACGGGATACTTCTCCTGGTCGCTGAAAATCGTCACGCCCTGATCGCGTCGATCGATCACATTCGGCACAAATGCCTCGGCAACAAAACTTCGATCCACAAACTGCATAAACGCCGAGCTCTGGAACTCCTGCCGGCCAAAGTGCGTGCGGTACTGGCCGAAGCGGAGATTGGCCCATGGGACTTGCTTCAAGGTCAGGTAGGCATCATACAGCTGCGTCGTGGAACGCGCGCCCCCCAACTGATTCGTGGCATCAGCCGTATCGTTCCGGAACTGTACGAAGTAATTAATGTCCGGGGTGAACGCGAATCCTTCAAACACCAGCCGCGTGCGGTGCACGCCGAAGAAGGCCAGACCTTCGGCATGTTTCGTGGCCGAGATGACGCCGGCCGAGGAGACGCTGGGATAATTCTTCGCATCCCCGATCGTGTTGTACGCCGAGTTGAAGCGACTATCGGTGTACCGGGGTTGGATCCGGAGCCGGATCTTGAGCCGGAACTTGTCCTTGAACTGCGTGTAGATCCCCCGGTCATAACCGAACTTGACCCCCTTGCCAAGGTCAACCGTATTGTCACCATCGGCATCCTTGGCTGGAGAAGCTGCCTGGGCCGGGCCCCCGGATTTCGCCTGGTCGTGGGCTGCCGGCTCCGTCGTGGAGGGAGGTGCCTCCACAGCCTGTCCGGTTTCCCGCAGTGCCTGGTCGTATTCCTCCTGGGTGATGATGCCTTTCTTGAGCAACAATTTCAGCGCCGGGTCCGCCGCAACCGCGGGGGCGGCTCCTCCAAAAAGCCAGACGATGACGACAAGGATGGCAATCTGTGCGCGGCTCATTTTATAGTCTCCTTTCTTCAGCAACATAGTAAACTTAAAGTCAAAAAAACACGTCCTCTAAGAACCCGGCGCCCGCAGCGCACTGTTCCCGTTATCATCGTCCGGAAGGGAAGCAGTCTTCCGCCTCGTGAAAAAGACATACAACAGGTAGCCGTCCACCGCAATCGCGACGGCCATCACGCTATAGGCCCACGGGCTTGCCATTAATTGCACGTCGATCAGCACCCGGGAGAGGCCGAATCCGACGACCCAGGCGTCAAAGCTCATGCAGATGCGGCGAAACGTCTCGGCGTCAAGTCGTCGAATGAGATAGGCCCCAAGCGGAATCCCGACGAGGACGCCCGGGATAATCGTCAGGAAGATGCCCTGGCTTTCCGCTGAAAACAGGCCGAGGTGGTAATACACGATGGCGGTCAGACTCGACTCGGCCACGCGAATCACTCCGAGACCGGCCCGAAACTCTCGTTTGACCAGGCCTTGATTATTGAACAAAATCGCCAGCGGCGGACCGGATACGGTCGTGACGGAATACAGGAAGCCGAGCCCCGCTCCGAAAGGGAGGCCGATGGCCCTTTCCGACCGAATCGGCCTCCGAATGCCGGCCGCCTGGATAAGGATGAGGGGAAGCAGAATTGAATAGGTGACAAACTTGATCCAGCCCGGATGCAGCGAGGCGAGCAGGTAGCTGCCGAGCGCAATACCGGGCAGCAAGCCGATGAGAATAGGATAGACGCGTTTCCAGACAGCCGGAACGCTGGCCCTATTGATGAACAGCACATACAGGTTGATCAGGACTTCGATCAGAACCAGGGCAGGGTTCAGAATGCGATTGGTATAGAACACGAGCGCGACCGGCACGGTGAGCGATGAAAACCCGTACCCCAGAGCTCCGTTCACAAAGGCCGCAAAGAAGGTAATCCCCAGGAGCACAATCACGCTGATGTCGAATTCGGACATGGCTTATTTCCTCAAACGTTTGCGGGCGCCGGGGGCGCCTGAAATGAAATCCTCCAGGCTGTGGTTGTCCAGGATATCGGCAATCGCGTTCCGCACTCCGCCCATCACATCCTGCAGCGGGCAATAGGCTTTCTTCACGTACGGGCAGTCATGGCATTTTTTGTAGGCCGTTTTGCTGACGCAGCCGATCGGCGCCAGCGGGCCGTCCAGGATGCGGATGACCTGCCCCAGCGTCACTTTCGACGGCGGCTTGATCAATGCGTACCCGCCGGATGCCCCGCGGGTGCTGGCCAGAAGACCGGCGTGCTTCAGCGCCAGCAGGATCTGCTCCAGGAACACGAGCGGAATGTGCTGCCGGTCGGCGATCTGATGCCGACGAAGCGGATCCTTGCCATATGCCGCCGTCAGCTCGATCAGCGCCCGCAGGCCGTATTCGCTCTTTTTCGAGAATTTCATGCGCCGCCAACCGTAATGTTTATAAACTGTGTCGACATAGTACACATAAAGGTGGACCCTGTCAAGATTTTTCTCTGCCGCGGGGCGCGTGACATCATCCCCGTGCTCCGCTATAATGCGCCTCCCCTAGGACGGAGACGCGATGGAGCTGGTATTCCTCAGACACGGGACGGCCGCCGACCAGGAAGAGTGGAAGGGCGACGATGCGGACCGCCCGCTGACGGCCGAGGGCGCCGATCGCACCAAGGAGGTCGTGCGGGGCCTGAAGACGCTCAAGGTCAAGCCGGATGTCATTCTCTCCAGCCCCCTGCTGCGCGCGCGCGAGACGGCAGAGATCGCCAGGAAAGGGCTGGTGACCGACGCGAAAGTCGAGCTTGCGGAGGAACTAACGCCCGCGGCCTCACCGGACCGGCTGATCGCCCGGCTCGGCGACCTGGCAGACAAGCCGGTGGTCCTCTGCGTCGGCCACGAGCCTCACATCAGCACGAGCATCTCGGCCATGGTCTCGGGCAAGACCGCCGCGTCTTTCGACGTGAAGAAAGCCGGCGCCTGCTGCATCCGGTTCACGGGCATCCCCAAAGCCGGGACCGGCACCCTGCTGTGGTTCCTGCCGCCCAAGTTCCTCCGCGTCATCGCGGGCCGGTAGCGGCGGTCTCCGGCAATCCCAATCGGCGGACGGCGGCGCGGGCGCGCTTTCGGTATCGTCGATATTCCTTCTGCATCTCCACACGACACGCCAGCTTCATCTTTTTCGCCAAGCGGCGGAACTGGTCGCGGTCGCAGTAGTCCCCCAACGTCCGCTGGAGCCTTTTGAGCGCCGCGACCGCCTGGGGGCTCCCCCAGGATGTCTCCAGGGCAATCTCCTCCTGGTAGCGAAAAGCCTTGACCAGCAGCCGCAGGCGATGCAGCTCTTTCCGCTTGGCCTCGGCCGACAACCCGCGCAACGTGGCCCTCAGACGATCGGCATGCTCCCGGTTGAGCGACTCAAATCGCACCTCCAGAAAGTCGTCAGGCCTGCGCATCCGGGCGAGCGACGTCCTCTCCAACAATGTCCGGATCGCCTCCACATACCCGGCATGGGCGACCTTCGTCTCTTCTTCACGCAACGCCCAGGCGACGCGCCGTGAGTCTTCGGCAGCGCCGCGTCGGCGACGGAGATAGCGGTGAAAGACGTCCAGTGTGCGAAGCCGGCTCAGCCGCGTGACGCCCTTCGCAAGAGAGGACGCGGTCTTGGGGCGCTGCAGGAGTTCGGCATACGCCTGCAACCTCCGTAAATGGGTGCGCAACCGATGCACGGTTTCGGGATGAAAAGGAGGCGTCCTGAGCGCGCGGGCAAAACCGACCGCATGATCGTAATAGAGAGCGGCGCGCTTTTCGACCGCCTCCACGGCGCCCGGTTCGATCGCCGTCAGCGGAGAGACTGGAGCGCCAGCGTCGCCCCGTATGCGACCAGCCCGGCACCGGGAAGCGTGAACAGCCAGGCATAGACGATCCGCATCGTCACGCCCCATCGCACCGCCGACAGCCGCTTGACGGACCCCACCCCCATGATGGAGGACGTGATGGTATGCGTCGTGCTGACCGGCATGCCGAAGTGTGCCGTCCCCAGCAGGATCAGCGCCGCGCTGGTCTCGGCGGCGAACCCGTGGACCGGCTCCATCTTGACAATGCGCATCCCCAGCGTCCGGACGATACGCCAGCCGCCCGCCGCCGTCCCGAGTCCCATCGCCACCGCGCAGGACAGAATCACCCAGGTGGGGACCTCCACGGTCGTGATGGCGCCCGCCGAGACCAGCGCGAGCGTGAT
Source organism: Nitrospirota bacterium (assembly GCA_004298335.1). Classification (GTDB taxonomy): domain Bacteria; phylum Nitrospirota; class Nitrospiria; order Nitrospirales; family NS-4; genus SCTG01. The sequence goes on from SCTG01000085.1 coordinate 13,343, forward strand.
GATCCCCATCGCCTTCTGCGCATCGTTGGCCCCGTGGCTGAACGCCATGAAGCTCGACGAGATTAATTGCAATCGTCGAAATCCCCGGTTGGCCGACCCCCGCGGGACCCGGAACATCGCCCAGTAGGTGGCCAGAATAAGGAGGTAGCCCAGCACGAACCCCGCGAGCGGCGAGAACAGCATCGCCTCCAGCACCTTCTGCAGGCCCGATAGTTTCACCGCAGCCATCCCGCTCTGGGCCAGCGCGCCGCCGATGATCCCGCCGATCAAGGCGTGGGAGGAGCTGGTCGGCAGTCCCAGGATCAGCGTGAAGATGTTCCACGCGATCGCGCCGGACAGCGCGGCAATCACGGTGGTCTGCTGGATCATCGAGGCTTCGACGATCCCGCCGCCGATCATCTTGGCCACGGCGGTGGACATGAACGCGCCGGCGATGTTGAGGACGGCGGCCATGAGGACGGCCCGCCCGGGGCTGAGCACGTGCGTGGAAACGACGGTAGCGATGGCGTTGGCGCTGTCGTGCCAGCCGTTCGAGAAATCGAAAGCCAGGGCAAGCACCACCACGAGGATGAGCAACACAGTGGGATCAAACATGGTCAGGCGGGAAAACCTATGCGGGCACGATGGAGAGCCAACGGGAGAACACGCGCCGGGTCAGACATGCTTCAGAAGAATGCGCTCGAGGATGTTGGACACATCCTCGCACCGGTCGGTGCCCTCCTCAAGGCTTTCGTAGATCTCTTTCCATTTGATGACGATCAGCGGGTCCTTCTCGCTCTCGAACAACCGGGCGATGGCGTCTCTGGTGATGCGATCGGCGTCGTTTTCGAGACTGTTGACCGTGACGAAGCACGCGTTCAGGTCGGTCCCCTTGCCCAGCTGAGAGATGCCGCGACCGAGTTCCTCGCAGGCCTCATAAATAATGCCGGCCAACTGAATCGCCTCGTGCGTCGGCTTCTCGATCTTGTAGATGGCCAGCCGGTCGGTCACCGCCTCCACGCAATCCAGCACGTCGTCGATGGCGCTGGCGAGCGCGTAGATGTCCTCGCGATCGATCGGCGTGACGAAGGTCTGGTTCAGCTTCCGGATGATCGTGTGGGTGATGGCGTCCCCGGCCGATTCGACCCGCTTGATCTCGCGGGCCTTCTTGTCGACGTCGGTATACGACTCCATCATCTCCTTCAAGCGGCGGCTGCCCAGGACCATGTTCTGGGCCGCCTCGTTGAACAGCTCGAAAAAGGCGGTCTCGCGGGGGAACAGATTGAACACCGGCAACTCCGGGATGGAAGGTTGACCTAGTCGTTTATAGGCAGGTGGAGCATAGCGGGTTTGCCGGGATAAATCAACGCCGCCAGGCCCGCGATTTTACGGGAATTCCTCCAGTCCCGCTCAGATGCCGCCCACCGCGTAGCGCAGACGCGCTTCGGCGATTTTGGCGTTGTATTGCGTCTCCGCCAGCCGGGTTTCCGCCGAGGTGACCGCCACTTCGCTCTGCGTCACTTCCACGATCGAGCTCAGGCCCAGCTTGTAGCGCTGACTGGCCAGCGAGAGCGCTTCCCGCGCGATCAATACTTGTTGCTCCGCCACCTTGATTTGCGGGAGCAACGTCACCACATCGAGATAGCTGTCTTTGACCTGCAGTTGGACATTCTGCGCTACCGTCCGATAGATGGCTTCAGTCTCTCGCTGCTGGGCTGTGGCTTCGGCCACTTGGTTCTGGATGAGAAAACCCGTGAAGAGCGGCACTGAAACCACGCCACCCACGGCCCACCAGCCGCCCTCTTGAAGATTCGGGCGGTTGGAGATGTGCTCCGTATCCCCCGCGCTCCCAACCACTTGAATGGTGGGAAAATTCGTGTTGCCAGCGGCTTTTACGCGATGTTCCGCCGTTCGCATCCGCTCCTTGAGTGACAGCAACTCGGGGCGTCGGTCCATCGCCTCTCCTACCAGCGCATCGATGGCGCGCGGGGGCTCCACAGCCACGGGCAGATCTTCCAACGAATACATAGCGGATCCCTCGACGCCCATCGCATTGTTCAGATCTGCAAAAGCCACTATCAGGTCATTGCGGGCACGAATCACCAGGTACTCCGCATCGGACAGTTGGACTTGAATAAGTCCAAGATCAAGCTTTGATTTCAGTTGATTGCGGTATAATACTTCAATTTGGAGTTTAAGTACACCACGTTCCCGTACAGTCTGTTCGGCAATCTCAACCAGCCGCTTCCGTTTCAAAACGGAGAAGTAGGCCCGCTCCACACCCAGCACAATCTCCATGCGACGCGTCACGGCATCTTTCTCGAACCTCGCCCGGTCGGACCGCTGAGCGTCAACCTTCGAGGAGGTCTGGCCGAAGTCGTACACCGTCTGCCTCGCCGAAACCCCCACGGAGAAGTCGCTCCGATTGGGTTCGATCAGAGAACCCGACGGGCTGAACAGCGCATTCGTACGGACAGATCCATTGGTTTGGATCGCTGTACCCCCGATCTGGGGATAGTAGGGTGATTCGGCTTGCTTGGCCCGCGCCTCGGCTCCCTGAACGGCGAACTCCGATGATTGCAAGGCGGGATGGATTCTCAGGGCCGTCTGGATCGCCTCCTGCAGCGTCAAGGTCGGCGATGCTTCCTTCGGCGTGACTGATTGTCCCCACGCCGTACTTCCCAAGAATGTCGCCATGATGATTGCTAGAGCGGACGTCACCCAATGTCGCATTCTTTTCCTCCTTGGTCAGTACTTCTGACTCCCCGGCTTTCCGGCTGGAAGATTGTACGGCGACGCCTTGACCGGCTTGCCGTCCGCCACGCGGCTCTTCCCCACTACAACGACATCCTCGGTGCCGGCCAGACCGTCCGTCACCTCGACCCACAGGCCGTCGTCAATGCCGGTCTTGACCGCCACCTTGCGCGCTACGTTCTGGTCGATCACGAACACCGCCTTCGACGAGTTGTCGGAAACCAGCGCCGAGGGTGGGATCACCAGGGCGTTCGGACGCTGCCGGAGGGCCAGCGCCACGTCCGCAAACATCCCGGGCGCCAGGCCCTGTCCCGGATTCGCCACGTCGATTTCGACAAGCATGGTTCGGGTCCCGGGATCGAGCGCCTGCGTGGAGCGGGTCACGGTCGCCTCCAGGGCCTTCATGCCGGACTCCCTGATCGAAATGGTAGCGGGAGTTCCCT
>SCTG01000008.1 GCA_004298335.1 Nitrospirota bacterium
ATTCGGCGACAGGACCCGCGTGGAGGAGAAAATTATTACGGCGCGGAGTGGGAGTGCACGCGGGCCATCTGCTCGCCCGCGTTGTCGGCCTCGGCGTCGCCGCGCGCGACCGGCCAGGTCACCAGACCCGAGACCCCGGCGCCCACCTGCGCCGCCTTCGCGTAGATCTGCGGCAGCCTGTTCGTGCCGAACTTGGAGATGTAGAGAAAGACGTGCTCGCGGGCGTTGACCCGCACGGCCCACGGGTTGAAATCGTTCCGGTAGAACTCTTCGCACATCTGCATCGCCTCCAGGCAGGTCACCCCGCCCGGCTCATTCAGCGTGTAGTAGTAGTCGAGCGGCAGGTCGTACTCCTCCTGCTTGTGGATCGTGATCCCGAACTTCTCCGGGCTCCGCACCATCGGCGTATGCCGGTAGGCCACGAAGTAGAACAGCTCCACGGAGCTGATGTTCTCCTTGTTGTCGAGAAGGAACTGCCGCGTCTCCTCGGCTTCCGCACGGGACTCTCCGGGGAAGCCGTAGAACGCCATCACGTGGTTCCAGATGCCCGCCTTCGCAGCTTCCTTCAAATTGCGTTCGATCACCGACTTCTTGACGTGCTTGTCCATCAGGCCCAGCACACGCTCGTTGGCCGACTCCATGCCGTAGTACAGCGTGCAGCAGCCGGACTGGGCCGCCAGTTTCCAGATCTCCGGGTCCTCGAGCGTCTCCTCGAAGCGGATCAGGGTCGTCCACTTGATCCCGACGTTCTGCTCCACCAGCATCTGGATGACTTTTTTGAACAGCGCCGGCGGGTACGACTCGTCGGCGAAGAGGAAATGCTCGGCGTGATATTTCTCCTTGAGCGCCTTGACCTGCCGGATCACTTCATGCGCCGGCATGCCCCGGTACTGATCGAAGTAGCCCTGCCCGTGGTCGCAGAAAGTGCAGCGGCCCCAGTAGCAGCCGCGCGTCGCGAGGTACGGCAGGATGCGGACCGGCACGAAGTAGCTGTCCAGCGGGAACCCGTCGAAGTCCGGCAGCGGCAGCGCCGTGGTCTTCTCCGTGTAGACCTCGGTGTTGACGCGAATCGCGTCCCCGTCACGATAGATGAGGTTGGGCACCTTCGCCATCTCCCGCCCGCCCGCCAGCGCCTCCAGCAGCCACAGCAGGGCGTGCTCGCCTTCGTACATGATCGCGGAATCGAACACCTCGGTGAAGAACCGCTGGTGCTTGGGCAGCTCCTCCTGGAGCCGCGTGACGATGTTCCCGCCGACCGTCACGTGAATCTGCGGGAACGCCTCCTTGATCATCTTGCAGAAGGTCAGCCCGGCCTGAAGCTGCATCTGGGTGCCGAGAGACACGCCGACGACATCCGGCATCTCGCGGCTCACCGCCGGCAGCACGAGCTGGCGGCACACGTCCCGATAGACGTTGACCTGCTCGTCGTCCAGGCAGGCGAAGATCTCCCGCGAGACGCCCGGGCGGTAGCCCAGGTTGCTTTCCATCGGATAGAAGACGAGCGACGCCGGATAGTAGGCGGCCGAGATGTACTGCATGACCTCGCGGAAGGTGTTCAGCGCCCATTCCAGCTTGTCCGCATCGTAGAAGTCCCCGCCGCGGGTGATCCGCTTGGCGCGTTCCGCCCGCTCCGCCAGCGCCATCACGTCCACGCCGGCCGCGGCGTCCAGGCACGCCGTCTGGGCTTCCTCCCGTTCCGTCAAGCCTCCGGCCGCTTCCTTGGCCGCCAGGGTGCGCCGCTGGGTGGACATGCGGGCCATGACCCAGATCAGGAAGGTGTCCGTGAAGAAGTGGTCGTACATCTCGATGTTGACGTCCTTCTGCACGACCTCGTGCCCGTTCTGGCGGAGCACCGCCGTGAGACTGGGCAGCGCCAGATAGGGCGCCGTCGGCACCCACTCCGGCGGAAACAGGAGCATGGTCTTGAGCTTGCGCCCGCTCCCGTTCTTGGGAACCGTCTTCTCGATCTGGATGATGCCGCTCGCCATGGAGGGACGGGCTAGGCTCCGACGCCGCTGAGGTTGCCCGCGTCCACTTCCGGCGGCCTGAACTGGAGGGCCGGCAGCTTGCTGGTGCCGAAGTGGGCGATGTAGAGGAAGATGTATTCGCGGATGAAGATCTTCAGGTCCCATCCCCGATAGTGGTTGCGCTCGAATTCCTCGAAGACCCGTTCCGCCTCCTCGACGCTGAGCCCCTCCTTCACCGTGAAGTAATAGTCCAGCGCCAGGTCCCACTCGGGATTGATGTAGGGCGTGACGCCGAACTTCTCGGGGTTCTTCGCCACGGGCGTGTGCTTGCTGAGGTCGAACGTGCCGAACCCGATCGAGTGCACGAGGTCCTTGTTGTCCTCGAGGAACCGCACGGAATCAAACGCCTCCTGGCGGGTCTCGCCGGGAAACCCGAAGAAGCCCATGCAGTGGTTCCAGATGCCGGCGTCGGCGGCCAGCTGGAGGCTCCGCTTGATGACCTCCTTCGTGGTCGCCTTGTCCATGAGCCGCAGCACCCGCTCGTTGCCGGACTCGTAGCCGTAATGGAGGAACTTGCACCCGGAGGCCCGCGCGTCGTCCCAGACCTCCTGGTCCGACAGGCTCTTCTCGAACCGCATGTGCGTGGTCCAGGCGATGTCCATGTTCGTCTCGACAAGCTTGCGCGTCAGCTTGCGGAACAGGGCCGGCGGATAGGACTCGTCGGTGAAGTGGAAATGCCGGCAGTGGTACTTGTCCCTGAGCCCGCGGATCTCTTCGATGATCTCGTCGATCTTCTTGGTCCGGTACCCGGCCGTGTAGCCCTCGCCGTGGTCGCAGAACTCGCAGCGGCCCCAGTAGCAGCCGCGCGTCGCGAGGTACGGCAGGATCCGGGCCGGCGTGAAATATTTCTCCAGCGGCAGCCCGTCGAAATCGGGAGGCGGCAGCTTCGACATGTCCTCGGCATAGCTCGCGGACGAGGTGTGGATGCCTGCCGCGTCGCGATAGATCAGGTTGGGAATGCCGTCCAGCGCGCGGCCGGCTCCGACCGCTTCGACGAGCTGGAGGAACGCGGTCTCGCCTTCGTAGACCACCGCGCTGTCGAACAGGGCGAAGAGTCGCGGCTTGTTCGGCAGCACGTCGCGCAGGCGGGTGACCGTGTTGCCTCCGATGGTCACGTGGATGTGCGGGAAGTGCCGCTTGATGAGGGCGCAGAAGGTCATCGTGGAGAAGAGCTGCTGCTGCAGGACGATCGAGATCCCGATCACGTCCGGCCGCTCGGCTTCGATCGCCGGCTTCAGGATGTGCTCGAAGACGTCACGGTACACGTTGACCTGGGGGTCCTCGACCGCATCCAGCACCTCGGAGGAGATGAAGATCTTGTACGAGAGGTCGGTTTCCATGGGCGGCATGCAGATGCGGGCGGGTGCGTAGACCAGCGAGATCGTCTCCGGCACTTCCCGGAACGTGTTGATCGCCCACTCCAGTTTTTCCGCGTCATAGAATTCCGGCCCCCGGACGATGGCCTTGGCCTTTTCCGCCTTTTCCGCCAGCTCGGCCAGGCGGCTCCGGGTCAGGCCGACCAGGGACAGCTGCAATTGCTGTTCGGCGTCGCTCAAGTTGCGGGACCGCGACGCTTTGCGCAGCCGATCGAGCGCCTGCGGCACACGCTTGAGGACGATGCGGTTCAGAAAGTCGCCGCTGAAGTACCAGTCGTACATCTCGAGATTCACGTCTTTCTGGACGACCTGGTGGCCGGCGACGCGCAACACACAAGTGAGGGTGGGCAGGCTCAGATAGGGTTCGGAGGGGTACCAGTCCGGTGGAAAGACCAGCATCACCTTCATCTTCCGCCCGCCGGCGGCTTCCGCCACGCGGGGCTTCAGCTGGATGAGCCCGCCTTTTCCGTACTCGACCTTCATGCAGTAATGACTCCGTGCTCTCCGTGATCGGGAACGCCGTCCTCACAGCGCGTTCCCCCGCGAATCCCTTGGCAAATCATGATTGTAGGCCCTGCGTGAGACGCTGGTCAAGGGCATTCGGGCGGCTTGACAAACCCTCCCGCGCCAGCCAGAATCCGTCCTCTTATTTGATTTTTCAAGGAGATCGCCAAGAAGACGTATGGACCCGTCCGCGACCGAAGGGCAGCCGGCCATGACGCCTCAGGAGGCCCGCGCGCACCTCCATTATTTAATGTCGCTGTGCCTTCGCAAGGAAGAGTCCTTCGGCCCCCTGGCCTTTGAGTTCGGCCGCACGCACGACCTGGACCGGCTCGGCCTCCTGCCGGAGGAGCAATTCAACCTCTGGATGGCGCTCGCCGACGCCTACGCGGACGAGCCCAAGCGCTTCAAGTTCAAGCTGGAGGCCCTGCAAAAGGCCCTCGACGTGCTGCACCGTTCCCGGTATGCCGACCAGGAGCTGCTGACGCACATCCGCCGGGACATCCAGAAGACCGAAGCCGAGCTGGCGATTTACAACGAGGCCTACCGGACGCCGCGGCCGGCCGGGCCCGAGAAATTCCAGATCATTGTGGAAACGGACCTGCCGGACTACTTTCTGACCACGGCGCAGAAGCGCGCTACCGCCTACTATCAGAAGAAGTTCAAGCTCACCACGGAAGCGCACCAGGCCCAGCAGTTCAAGAACCCCGGCCCCGAGCGCAAGTTCCAGCCCGACAACCTCATCGTCCACAAGGAATTCCCCGGCGCGTGCGCCCCCTTCATGAACGCGCGGACCAACGCGTTTCACCTCATGCTGCCGTTCGACCTGAAGATCAGCCGCAAGCCGGACGAGCCCCTCGCGGCCGGCGTCCGGATCTGGTACGCAAAGATGGGCTACTCCTATCCGCTCCGGTACGAGTTGGGCAAGCTCTGCAGCTACTTCGGCGACGAGGTGCTGGACATCGCGCTGGACGATCCCGACCTGCTGTTCGTGTCGGTGTCGGAGGTGAAGGAGCCCGAGTTGGGGAGCGTGGGGCGTGCGCTGCCGCCGGACGTCCCGCCGGAGATCGGACTGCCGCGCGCCATCCTGGAGGGGTCGAACACGCTGGGGCCGTTCGTGCAGATTGTCTGCAATGTCAAAGTCTGGTTCGACGCCTCAAACGTCGCGCTGCTGCTGCAGGGAGCGCCGGACCTGTACGAGTACGGGCTCTGCGGCGCCGCCGGCCTGGCGGTGCGGACCTACGGGACGGAAAAAGTCGAGGCCTATGCGGAGGCCACCAAGAAGCCCTGGCAGGAGGGGCTCAGCTTCAACTACATCAATATGCACCTGGGCCTGCTGCCGGGGACCGAGACGGCGCTGGTCCCCACCAACACGCCTGTCTTTTCCGTCTACCCGGTCCTGAACCGGCAGACCTACACGTTCAAGGACGTCCGGTCGCTGTAGGGGCGGTTCGCGAACCGGCCCCTACAATTCCCTCCGGCATTTCTCGCAGACGACTCTGGTGTTGCCTTCGGTGGGCATCCCGTAGGGGTCGATGCAGTGGACCCCCACCTCCTCGGCGGTTCCGCACTTGAAGCATTGCCCCTCGTCGCGCTCCCAGACCAGGTTCTTGAGGTTCTCCGGAATGAGCGGCTCTCCCGCGTTCGTCATGTCGTCCAACCATTGGGGCATGTCTGGAACTCCTTAACCCTTCGCCTTTGCGGCCTTGAGATTATCCCTGAATTTTTTGAAGAGCGCCTTGAGCGGCGGGATCAGCTTGGCCTTGAGGCTGGCCGGCACCCGATTGATCCGCTCCACGGGCCACTCCTCGATCTTGGTGATATCCAGCCCTTCCCGGGCAAAATCGTCCCGGACCGCATCCTCGTAGAAATAGATCACCCCGCTCTTGAACGCCTCGAGGTTCAACGCGCGCATCTCGTCTTCGTCGTTCATCCCCTGTGCAAAGCGGGTCTTGATGCGCTCCGCCAGCGGACCCGCGACGGCCCTGGCCTGCTCGGACAGGGCGGGTTCCAGCGTGCAGTAGATGATCACGGTGTCCTGCAGCTGAAAACGGACCGCCATGCCGTCGAGCAGCGGCGGCTCGGCCATGGTCCTGCTGTCCAGCGCCTCTTTCGCCTGCTTGATGTGGCGGACGGTTTCGTACAGATAGGCCTCTTCCCATTCGGCGGCGTTGTACGTGAAGAAGCTCCGGACGTAGTCGATCTTCTTGTTGGCGTCCCACATCTGGTGTGAAATCGTCGGGCGGATCCGGTTGCTGTAATTGATGCTCTCGCCCCATTCCTGTTCACCCAGGACGATTCCATGCGGCGCAAAGGCCTCCGCCAGGACCTTGGAGTAGTGGAAGAACACCAGATTGTAGTTCTCGGCGTCGTTCAACGCCGGGACCTGGGGCACACACATCAGATTGTAGAGCCGGCGAAACCGGGCGCGCGTATAGCCGCACTCGTCGGCGAAGTACCAGGACCCGCCCCATAACCCGCCCGTCAGCGGCACGTCGGCGCCGTAGCGGCGGCGGAGCCGGGCGGAGGTCTCCTTGGCCACCGCCTCGAAGAGTTCGTTGAGATAGACCGCGTTGGCGCGGCCGTCCGGTGAAAACACCGGACCGGAAGCGGCGGGCGTCTTGTCGCGGATGACCTTGGCACCCATGTCCGTCAGTCCGCCGGCACCAGGGTCAGAAACCACGGGGCCGCCTCTTGGGCCATCTGGCCGAAGATGAGCGCGGTCCGCCCGGCCGGCACGCCCGGAAAGACCGCGCCCCGCCTGATTTCGACATAGCGAAATCCGTGCGTCTCGCCTCGCTTGCCCTCCGCGCCCAGTACGCGGGGAATGTCCCGGCGCACGCCGGGAAGAACCATCTTTTCGCCGACGGCCAGACGCAACAGGCATTCGTACGCCGGCCCGAAGTATTGGGCCGCGTTGCTCTCGGAAAAAAACACGCCCTGGGGCCGGGCGCCGTCGTCCGGAAGCAGCTGGGAGAGAAGCTCCCGGAAGACCTCCATGTCCACCGCGCTCAGAATGCACAGTTTGCCTTTGCGGGACAGCAGGTCCAGCAAGGCCAACGGACCCTGCACGTCGAACTTCCACGCCGGGAAGGTCAGCGGTTCGCCGCCGTGGATGACCTGGAGCATCTCCCGCCCTTTGACCCGCACCTTCCGGAACTCCCCCTTGGTCTCGCGTAGGCGGGCCTGGATCGTTTCCTGTCCGAGCCGCAACGGCTCGTAGGCGAACGTGGGCGTCGCCGGGCTGTTGCAGACCGCCACGGTGTACCGGGCCCGTCCGGCGGACCGGCGGCCGAGGTCGAACATATCCTGGTTGCCGTCGAAATGGAACTGCAGGCGCGGCGAGGGGTGGCGCCGGAGGCGGTCCAGGCGGTCGCGTTCCGCCAGGACCAGCCCGCCGAATTTCTCCCGGGGGTCGAGACGATCGAGCGCGTGCAGGACCAGGTCCCGCCCGGCCCGCTCCAGCGAAGCCAGGTACTGCTCGACGACGTGCTCTTCAAAGGTCAGATCGCCCGCGCCGAAGTCCACGAGGGAGGCGACATCCGCCTCCAGGAGAACGTCGAACGGATTGTCTCGGCCACGGATGGCCGCTTCGACCGCGTCCTGCGTCATCGCCGGAACCGCCCCGGCCGGATCGGCCGTCCCGATCCCCAGCAGGAGACACAAATTCCTGATGGCCTTGGTGGGGTTGAGCCCGGTCAGGCCTCGAAGCGCGTCCTGGGGGAGGGCTTTCAGGCCCGCGCGGCCGCCTTTCGACAGCAGCAGGAGGAGTTCGTCGCGGAGCGCCGGATCAAGCTCGGCGCCGGCAACGGCCGCCGCCAGGCGCCGCAGCGTATCGACGGCGGCAGCCGGCCCGACCAGCCGGCGCGAGGCCGTCCAGGCGTCGCGGTCGTGCTCGACGGCCTCGCGCAAGCGCCGGCGGAAGTCTGTCACTACCTTGTCATCGAGAGGCATACGCGCTAGTGAGTACAATGTCAGGCGGGATGGACTCTTACTTGCAGCACCGGCCCGGCCGGGTCCCGCTGAGCCAGGGATCTTTCCGGCCCTTTGACCCGCAATCCTCTTTCCCCCGCACCACCGCCAACCAATCCTCGTTCTCCGTTCCGTCAAGTCCGCCGCTCCCGAGTACGCCGGCCGCCGCGTATTCCGAGTTCCGCGTCCACTCCCATTCTCCGAGAAGGTTTTGCAGGCCCAGGTTGTTCTTCTGGTTGTCCTTACAAGCCAGGTCCCACTCCTCCGCCCAGCACAGCCGTTTGAACTTGTAGGAACACATCTTTTCGACCGAGACCCAATCGCCAGCCTGCGTCTGGTTGATGTCGATGCAGAACCCGCCCTTGGAACTGGCGACCGCAATCATCCCCTCCGGGCAGGATTCCGGCTTCCCGGCCGGGAATTCCCGGTACTCCGGCTCCTTTTTCCTCGCCAGGGCCGCCAGGTCTATTTGCGGCTCGATCACCGTCAGCGAGACCGACGTCATGCCGATGGGCGTCCTCAGATCGATGGTGATAGGCCCCAGCTTCACCGATCCATCCACTTCAATCGGAACCCCCGCCGATGCGGCGCGGGGGGCGCTGCCGCCGAACTTGATCCCGGGAACTTTCGCCGAGAACTTGGCGCCGACCAGGTTCCGTCCTTTGAACGTCACCACGGTGATCTTCCCGGTTTCGACGGAGGGCGGGGACACTTCGGTGACGCGTGGCTGCAGGCTTTCGCGGGTGCCGCGCGTGACGGAAAGGGTATTGTCCAGCGCGTCGGTTTCAAACATCGACACGACCCCTTGCGCATCAATCGAATAGAGCAGGCGTCCCACCTCATCGTAAAAGTCTTCCGGCTTTTCAGCCGCAGACGCGGCGGGAGGACAGACCGGACCGGTCAACAGCCAGAGGCCCGCCGCAATCACGACAAGAGGGGAAACGCGCCGGGAAGCCATCGCTGTCTCCTTCGTCCGTCAATCGCCTTGCGAGCCTTGATGGGCCTCGTTGAACCGGTGACTCAACGCCTGGGAAAGAAAGTAGAGCGTCCCCCGTTGCGTCACGACATCGTACTTCAGGTTGATCACGGTCTTGTCGCCGTACCAGAGCACGGCATTGATCATTTTGCGTTCGTGGGCCGTCAGCCTGCCGTAATGTTCTTCGAGCCAGAGCACCAACCTGTCGCGATTTTGACGTCCGGCGTACCGGAGTTCAATGCTCTCCAGTTGATTTTCGACGAAGCGGTATCGGATCGTGGCCAGCGGCACCTCGTTCAGCGTCAGCGTTTCGTTGGGATTTTCGTACAGGCCGATATTCTCGGCAAAATCGGTGCTTCCCATGTCTTGCACCAGCTTGAACGCCGGGAACTTGGCGAGCGGTGTCCCCCAGGCATATCCGTTGAAGCCGCCGGGGTCGTCCGGGATCTTCGCAGCCCGGGCGAGTGCGAGCGAGGCTCCCAGGACAAGGATGAGAACCACGGCCGGGATTCGAACGCGTTTCATGGGCGGCGCGCTTCTCCGGCCCTTACTTGCAACAGCGGCCCGGGAACTGGTCTTTTTTCCATCGTGGAGAGATTTTTTTCTCCTGGCAGTCGGACCTGCCCAGCAGGATGGACCGGATGTCGGGGGTAAAGTCCATCGCCTGCATGTCAGGGTCGAACTGGTAGGGGTCCCACGAGCCCGTCCACTCCCAATCCCCGGCGACATTTTTCAACTGGAGCTTGCCGGCGCCCGCCTGCTCGCAGGCCGCCTGCCATTCCGACGCCTGGCACAGCCGCCTGCCGCCGGCGGCGCAGGCTTTTTCGGCGACGCGGAAGTCCCCCTTAAACGTGCGATCGACCTCGATACAGAAGCCGCCCCGTTCCGCCGTGACCCCCACCATTCCCGCCGGGCAGGAAGCCGGCGCCGTCGGCGCGATCTTCGCGACCCCCGCGACATCCGGCCTGGCCCCTCCGGTGCCTCCGATCTGCATGTCTTTAATCTTGATCGTGGCCTTCGTACTGCCGATGGGCGTGGAGACTTCAATCGTCACCTCTCCGGGCCGCACATCGGGCGGGACCCGAATGGGCACATCCAAGGACTTTGGTTTTGCGGAATGGGCGCCTACTTCGATTTCACGTACGCTCAGTTTGACGGCGGCGCCGATCAGGTTTTTCCCTTTCAGCCGGAGAAGCGCGGGGGCGCCGGCCGGAACGCTGTCGGGACCGATCTCTGTGATCTGCGGCTGCATCTGCTCGCGGGTCCCCCGGGTCACCGATACCGTCAGATCGGTGGGGCTGTTCTCGAACATCGACACAATCCCGTCGTCATCGATCGAGTAGATGACCCGTCCGGCCTCATCTTTAAACGTTTCCTTGGCGTTCACGGATGAAACACCCGGCCACGCAAACACCACAATCTGAAGGACGGCGGCCAGGACAGTCTTCCACCCACGCCTCATGCTCTCCCCCATGAACGCTCCTTTTAGGACCCGGACTTTTATTCATTATAGTCTCAAGACGGAAGGCCGTCAAAACACGAAGGGCGGGGCCCCCGTCCGGGAACCCCGCCCTCCGCACGACCTTTATGACTCGGCCCTTACAGCCAGGTCACGCGTTCCGCCGGCCGGATGTAGATCGGCTCCTCCACCTGGATGCGCACCGTCTCCTTGCCCGACTTGTTGAACGCCAGCACCGTGTCGTTGTACATCTCGAACT
>SCTG01000086.1 GCA_004298335.1 Nitrospirota bacterium
CCTGCGCCAGCAGCAGCGTCGCCTCGGGACGTTCGGGCGCGCCGGGATAGCCGTCCTGGAGACGGCGGAACAGGCTGATGGCGCGATCGTACTGGCCCTGCGCCATGGCCTGTTTGCCGTTCTGCAGGAGGCCGGCGATGATCTCCTGGGAAGGCAGCGGCACCCTGGCCGGCAACGGCCGCGCCTCCCGCGATGAGCAGGCCGGCAGCGCGAAGAGAAGAATCACCGCGATGAGATGAAGGAGAAAGGGCGTGCGGCGCGTGGTTAGCGTTGCGGCCACTCCAGCGCGCTGAAGAAATAGCCGAGCTCGTATTGCGCGGACTCGGGGGAATCGGACCCGTGGACGGCGTTGTGCTCGATGTGCGTCCCGAACGCCTTGCGGAGCGTGCCCTCGGCGGCCTTGGCCGGGTCCGTCGCGCCCATCAGATCGCGGTGCCGCTGGATCGCGTTTTCCCCCGCCAGCGCCAGGACGACGATCGGCCCCGAAGACATGAAGCTGCAGAGGCTGTCGAAGAACGGCCGCTGCTTGTGGACGTAATAGAACCCCTCGGCCTGGGCCTTGGTCAGCCGCATGAGCTTCATCCCAAGCGGGATCAGCCCGGCCTCCTCATAGCGCTGGATGATGGCCCCGACGAGGTGCCGCCCGACGGCGTCGGGCTTGATGATGGCAAGCGTGCGTTCGGTCATGAACGCACTATACCGGAATCGGCGGGAGAAAAAAAGGGGCCGCGAGTCAGCGCAAACGCATTTTCTCGGCGAGTTCGGACGGCTTGAAGATCCCTTTTTCGGTGATGATGCCGGTGATGAGGCGGGCGGGCGTCACGTCGAAGGCCGGGTTGAACACCTCGCAGCCGTCCGGCGCGATGGACTCCCTCCCCCGCACGTGGGTCACCTCGCGGGGATCGCGCTGCTCGATGGGAATCTTGTCTCCCGACGGCATCGAGAGATCGATCGTGGAGCTGGGCGCGGCCACGTAGAAGGGAATGCCGTGCGCGTGCGCCAGCACCGCCACGCTGTAGGTCCCGATCTTGTTGGCGACGTCGCCGTTCGCGGTGATGCGGTCCGCGCCGACGATGCAGACCTGAATCCTGCCCTGGCTCATCAGAGTTCCGGCCATGTTGTCGGTGATGAGCGTCACCGGAATGCCGTCCTGCATCAATTCCCAGGCCGTGAGCCGCGCTCCCTGCAGGACCGGACGGGTCTCGTCGGCCACGACGCGGATCTTCTTCCCCGCGTCCCAGGCCGCCCGCACGACGCCGAGCGCCGTGCCGTACCCGCCCGTCGCGAGCGCGCCCGCGTTGCAGTGCGTGAGGATCGTCTGCCCGTCGCCGATCACCGTCGAGCCGTGCCGTCCCATGGCCTTGTTCATGGCGATGTCTTCGTCGAGCACGGCCTGGGCCTCGACGATCAGTTTCTGTTTGATCGCGGGAATGGGCTCGGCCTGGAGCGCCTCCAGCCGGCGCTTCATCCGGTCGATGGCCCAGAACAGATTCACGGCTGTGGGGCGCGTGGCGGCCAGATAATCGGCGATCGCCCAGACCGCCTTGCGGAACGCGTCAAATTCCACGGCCTTGACGGCCTGCGCGCCGAGGGCGACGCCCATCGCCGCCGCGATGCCGATGGCCGGCGCCCCGCGCACCCACAGCTCCTTGATGGCGATGCCGACCGTTTCGTAATCGCGGCAGTCCACGAACTCGACCTTGTCCGGCAACCGGCTCTGGTCCAGGATCCGGACGGCGCCGTCTTTCCATTCAACTGTGGGAACCAATTTCTCGCGCTCCTATTTTGTCCATTTGACGTAGTCCACCTTGGCCTCGGCCATGATGGGGAACAGCCGCGGCGGGATCATGCCCGTATAGGTCACCGTGAAAGTGCGCCCGCCGAGGGGCTTGAGTCCCTCCATGCACCCGACTTGATTGACGTCCACAAAGACCAGGCTGACGTCGCGGAACCGCACGGTGATGCAGACCTTCTCCGCCGTCCATTCCGTGTCGCCGTTCTCCAGAAACATCGTGGCCTGATAGTTGGCGATGCCAAGGAGGCTGTTGTAGCTCGGCGCCCCCGCCGTGAGATCGCGGATCGTGATGACGGCGTCGTTTGGCGGATCGATCCGACGGCCGCGCCCGGGCGTCGGCACCGGCGCGGGCTCTTTCGGCGCCGGCGTGCCCGCGTCCGGCATGGCTTCCTCCGGCGGCGCCCCGCCGGGCGGCGGGACGGACGGCACGCGCATGAGCGGCGCGCTCTCATCCACCGGCGTGCACTGCCCGGTCAAATTCCGATCGGAGAAGATCGTCGCGCCGTCCCCCTGCTTGCACTTCCACATCTCAGCCAGCGCCGGCGCCGCGACGCCGAGCAGAACGGCCCCTGCGATGAGGAGACACCCGGCCATGCCGCCTCTCCGAGTACGCGGAAGCATCACGCCGCCTTGCGCGAACCGGGTTTCGCGCCCTTTTTCTGGTAGTGGTCCACGGCGCGGTTGTGTTCCGGAAGGGTCACCGAGAATTGGTGCGTCCCGTCGTTCTTGGAGACGAAGAAGATGTACTTGACCGGCGCGGGGTTCAACGCCGCGAGGATGGACTTGCCGCCTGGACTGGCGATGGGGCCAGGCGGCAGCCCCGGGATCGTATAGGTGTTGAAGGGCGTGGGCCGGGCCAGGTCCTTGCGCGTCAGGTTGCCGTTGAAATTGGGAATGCCGTAGATGACCGTCGGATCGCTCTGGAGCGGCACGCCCTTGCGCAGCCGGTTGTGAAAGACCGCCGAGATCAGGGGCCGCTCGGCGTCCTGGCCGGTTTCCTTCTCGATGATCGACGCCAGCGTCAGCACCTGGACCTCCGTCATCTTGAGCGCCGCGGACCGCGCCTGCAGTTCCGGCGTATAGACCTGCCGCAGCCGGCTCACCATGGCCCTCACGACGTCCTCGGCCTTGGCCCGCTTGGGAAAGTAGTACGTGTCCGGATAGAGGTACCCTTCCAACGTCTTGGCCTCGATGCCAAGCGACTTGATGAACGCCGGCTCGCTTACGAGGCGGGCCACGTCGGCTTCCTTCACAATGCCGGTCGTTCCCAACACCCTGGCGATCTGCCGGGCGGTGAGGCCCTCCTGGACCGTCACGCTGTATTGGATGACCCGGCCGGAGACGAGCGTATTGAGGATCTCGATCGGACGCATGGCGGTGTGCAGGTCGTACTCGCCCGGCTTAATTTTTCGCTCGGCGTCCTGGAACTTGCCCAGGAGGCGGAACCAGAACGGACTGACGATGAGGCCCTTCTGAGCGAGCAAGCCGGCCGTTTCCTTGAACGACGCGCCCTCGGGAACTTCCACGACCTGGTGAATCTCGACCTGCCGGACGGGCAGGTCCAGCGCGCGATGACCATACGCCGCCACCGCGCCGACGAGCGCGAGCACGACCACGAATACAAATACCTGCTTCACGTCCCTGCTATTCGCTTGACCCCTTCGATGACGCGCTCGATCGCCGTCTTCAGTCCTTCGGCGTTCTTTCCTCCGGCCTGGGCCATCTCAGGACGACCCCCGCCCGACCCGCCGATCTCAACCGCTGCCGGCTTGATGAGTTCATTTGCCGGATAGACGGTATTTGAGGACGCAGTCAGGAGCGAGACTTTGTCATCTTTGACAGACCCCAGCACGAAGATGCCCTCTTTATGTTTTTCTCGCAGGGTGTCCACGAGAGACCGCAAGTCCTTCATCTCCATGCCATCTATTTGTTGCCAGTACACGGTCGGTGCGCCCGCAACTTCCACGACAGTGTAAGAAGTGCCGACGCCCGCCCCGCCTTGTCCCCCGGCCAGGCGGGCCTTGAGCTTGTCGATTTCCTCGTCCCTCTCCTTGAGCGTCGTCACGAGCTTGCGGGCCTTCGCCAGCACGTCGGGCGGGCTGGCCTTGAGGACGTCCGCCAGCGCGCGGACCTCGTCCTCCCGCTGCTTCAACAGCTCGTACGCCCCTTCCCCGGTCTGCGCCTCGATGCGCCGCACGCCCGCCGCCACGCCGGTCTCGGTCACGAGCTTGAAGAGCCCGATCTCGCCGGTATGGCGGCAGTGGGTGCCGCCGCACAGCTCCTTGCTGAACCGGTTGATCTCGACCACGCGCACCTGGTCGCCGTACTTGTCGCCGAAGAAGGCCAGCGCCCCCGCCTGGACCGCCTCGGCGATACCCATGACGTTCGTGCAGACCGGCGCGTTGGCCCGGATCCGCTCGTTGACGATGGCCTCCACGTCCTCGAGCTGGCCGGGCCGGACCGGCGTGAAGTGGGCGAAGTCGAACCGGAGCCGGTTCGGCGCCACCAGCGAGCCGTACTGCTTGACGTGCGGCCCCAGGACCTCCCGCAGCACGGCGTGCAGGAGATGCGTGGCGGTATGGTTGCGCGCCGAGCCGGACCGGAGCCGCGGGTCCACGTGCGCGCGCAGCCGGTCGCCCTCGCGGATCCGCCCGCGCGTCACGACGCCCTGGTGCAGAAAGAGGTCCGGCGCCGGCTTGATCGTCTGCTTCACCTCGATGACGCCGTCCGGCCCGGTCAGCACCCCTTGATCGCCCACCTGCCCGCCGCCCTCCGCGTAGAACGGCGTGCGGTCCAGCACGATCTCGACGTCGTCGCCCTCCACCGCTTCCGCGATGCGCGCGTCCTGCTTCACGATCGCCTGGACAAACCCGTCGGTGTCCAGCTCGGTGTAGCCCAGGAACTGCGTCGGCGCCACGATGCCGCCGAGCTCGCTGTAGACCTCCTTGGTCTTGGCCGCCGCAAAGCCGGCGGTCTTGCGCGCCCGCTCCCGCTGCTCCTCGAGCGCGGCCGTGAAGCCGGCCTCGTCCAGCGTCAGTCCGTGGTCGCGGGCCGAATCGGCCGCCAGGTCGATCGGAAACCCGTAGGTGTCGTACAGCTTGAAGAGTTCGGCCCCCGGGATGACCGTGCGGTTCGCCTTCTTCACGTCGGCGACGATCTCATCGAGCAGGTGGAGCCCCTTGTCCAGCGTGTCGAGGAAGCGCTCCTCCTCGGCCTTCGTGACGTGGTCGATCGTGGTCCGGGCCCGCTCCAGTTCGGGGTAGGCGCCCTTCATCCCGTCGATGACGGAGTCGGTCAGCCGGTATAGGAAGGGACCGTCGAGGCCGATCCCGAGCAGCCGCCCGTAACGCCCCGCGCGGCGCAGGATGCGGCGCAGGACGTAGCCGCGCCCTTCGTTGGAGGGCAGCACCCCGTCGGCGACCAGGAACGCGATGGCCCGCAGGTGGTCCGCGATGACGCGCAGCGCGCGGTCGTCGTCCGCCGACGCGCCGTAGCGCTTGCCCGCCGCGCCGCCGATCGCGCGGATGATCGGCTGGAACAGGTCCGAGTCGTAGTTGCTCGTCTTCCCCTGGACCACCGCCGCCAGGCGCTCCAGCCCCATGCCGGTGTCGATGCTGGGCTTGGGCAGCGGATGGAGCGCGCCCTTCTCGTCCCGGTGGTACTGCATGAAGACAAGGTTCCAGATTTCCATGACCCGGTCGCCCGCGCCGTTCGGCGCCGCGTCGCCCGGCACGCCGGGCCCCTGGTCGTAATGAATCTCGGAGCAGGGGCCACAGGGGCCGGTGTCCGCCATCTGCCAGAAGTTGTCCTTTTCGCCGCAGCGGATGATGCGGGCGGCCGGCACGCCGATCTTGTGTTCCCAGATCGCGTGCGCCTCGTCGTCGTCCTTGAAGACCGTCACCCACAGCCGCTCCGGCTGAAGGCTCACGACCTGCGTGAGGTATTCCCACCCGAAACGGATCGCATCCTCCTTGAAATAATCGCCGAAGGAGAAGTTGCCGAGCATCTCGAAAAAGGTGTGGTGCCGGCCGGTCTGGCCGACGTTTTCGAGGTCGTTGTGCTTGCCGCCGGCGCGGACGCACTTCTGTGACGACACCGCGCGGCTGTACGACCGGCGTTCGTCCCCGAGGAACACGCCCTTGAACTGGACCATGCCGGCGTTCGTGAAGAGGAGGGTCGGATCGGCCTGGGGAATCAGCGAGGAACTCGGAACGATGGCATGGCCATGTCCCTTGAAGTAGTCCAGAAAGCCCTGTCGCAGTTCGTTCGCCGTCGGCATGTTTACCCGTTCCCCAGGACCGCCTCGCTGATATCGGACGAAAACCCGCGCCCGCGAAGCAAGCCGGCCCGTCGCCGGCGCTCGCGATCCGGCTCCTTGTATCGGAGCGGCAGGGATTCGAGGAACCGTTCGGCGACGGCCTCGTCCGTCAGGCCCGCGTACGCGCCGCGCACCGCCCGCGCAACGGCCTCGGCGGCAAACCCTCTCGCCTCCAGTTCGGCCGCCAACGCCTCGCGGGCCATCAGGCGCCGCGCCAGCCGCGCCTGCGCCATGCGGAGCGCGACCGCCTCATCATTGACGTAACCCAGCCGGTACAACGTGCGAAGGGCCCGACGGACCACCGCCTTCGCAAAACCACGGCCCCCCAGGTAGCGCTCGACCTGGACCGCGCTCCGGTCTCCTTGCGCCAAATACCGGACCGCTACCGCAATGGGCTCGGGCTTAGGAGACGGCCTTGCCGGTCGGCGAGCGCTTGTCATCCGGACGCTTCTCGGC
>SCTG01000206.1 GCA_004298335.1 Nitrospirota bacterium
GAAGCACTCTAAGGAGACTGCCTGGGATAACCAGGAGGAAGGTGGAGATGACGTCAAGTCAGTACGGCCTTTATGCCCTGGGCGACACACGTGTTACAATGGGTAAGACAGAGGGTTGCCAACCCGCGAGGGGGAGCTAATCTCTTAAATTTATCCTCAGTTCAGATTGGAGTCTGCAATTCGACTCCATGAAGCCGGAATCGCTAGTAATGGCAGATCAGCACGCTGCCGTGAATACGTTCCCGGGCCTTGTACACACCGCCCGTCAAGCGATGAGAGTTGGGAGTACCCGAAGTCCTGTGTAGGCAGGCCGAAGGTAAAACCAATGATTGGCGCTAAGTCGTAACAAGGTAGCCGTACGGGAACGTGCGGCTGGATCACCTCCTTTCTATTCAATTTGGAATTAGAACGTTTCTCTATAATAAGTTTTTAATGAGAAACGTTCTAAGAGAATGGATAGAATCCAGCAGTAAAATGAAACAGAAGTCCTTCTTTGAGAGGACATATCAAGTTATGATCTTCTCTCTGAAGTACTTGGCTTTTTATATTTAAATGGTTGAATAATTGGTGACGTCTACCAATTGATTATGGTAGACGTCACCAATTATTATGTAGACCCTGACTTTTGGGCCCGTAGCTCAGTTGGTTAGAGCGCGTCCCTGATAAGGACGAGGTCAGTGGTTCGATCCCCCTCGGGCCCACCAGTAATTGAGCGCGGTTTTTGGGGCCGTAGCTCAGTTTGGGAGAGCACCTGCTTTGCAAGCAGGGGGTCAGGAGTTCAATCCTCCTCGGCTCCACCAAGTTTTTTGGACAATAGATTCGCAAGCATAAATTTGACTCCGGCGGGGCCGACTCGCCGGATTTATGCTCTTTGACAATTATGGAATATAGGGTAATACAATTATGCCGAGATAGTTTTGATCAAGCTACAAAGGGTTTATAATGAATGACTTGGCAGATAAAGGCGATGAAGGACGTGGAAAGCTGCGATAAGCCCCGGGGAGCCGCAATTGGCTTTGATCCGGGGATCTCCGAATGGGGCAACCCCATCAGGCTCATCCCTGATGATCTCATACTGAATACATAGGTAGGAGAAGCTATACCAGGTGAACTGAAACATCTAAGTAACCTGAGGAAAAGAAACCGAATGGGATTCTCTTAGTAGCGGCGAGCGAAGAGAGAACAGGCTAAACCGACAAGCTTGCTTGTCGGGGTTGCGGGACCTTAATGTGGGATTGTGATGGAATAGCAGAAGTGTTTGAAAAAACACGCCATAGACTGTGAGAGCCAGGTATGCGAAATTCCAAAGCACCCTAGAGGCATCCCAAGTACTGCCGGGCACGGGAAATCTGGCAGGAATCTGGCCCGACCATGGGCTAAGCCTAAATACTCAATCTGACCGAAAGTGGACAAGTACCGTGAGGGAAAGTTGAAAAGAACCCCGGGAGGGGAGTGAAATAGAACCTGAAATTATAAACCTACAAGCTGTCGGAGGCCTATGATCCGCCGCAAGGCGGATAACGGCTGACGGCGTACCTTTTGCATAATGGACCAACGAGTCATTATCCGCTGCAAGCTTAAGCTCCTTTGGAGCGTAGGCGTAGGGAAACCGAGTCTGATAAGGGCGACTAAGTAGCGTATAATGGACCCGAAACCATGTGATCTACCCATGGCCAGGTTGAAGCCTATCGAAAGATAGGTGGAGGACCGAACGCATTATCGTTGAAAAGATTCGCGATGAGCTGTGGGTCGGAGTGAAAGGCTAGTCAAACATGGCAATTGCTGGTTCTCCCCGAAATAGTTCTAGGACTAGCTTCAGGACATTGATAAGCAGGGGTAGAGTTACTGAATAGACTAGGGGCCTTACCGGGCTGCCAAATCTAACCAAACTCCAAATACTGCTTATTGTACCCTGGAAGTCAGAGTGTGAGGGCTAAGCTTCACACTCGAGAGGGAAACAGCCCAGACCATCAACTAAGGTCCCTAATATAGACTAAGTGGTAAAGGAAGTGAAATCACATAGACAGCCAGGATGTTGGCTTAGAGGCAGCCATCATTTAAAGAGTGCGTAACAGCTCACTGGTCGAGTGATTTCGCGCCGAAAATGATCGGGGCTCAAGTCTATAACCGAAGTTATGGCTTTGTTTATCTTCGGATAAACAAGGGGTAGGGGAGCGTAGTGCTATGCGTTGAAGGCATACTGAAAAGAATGCTGGAGTTGGCACTAGTGATACTGTTGGTATGAGTAGCGAAAACTATAGCGAGAAACTATAGCATCGAAAATCTAAGGTTTCCTGGGGAAGGTTAATCCGCCCAGGGTTAGTCGATCCTAAGCAGAGGCCGAAAGGCGTACGCGATGGACATCAGGTTAATATTCCTGAACTGACTACAAGCGTTATCACCTTAATGTGACGGGGAAGGTTATGCAAGCAGAGTGTTGGATGTCTCTGTCTAAGGCCGTAGCCCCGACAGAAATGTCGGGGTGAGAACTGACGGGGAGCCCAATCGCAAGTGCGGGCGAAGTTGCAGATACCATGCTTCCAAGAAAAACCATTGAGGGAGTGTTGTGGTCAATCGTACCGGAATCCGACACAGGTAGATAGGCTGAATAAGCCAAGATGCTCGAGAGAATCCTCCTTAAGGAACTAGGCAAAATCACCCCGTAACTTCGGGAGAAGGGGTGCCTGATTCGTGTAGTGCTCCGCGCATGAAGCGATGATGGCCACAGTAAAGAGGCTCGGGTGACTGTTTAGTAAAAACACATCACTCTGCAAAGTCGTAAGACGACGTATAGGGTGTGACACCTGCCCGGTGCTGGAAGGTTAAGGGGAGAGGTGAGCCGCAAGGCGTAGCTTCGAACTGAAGCCCCAGTAAACGGCGGCCGTAACTATAACGGTCCTAAGGTAGCGAAATTCCTTGTGGGGTAAGTTCCCACGCGCACGAATGGTGTAACAACTTGAGCGCTGTCTCGAGGAGGAACTCGGCGAAATTGTAGTGGCGGTGAAGATGCCGTCTACCCGCACCAAGACGAAAAGACCCCAGAACCTTTACTGCATTCTGGTATTGGATTTGGTTATTGATTGTGTAGGATAGCTGGGAGCCTGTGAAGCCGCGGCGTTAGCCGTGGTGGAGGCAACGGTGAAATACCAGCCTGTTGATGACTAGATTCTAACCTTGTCCTGTGAAACCAGGCAGGAAACAGTGCCAGATGGGCAGTTTGACTGGGGCGGTTCCCTTCTAAAGAATAACGAAGGGGTCCAAAGGTTCACTCAGGACGGTCGGCAATCGTCTGTAGAGTGCAAAAGCATAAGTGAGCCTGACTGCGAGTCCGACAGGACGAGCAGGCACGAAAGTGGGGTTTAGTGATCCGGTGGTTGAATGTGGGATTGCCATCGCTCAACGAACAATAGGTACTCTGGGGATAACAGGCTGATCGCGCTCGAGAGTTCATATCGACAGCGCGGATTGGCACCTCGATGTCGGCTCATCCTATCCTGGGGCTGTATAAGGTCCCAAGGGTCCGGCTGTTCGCCGGTTAAAAGGGTACGTGAGCTGGGTTTAGAACGTCGTGAGACAGTAATTATTATGACCGTTGCTGTCTTAAAATCTGGCTATATGCTGGAAAGTCTGAGTATCTCATATTACCGTAACCATTTTGCCGAGATACGAAATAGGCAAAATGGAGGTGAAAATATATGAGTGCAGATAATCAGCAGGAAAGGCTAGAGCGTTTAGGGTTTTTTATAGCAGGTTTCGTCGATGGTGAAGGAAGTTTCCATGTGGCTGTTCAAAAAAGCGATAACGTAAGATTAGGGTGGCAGGTTATTCCTGAATTTCACGTGTCGCAGAACCAAAGTAGAACAGTTGTTCTGGAAATGATCCGCGATCAATTAGGCTGCGGATATATCAAGCCTAATCATCGTATGCGAATCAACGATCAAACGAACGTTTTCGTTGTTCGCAATCATCACGACTTGCTTAATAAGGTGGTTCCATTCTTCAGAAAATATCCGTTATTTTCCTGTAAGAATGAAGATTTTAAAAAACTTGCCGTCATAGTTGAAATGATGAGCCAAGATTATCACCTGAATCGGGAAGGGTTGAAAGAAATTTTGATAATCGCTTTCTCGATGAATAACAACGGCCATTACCGCAAATGGCAGTTAAATGAAATCCTAAAGGCTTTAGACTCCTCAGAGACTATACGCCAGAATCCGATTCCAATCGGATAAGGTATAGTCCGAACTGCATGGCGACATGCAGAGCTAAGCAGAAATGACTTAGCCCTTTATCGAAAGTTGATAAAGTGTAACAGAATTGTCGGTCTCTATCTGGTGTGGG
>SCTG01000009.1 GCA_004298335.1 Nitrospirota bacterium
GCGCGCGCCATGGCCGCCCGTGGTGTCGCGTCGCTGGACGACTTCATGGAGGATTTCCTCCTCTTCTCGCCAAGAATTCAAGCCGCCTGCCAGCCCGGAGGCCTGCTCGGGTCGGTGTTCTACAACCCCCAGCCCGCCTCCATTGCGTTGGCGGTCAAATTCCAACTCGCGCGCGAACGATGGGAACCCGAACTGCTCCACAACGACCTGGGCAGGATGGCAGCCACGCAATACAGGCAGTTCGGACACAGCGCATTCGCCGGGATCTATCCCAACACGGTTTCGCTGATTGGCGAGCGCATCCACAGGGATCGCGCCCTTCTGCAACTGGTCATCAACGGCAATTTCCCCTCCGAGAGAATCGTCCGCACGAATCAGGATTTGGAAAGCCTCATCGGACGGCAACTGACGTTGGCCGACCAGATCATCCATGGCATACGGTGGGGGAACGGGAATGGGCCGCTCCGGAGCGCCGACATCCGGGACGATGATCGGCGCATCCCCGAACGGACGATCACCCTGTCGCTGGCCAAGACCCTCATTCGCCTGGAAATCGCGGGGGCGGAGGTCGGAACGATCACGCCGTCCGATCCCCACGAGCAACCCCGCGGGTGGCAGCAGGTCAGCGACGCCTATCGCACCTTCGCCGTCGGGCAGTTGAGCGAGGCCGTCCGGATGGCCGCCCAGTTGACGCCGCACAATGCCCTGGAGAAAACCATTCTGGACAGCACGCTTGACAAGTACCAGCCGTACATGGCCGAGGTCGTGCAACGTCTCGATTGGGGGCGTGCCTCGCACGCGGCGTATGAGGGGCAGAAACAGGACGCCAGGGTCGATCTCTTGGCCCAGCCGATCTTCGCCCAAAGCGACGGGGCAAGAAAACAGCTGTAGCGCGGAAAGGGCCTCCAGGACCAGGGCAAACAGGCCCTGGTCCCGGCCCCGAGCCCTTCCGGAAACCCCGGGGAAACACGTCCCAGGACCGCTTTCCCGGACGGGGTTCCTGCCCGCCCGCGGCAGGTCGGCACCCAGTTGAAAATCTTCAATTTGCGGCATCGCCGGCCGTTTTCAAAGACCCCCGCGCGCGCGGCAAGGCCTTCCCGCGCCGCCGGCCGAGTTCGACTTAAGTCGAATTGCGGCTCCAGGACATACATGCTAAACCCGAACATCGCGGTCAAGGTCGGCACATTTGAGATAAGGAGGGAGCACAATGATGAATACTCAGAAAATAGAGCCCGAACGCCTGATGACGGTGCATGAAGTGGCAGCGTATCTGGCCGTCACGGAACGGACCGTCTATCGGCTCCTTCGGGACCGCGAGTTTCCCGCGCTCAGGGTGGGCGGGCAATGGCGTTTCAATTCCAATATGATCGAAAAGTGGATGCAAAAGGAGAGCGCCGGAGCAGGGATGAGAAGCTACGCCCTCACCGAGTAGAGCCCCGGCGGCCGACGGAGGATCAGCGATCGAGGGCGTCCCGCGCCGCTTGAATGTGTCGACGCCCCAGAGGACAACAGGGAGCTTTTCCGGGAAAAACGGTAGCGGATCGTGGCGCAGCCATCGAATAACACGACCAACCCCCTCCTGACTGTCAAGGACGTGGCGAATTACCTGGGCGTGACCCAACGAACGGTGTATCGGCTGATGAAGGCGTACCGTCTTCCCGCATGCAAAATCGGAGGACAATGGCGCTTCAGGGCCGAGTCGATCGAAGTCTGGATGCACGAGGAAACCGGCAACGCGAATTGAAAGGAGGGGCTACGCCGTCTACCTCGCGAGGATGGGTCCGGGTATTCGACTCAAGTCTAATAGCGGCGGTTCACCGACATGGCACATGCTTGTCTTGCGGCTGCGTTGCCGCACCAGCCTGAGGGAGGGCACGGATGGGCACGATACGTCTCAGCGGTCTCCCCTCCGCCGTGCTCGATCGTCTGATTACGCAGGCGAATCTCCGATTGGCCTGGCGCATGCGGTTTGCGGATTTCCTTCACGGCCGGCTGACTCTCGCCCAGTACGCTCAACTACAAGCGGAATGCTCCAGAGCCTTCGGCCCACGCTGGCGGGAGGAACTGCTCCCGGAAGAAGGCTCGAGAGAGGTGGCCGCGTTAACGAATGCGTCGCGCGCGCCGGGAGGTGAACACCATGGAACTCCCAGTCGGCTTGCTGGAAGGACTCGCGATGAGCGGTATTGTCTGGTGGCTGGTGTACAAAGCGCTCACGCCTCCGGCGGGCCCAATGCCAGGAAGGCCGGAGAAGATGGATGAACCGTCGTGGCGGTCGCATCACCACTAGGGTATGACGACGGATCGGATTGGCCCATGAGAACAAGACAGCGTCGAATGCGGGCCCTCCTCCTCTCCACGGTGATTGTCCTCGCGGGCTGTAGTACAACCCCCCAGCCCTGGGTTGAAGCCTGGCGGGCGGATGAGCAGAGCAACAGCGACCACAGCCGGTGCATGCAAGCGATCGCTCCCCCCATGCGTGTTTTCTCCGGACCCGTGTATGTGCTGCCCAAGGGGAACGCCTTCAATACCTGTATGGCATCAAAAGGGTATCAGTTGGCCAAGGAGTGATTCCGCCCGGCCCTCTCCCGGCCGGTTATACCTTCCCAGTCTTAAATGGCGGAGAGGGCGGGATTTGAACCCGCGATACGGTTTCCCATATACGGCATTTCCAATGCCGCGCCTTCGGCCACTCGGCCACCTCTCCCCCGCACTTGTGGTGCGGTCCACTTCGATCAAAAGTGGCCGCTATTCAATACCGACAGTACGTACAGCCAACCACCCGCGTCGACAGAAATCTCTTCGCGCGTCGCTTCTTAATTCCGACGCAAGCTTGTTTGGCGGAGAGGGTGGGATTTGAACCCACGGTCCCCTTGCGAGGACAACGGTTTTCGAGACCGTCCGAATCGGCCACTCTCGCACCTCTCCACCGAGCTAGCTGGACCGGCATTTCAATCAACCATGCCGGATATTCAATACCTTACCCCTCTTAGACTTTCTCGTCCGTCTTCACTCTTAAATTCTTGAAGAACCCCTGTAGCAACTCCCGGCTCTCTTGCTCCAAGACGCCGCCGATGACGTCGATGCGGTGGTTCAGCCGCTTCTCCTCCGGGACATTGAGGACCGACCCGCAGGCACCGCCCTTCGGGTCCCACACGCCGAAGACGACGCGGTCGAGGCGGGCCAGCAGGGCCGCCCCGATGCACATCGCGCAGGGCTCCATCGTCACGTAGAGCGTCCCGCCCGTCAGGCGCCAGGTCCGCAGCTGCGCCGACGCCTCGCGGATCGCGATCAGCTCGGCATGGGCCGTGGGGTCCTGCCAGACCTCCCGGCGGTTGTGCGCCCGGGCGACCACGGCCTCCCCGACGACCAGGACCGCGCCGATCGGCACCTCGCCGGCCGCTGCCGCGAGACGCGCCTCGTCGAGCGCCAGTTGCATATGGGCGGCATGGTCCACGCGCTTCTCCCCTGTGGAAAACAGGCTTCGAATGGTAACATAGCCGCGTGGTGTTGTCATGCGCCTGACCGTGCTCGGGTCCGGCACCAACATGCATCCGAAACGCGCCGCCGCCGGCTACCTGGTCGAGACCGACCAGCTGCTGCTGTTCGACTTCGGCCCCCGCACCTTGATGAATCTCATCAAGGCCGGCGTGGACCGCCATCGCCTGCGGCACCTGTTCCTCACGCACCACCACACGGACCACTTCGCCGACTTCTTCACGTTCTTCTTCGACGCCCTGTTCCACGCGAAGTTCGTCGCGCCAAGGCCGGCCCTGACCATCTACGGGCCGCGCGGGACGCGCCGCCTGTTCGGCGCGCTCCTGAAGGCGATGCCGGGCTTTGCCGCCGCGCCGTTCCGCGTCACCGTCACCGAGCTGACGGACCGCACGATCAGGATCGGCCGGACGCGCGTGACGGCTGGCACCGTCGTCCACAGCCCGCGCCTCCACTGCCAGGGCTACCGCGTGGAGCACGGCGGCGTCGCGCTGGCCTACTCGGGCGACGCCGAGTATTGCGAAGGGCTCATCCAGCTGTGCCGCGGCGCGGACGTGGCGGTGCTGGACTGCTCGTTTCCGGTCCAGCGGCCGGGCCCGAACCACATGACCGCGCGCGATTGCGGGCGCGCGGCGCGGGAGGCCGGGGTGAAGCGCCTCCTCCTCTCCCATTTCTATCCGGTGGCGGAACGCTACGATGTGAAGGCCCAGGCGGGGCGGGAATTCGGCGGCCGGATCACGCTGGCCAAAGATCGGATGCGGATCGAGATTACTCGTCCTTCTCGGGCAAGCCTAAGATTTCAATAAAGCGCGTCAGCCGGGCGGATTTGGCCGGCTCGTCCATCTTGTTGTGGATGGCGACAAGGTTCTTGAGCATGCGGATGAGGATCATGCGGGGCGGCGTCTTCTGCAGGTACCGCTCGTCGAAGCCGTAGCCGGCCTGGTCGAGGAAGCGCGCGCAGTCCTTCTGCGTCAGCAGCGCGCCGCCGTTGAACGAATCCACGAAGATGCGGTAGCGGTCGGCCTCGTACTTCACGAGGAAGTGCCCCGGCATGCCCACGCCGAAGACCGGCAGCTCGAGCCGCTTCCCGACCAGGAGATAGACCGCGCTCAGGCTGATCGGGATCCCCGTCTTCCGCTCGAGGACCTTGTTGAGATAGCTGTTGTCGACGTCGTAGTACTCGTGGGTGTTGCCGGCGAACCCCTGCTCGACGAACAGGTACCGGTTGATGGCCTTGACGATCTCCTCTCCGGAGGCCTTGCGCCCCAGGCGCTCGCGCACTTCCCGGGCCATGGCGTCGAGCATGTCCACGGACGCGGCGACGTCCAGGTCGGGATAGGCGAAGCGCGCGATGAGGAAGGCGCCGGCCTCCAGGTCGAGGCCGTCGTCGTCGCAGGCGGACAGCGCGTGGAACTCGCCCTCAAGCCGCTGCGCGCGGATGTCGTCCAGGATCGCGCTGATGCGCTCGGCCATCTCCGGCTGCTCGATCTCGGCCTCGCGCAGCAGCGGCACGGCCGGGTCGCCGATCTCGGTCAGCTTGCCGGCGATCGTGCGGGCGATCCGGTCGTCCTCGTCGGACAGCAGCCGGATCAGGGCCTTGATCTGCGGGACCGGCAGCATCATGCCGAAACTGTAACAGAGGGCCGGCGCGCTTTCAAGACGCGGGGGTTACATGGCTTTCTACCTTTTGCCGGCCTGCCGTGTCTCATTGACAAGGCAGGCAGAGCGGCTTATCGTTCAACTTCACGGCGGAGGCGGCATGGATCAGGAACTTGTTCAGTACCTTAATGAGCGATTCAACGAGGTAAACGACCGGATCGAGCGGGTCAATGACCGGCTCGAAGAGCGGATCGACGAGGTCAAGCGCCACGGCGGCATGCTGATCGAAGATCTTCGGTACCAGGTCCGGCTTGTGGCCGAAGGGTTCGCGACCTTCGTGGAAGGGCGATACACTCAGGACCAGGCCCGTATCGACGAACGCTTCAACGAAACACAGGTGTTGCTCCGCACCTCGTTCGAGCACCTCACCCGGCAAGACGATCAGCTCCGCCAGCGCGTCAAGAACCTCGAACGCAACCGGCCCAACTAGGGCCGCTCCTCTTCAATCCCTCACCCCGGCTTCCGCGCATTAACCTCTTTCGACACCCTCCCCCCAGAGTCCGGCACGGACGTGCCTCGGTCGCGGCCGTGGAGGAGCGCCCTTCCCACCTTTGTCTAGCACCAGGTGGCTGCCCTTTCTCTTCGCGCATGGAGTATATTCTCAGAGAGGCGCTATGGAAGCCAAAGAAGCATCGGCCGTACGCAAAGCCTGGGGCGATAAACCCTGCGCGCATCCATGGTGGGTGGAAGAGACCATGAACGGGACCGACACGGGCAAGGTCGTGTGCAAAACATGCGGCCGCGCGCGGCGAAAAGGCGAACCGGAGCCCGCCCCCGCCAAAGGCAAAACGGCCAAACCGGCGCCCCCCGCTCAGCCGGTCAAGCAGCAGGTCAAGGAACTGGATCCGGCGGCCGTGACCGTGGTTCAGCGGGGCAAGGATCCGGTGGCGCGGGCGGCTCCCTTGAATCAGAAGGTGCAGGACCTGGAGTCGGCCGTGGACGGCATCACCGCCATGCTCGGGGCGGATTTCGCGTTTACGACGCAGGAGGAAGCGAACCTCGCATCCGGGGCGGACAAGCTCCGCGATGCCCTGGGACGATGGCGAGAACGGAAACGGAAAAAGAAGCGTTCACCGTAGAGCACACCACAAGCCGCGATTCAATCTGACCCGCTACCCCCTTCCGCCTCATAAACCTCTTCCGACACCCTCTCCCAGAGTCTGGCGTGGACTTGCCTCGATCGCGCCCGTGAGCGAGCGGCCTCTGTTCATTCCGGACGCGCGCGAAGGGAGCGGGAGGCAGTCCGCGACGGACTCACCTTCCGCCCTCCCTATCCGCACCAGACGCGTGAACTTTTCTTTTCTGCTTTAGACGTTTCCCCCGCAAGCGTGTCTCACCATACATGGGATGGACAATCCAGTAGCGTATAAGCTACAATGGAATCATTCGAGAGAAAGATTGAAGTCTACGTGACCGAAGAAGGGAAGGCTCCCTTCACCGAGTGGCTCGACGCTCTTCGGGACTTACGCGGCCGTGAAACGATCCGCGCGAGACTCAACCGGATTCGGTTGGGGAATTTCGGTGATAGCTCAAGTGTCGGCGAGGGGGTCGAAGAGCTTCGGATAGACTTCGGCCCCGGCTATCGAGTGTATTTCGGCCAGGCCCGGACAAAGGTCGTTCTATTACTGTGCGGCGGTGATAAAAGCACGCAAACCCAAGACATCCTCCAGGCCAAAAGGTACTGGAAGGACCATCAGGAAAGGTCGGGACGTGCCTCCAAGTAAGCCCTATCATCCGGAACTG
Organism: Nitrospirota bacterium; assembly: GCA_004298335.1. GTDB lineage: Bacteria > Nitrospirota > Nitrospiria > Nitrospirales > NS-4 > SCTG01. The sequence continues at coordinate 6,895 of SCTG01000009.1, forward strand.
ATCAAGGCGCTCCGCGATCCTCGGGAGGCGTTGGGGTATCTGAATGCAACCCTGGAAGATGGTAACCCTGAGGTATTTTTGATGGGCTTACGAGATGTCGCCGAGGCTCAGGGAGGGGTCGCTGCGGTGGCCGAGGCTGCCAAACTCAATCGCGAAAACCTATACCGGATGCTCTCCGACCGGGGCAACCCGGAGCTCCGCAGCCTCGACGTCCTCCTGCACGCGCTCGGCTTCCGCCTCTCCATCGCCGTCGAAAACAGACGCTAAGGGGACCGACCCGTCCCCCTCGCATGAATGGAGTCTGACCCCCATCGGTCTGAAGATCGAGGCGGGAGACTAAGGATTCAGGCCACGAACCTCTCGGATGAGTGCCACCTCAGGAGCTCCTGCTCGGGTCGATTTGCAGGATCCTTCGGGATATGGATTCCTCCCGCTCTGCGGATTCTTTCTTCGAGGTCGTAGTAGACGCGCCCGTTCTCATACTCATCCTTGAGCCGACGGCTGACACGAAACTGGTAATCGGGAGTAACCGTGACGAAGCCTTGATCGAACAGGCGGTGGATATCTGCCCGCAGAAACAGGCCGTTCGAAATGTCATGACTCCCGCCTTCTGCATACGGACGGATGTGCGCCGCTTCCAAGGCCGGAAGAGAATGCTCGGCACTGATTGCACACATGCGTCCATACACGTCCCCAACTGCAACCCTAAATCCTCGCTGTCCTAACCTGGGTCGGATGCTACGCGGCATTCCGTATCTATCGTCTGGTCCTTTGGGCATTACCATCTCTGCCGATCTTTCAATACCTAGTTCAAGGGCACGCGCTTGGCATTCGAGGTAAATTCGTTTCCCCTCCCCAACCGAAATATCGTAACTTTTGCCCCGTTGTATGCCGCTCGAAGGCCAGTCAGCAGGCGGCTTTACCCACAGTGCCTGGGGAAAGAAGACAGGATCAGAGAGAAACAGGCAGCCGATCTCATACTTCCCCGTCGGATCAATGTTTTGATCCCTGCGCAGCCGACTGATTCTAGATAGCATCGATGACCGCTCCGGCGCACCATTCGCCTCTCCGAAAGTGTCCCACGCCATCCATGCTGGCAGCCGAGTCCGCCACGAGAAGAAGCCGAACCCCACGATCGGCGATCCATGTTCACTCCGCAGCTTGAAGAAGAACGGCATTCCGGGGGGTGGGTCCAACAGGCCATGCGCAGACGGCTGCCAGAAGTTCACCTCTTCCCAATGCGGTCGTGAACGCAGGAACGAGTACCACTCGAAGTCGGTAATCCCTACATAGCCGTTCATAAGCCCCACCTGTCGGGCAGCCTAATTGTGACGAAACTCCACCTCAGGGCCAAAAACTTTTCGCGAGTATAGCCTCGCTCTTATGGGAAGTCACGGAAGCGAAGAGGAAACGAGGGCCAGGCACATTTTCTCAGAAGAAAATGCGCCAGACCCCTAGCCGAGCGTGCGGCGGAAGGCGCGGGCGGCGCCGTAGAGGCAGACGGAGTCGAAGACCACCATCACGATCACGACGATGCCGATCTTGGGGAGCGCGGCGGCCCAGCCGGTGAGGATGAGCGGCCGCACGGCATCAATGGCCCAGGTCATCGGATTGAGCTGCGCGAAGAAGGCCATCCAGCCCGGCATGGCGGAGAGCGGCACGAGCGCCGTGCTGAGGAAGATCATCGGCAGGGAGAGGAAGCCGAGCATCGAGAAGAAGTCGCCGTGGCTTTTCACGGAGAAGGCGAGGGCCATGGAGATGGCCGTCAGGCCGACGCCGAACAGCAGCCCGATCAGGATGATCACGGCCACGCCGCCGATCCCGGTCACCGGGTGCACGCCGTAGAGGTAGGCCACGCCCAGGATCACCAGCACCTGCCCGGAGGTGATCGTCATCACGAACAGGAACCGGCTGATGACGACGGACGTCCGCGAGATCGGCGTGGACATCATCCGCTCGAGAAAACCGTTCTCCTTGTCGAACAGGAGGTCCGTGCCGCCCGCCAGGCCGTTGTTCAGGATCGTCATGACGACGACGCCCGCCGCCAGGAACGCGATGTAGCTCGGCGCCTGCGTGACCTCCGTATTGGCGGTCCGCTGGAACAGGTTCCCGAAGAAGATCAGCCAGAACACCATCGGCTGGGCCAGCGTGAAGAGCATGCTGAACCGCTCGCGGCTCAGCCGCTTCACCCAGCGCATCGTCAGCGCGCCGACCTCCTGCATGTACATCTGCATTTATTCGTCCTTGATCCGCCGGCCGGTGTGCGCCAGGAAGACGTCGTCGAGACGCGGCCGGTGATAGTCCACGAACTCCAGCCGGCAGCCGCGCGCCGTGACCGCGCTCAAAATCGCCGGCAGGGCCGCTTCCGGCGAGGCCACCCGGATGTCCAGCACGTGCTGCTTGGTGCTCACGGCCTTCACGCCCGCCTGGCCCTTGACGGCCTGCGCCAATCCCTCGACCTTGTCCAGGTCGCCCGCCGCCAGCGTAAGCGTGACGATGTCGCCGCCGAGGCCCGACTTGAGCTCGTTCGGCGAGCCGATCGCCTTGACCCGCCCGCCGTCGATGATCGCGATGCGGTCGCAGAGCTGGTCCGCCTCGTCCAGGTAGTTGGTCGTTATTAAAATGGTGATCCCCCGCGCCTTCAACTGCCGGATGTGCTCCCAGATCTTCAGGCGGCTCTCCACGTCCAGGCCCAGCGTGGGCTCGTCCATGAAGAGGACCTTCGGGTCCGGGATCAGTCCGCAGGCGATGTCCAGCTTGCGCTTCATCCCGCCCGAGTAGTTCCGCGCCACCTCGTCGGCCTTGTGCTCGAGGTTCACCAGCTTCAGCACAGCCTCGATGCGGGCCGGCGCCTGGTCCTTGGGGATATGGTAGAGGCTGGCCAGCAACTGCAGGTGCTCGCGGCCGGTGAGGAACCGGTCGATGGCCCGCTCCTGCGGCACGTAGCCGATCGCCTGGCGGACTTCGGTGGCCCGCTCGACGACGTCCAGGCCCAGGACGCGCGCGACACCGCCGGTCGGACGGAGGACCGTGATCAGGACGCGGAGCGTCGTCGTCTTGCCCGCGCCGTTCGGCCCCAGCAGCCCGAAGACCTCCCCCGCGGCCACCTGGAAGGAGACGTCCTCGACGGCCGTGACCTTCCCTTCATAGGTTTTGGAGAGGCGCTCGACCTCGATGGCGAAGGGGCTACTCAAGAGTATCAGCCCCAGCCGGCCGAATCGGACCGCTCGTAGCGCTTGAACTGGAGGAGATCGAGGAGACGGCGGGACTGCTGGACCACGGTGTCCGCCTCCAGCAGGAACTGCTTTTCCAGCGGCGTGAAGTCCAAACCAAAAGAAAGGTTGTGCACGAGGGCTTCATCGTCCACGGGCTGCTTGAGAAAGTTCGAGAGCGCCGCCCCCTCTTCCTGGGACAGCAGGAAATTGCCGACGACCTTGAGAATTTCCGACCGCAGTTCCGGCGGGAGCTTCGCCTCGGGCGGGGTAAAATCTTTCAACTCGATCCTGCCCTGGCGGTATGATTCCTCGCCTATTTCGTCCTGGATTTCGAACCGCCGCAGCCCCTGCAGCAGCACGTTGAACCGCCCGTCGGACAGGTTCTGCACGGCGACCATCCGGCCCACCGCGCCCATCGGGAAGACCGGGGGCCGTCCCTCGTAGTCGGACTCCCACCCTTCCTTGAGCAGGACCATGCCGATCATCCGGTGTGAGGAAGCGGCATCCCGGACCATGTGGCGGTAGCGGGGCTCGAAGACGTGCAGGGGCAGGTACGTCCTGGGGAAAAAGACCACGTTGGGCAGCGGAAACAGCGGAATGACGCTGGGGATCGCGATCGGGCCGGGATCGCTCCCGGCGCCGGCATTGGGACTTACATGCATAAGTAACGATAGCCGAACGCTCTTTCCGTTGTCAATTCGATGGGTTCGGCGGCCGCGTGGTTGAAGTTTGGGCGCGTCTCACGTTAGAATGACGCTCCTATGGGCATGACGATGACAGAGAAGGTCCTGGCGCGGCACGCGGGGCGCAAGCACGCGGCGCCGGGCGACAACATCTGGGTGGACGTGGACATCCTCATGACCCACGACGTCTGCGGGCCCGGCACGATCGGCATCTTCCGCAAGCAGTTCGGGCCGACCGCCAGGGTGTGGGACAAGGAGAAGGTCGTCGTCATCCCGGACCACTACATCTTCACAAACGACCAGCACGCGCATCGCAACATCGACGTCCTGCGGGCCTTCGTCAAAGAGCAGGACCTGCCCTACTACTACGACGTCGGCACCGACAAATATAAGGGCGTCTGCCACATCGCGCTCCCCGAAGAAGGGCACACCCGCCCCGGCGAGGTGCTCTTCGGCACCGACTCGCACACCTGCACGGCCGGCGCCTTCGGCGAGTTCGCCACGGGCATCGGGAACACGGACGCCGCGCTGATCATGGGCATCGGCAAGCTCTGGGTGAAGGTGCCGGAGACCATGCGCTTCGAGTTCGAGGGGCCGCTCCCGCCCTACCTGATGGCGAAGGACCTCATCCTGCACATCATCGGCGACATCGGCGTGGACGGGGCGACCTACCGCGCCATGGAGTTCGCGGGCGACGGCGTCATGTCGCTCTCGATCGAGGAACGGATGACGCTCTGCAACATGGTGATCGAGGCCGGCGGCAAGAACGGCATCATCCCCGTGGACGCCGTCACGGAGACCTTCGTGAAGTCCAAGACCGCCAAGCCCTACCAGCCGGTCGCGGACGATCCGGACGCGCGCTTTCACAGCGTACGGCGCTACAAGACCGCCGACATCCAGCCCACGGTGGCCAAGCCGCATTCCCCGGACAACCGCGGCACGGCCCGCGAGTGCAAGGGCACCAAGCTGGACCGCGCCTACATCGGCTCCTGCACCGGCGGCAAGCTGAACGACTTCCTGGCGGCGGCGAAGATTTTGAAGGGCCACCAGGTGAAGACCGACACCTACATCGTGCCCGCGACGACCGAAGTGGCCAAGGGCCTTGCGACGACCATGCTGGACGGGCAGACGCTCGTCGAGATCTTCCAGAACGCCGGCGCCAAGATCTCGCAGGGCGCGTCCTGCGCGGCCTGCCTGGGCGGCCCCTCGGACACGTTCGGCCGCCTGAACAGGAGCGAGGTCTGCATCTCGACCACCAACCGGAACTTCCCCGGCCGCATGGGCTCGAAGACGGCCCAGGTCTACCTGGCTTCGCCCTACACGGTGGCGGCCTCCGCGATCAGGGGAGAGATCACCGACCCGCGCGAGTTCCTGTAAGCGACGGGTCCCGCGTGCTCACCAAGCCACTTTCAGCCTGCAGGGAAATCCTCGCCGGGGACCGGACGGTCCTCCGCGAGCTGCTCCACCCGTCGCGCGATCCGGCCGCCATCGGCTACAGCCTGGCCCACGCGAAGCTGGCCCGTGGCACGGCGTCCCTGCCGCACCGGCTGAAGACCTCGGAGGTCTATTACTTCGTCAGCGGGCAGGGCCGGATGCACGTGGACGGCGAAACGACCACGGTCGCCGGGGAGCAGGCCCTGTACGTCCCGCCCGGCGCGATGCAGCATTTGGAGAACACCGGGCCGGACGAACTTGTGTTCCTGTGCATCGTGGACCCGGCCTGGAAACTGGAAGACGAAGAAGTGTTATGAGGGAGCATGCAAGACATCATTAAAGGCAAGGCCTACGTGCTGGGCGACAACATCGACACGGATCAAATCATCCCGGCGAAGCACCTCGTCTACAGTTTGAGCGATCCGGAGGAGCGCAAGCTCTACGGACGGTACGCGCTGTCGGGCGTGCCCGACGCCGCGGCGGGCCTCCCGAAGGGCAACGTCCGGTTCGTCCCCGAGAACGACCACCGCTCGCCGTTTCAGATCGTGATCGGCGGGAAGAACTTCGGCTCCGGCTCCTCGCGCGAGCACGCGCCGGAGGCCATGCAGATCGCGGGCGTCACGGCGGTCGTTGCCGAGTCCTACGCGCGGATCTTCTACCGCAACAGCGTGGACGGCGGGTTCTTCATCCCCTTCGAGGCCGTCCAGCGGCTGGTCGGCGAGATCGCCACCGGCGACGACCTGGAGATCGACCTGCCGAAAGGGACGCTGACGAACCGGACGTCCGGCAAGACCTACGGCCTGCGCCCGCTCGGCGATGTGCTGGAGATCATCAAGGCCGGCGGCGTCTTCGCCTATGCCCGCCAGGCGGGGTTCCTCAAATCATGAAGGCGCGGATCGCAGTCCTGCCCGGCGACGGGATCGGGCCCGAGGTCATGCCGCAGGCCCTCCAGGCGCTGGAGACCATTGCCAAGCAATTCGGCCACAGCTTCACGTTCACCCACGCCGACGTCGGCGGCGCCGCCATCGACAAGACCGGCCGGCCCCTGCCCGACGAGACGTTGAAACTCGCCAGGGAGAGCGACGCGATCCTCCTGGGCGCCGTCGGCGGCTATAAATGGGAAGGCCTGGCCTACGACGTCCGGCCGGAGCGGGCGCTGCTGGGCCTGCGCGAGCAGCTCGGCCTGTTCGCCAACCTCCGCCCAGCGAAGCTCTACCCGATGCTGGCGGACGCCTCCACGCTCAAGGCCGAGGTCATCACCGGCACCGACCTGCTGGTCGTCCGCGAGCTCACCGGCGGCATCTACTTCGGCAAGCCCAAGGGCATCGAGAAGACCGCCGACGGCGAGCGCGGCGTCAACACCGAGGTCTACACGACGCCGGAGATCGTCCGCATCGCCAAGGTCGCCTTCGAGGCCGCGCGCAAGCGCCGCAAGAAGGTCATGTCCGTGGACAAGGCCAACGTGCTGGAGTCCTCGGAGCTCTGGCGCCGGGTCGTCATCGGCGTCGCGAAGGACTATCCGGACGTCGAGCTCTCGCACCTGTACGTGGACAACTGCGCCATGCAGCTCATCCGCAACCCCAGGCAGTTCGACGTGCTCGTCACCACGAACCTCTTCGGCGACATCCTGAGCGACGAGGCCGCGATGCTGACCGGCTCGATCGGCATGCTCCCCTCCGCCAGCATCGGGAGCACAGTCGGCATGTACGAGCCGATCCACGGCAGCGCCCCGGACATCGCCGGGAAGGACCTCGCCAACCCGATCGCCACCATCGCCTCGGCGGCCATGATGCTGAGCTACTCCTTCAACCTCGACAAGGAGGCGGCGGCCATCGACCGGGCGATCCTGCGCGTGCTCGAGCAGGGCTATAGGACAAAAGACATCGCATCGTCCAAAACATCCCCTCCCGAAAGAATGGTCGGCACGAAAGAGATGGGCCGCCTGATCTGCCAGGAACTCGGCAAGGCCTGAAGCGGGTGGCATGGTGAAGACATCCGCGCTGCCCGCAGCGTAAGGGACGGGGCGCCCGTTGCTCTACAATATGCAATGGGCCATGGGGATGGGTGGAGCGAGGACAGCGAGGATGTCGAACCAATGACAGGACCCGCCCTCGGCTGCATCACCACGATTGCCGGCACCGGCGAGCCCGGCTGCTCCGGGGACGGCGGGCCCGCGACCAAGGCCGCGCTCAACGAGCCGAAGAGCGTGACCGTCGCCGGCAACTGTCTCTACATCGCCGATTCCGAAAACCACCGCATCCGCAAAGTGGACCTCGCGACCGGCGTGATTACCACCGTCGCCGGCCAGGACATGCTGGACGCGCCGGCTCCCGCCGCCGGGTTTCCTCCCCCGGCTCCGGAACATGACGAGCTCGACCCGCTGGCCGATCCCGTCAAGACGAAGGACGACAAAGTCGTGCAGCTCGCCGACCAGAGCGGCACGGTGCGGTTCCTCGTCGGAGCGACCGAGAAGGGACGCTTCAAGGGGGACGGCGGGCCGGCCCTGTCGGCCCTGCTCAACTTCCCCTCCGCCGCAGCGGTGGACGGCCAGGGCACGCTCTACATCGCCGACACGTTCAATCACCGGGTCAGGGTCGTGGAGGGCCCCGCCGGCCTCATCCGCACGCTGGCCGGCACGGGCGCCGCGCGCTTCTCCGGAGACGGCTGGCCGCCCGACAAATATGCGCTCAACGAGCCGGTCGCGCTCGCGCTCGACGAACATCGCGGGCGGCTCTACATCGCCGACCTCGCGAACTTCCGCGTCCGCATGGTGGAGTTGAAGACCGGCATCCTCTCGACCTACGCGGGCAGCGGCGCGCAGGACTACGACGGCGACGGGCAGCCGGCGAAGCAAGCGGGCCTGACGGGCCCCAGCGGGCTGGCGCTGGACGCCGAGGGCAATCTCTACATCGCCGACACGTTCTCCGGACGCATCCGCAAGGTGGACGCCGCGACGGGGCTGATCAGTACCGTCGCAGGCGACGGCACCGAGTACCGCTATCAGGGCGTGCCCAACGAGTTCTCGACCGGCCTCGCGCGCCCGGCCGCTATCGCGCTCGCGACCGACGGGACGCTCTACATCACGGACTCGGACAACCACCTGATCCGCAAGTGGAACCCGAAGACCAAGATCATCACCGCGGTCGCGGGCAACGGCGCGGCGCAGTTCGCGGGCGACGGCGGGCCGGCGACGGCCGCCGGCCTGAACTATCCCTTCGGCGTGGCCCTCGACTCCGCCGGCAACCTCTACATCGCCGACACCTTCAACCACCGCATCCGGATGATCGCCGCCTGAGCGATGCGCCGCTTCCTGTCCTGGCTCGCCGGCCTGACCGGACACCGCCCCCCGCCAGACGCCCCGCCCGAAGCCGCGACTCCGGAACGGGGCCACACCCGGTTCGCGCTCGGCCTGTACCTACGACTGAAAGAGACCGTCGGGCCCTATGAAAACGCGCTCTGCTCGCCCTTCGCGATCGCCCTGTCACTGGCGATCGCCCAGGCCGGCGCCCGCGGCCCCACCGCCGATCAACTCACGCGCGTGCTCGAAGACATGTTGGGCGAGGAGGACTGGCAGGCGGGATTGCGCGCCCTGCGGGACTGGCTGATCGCCGGCGCCCGCAACGACGAGTACCTGTTGGAACTCGCCAATGGGCTGTGGGTCCCGGCCGGCCGGCCTCTACGAAACGAATTCCGCGAAGCTGCGGAACGGTCCCAGGGCGCGGACGTCACGCAGACCGACTTCTCGCAAGAGGAACCCGCCCGCGTTCTGATCAACCGGTGGATGGAGGAGCGCACCCGGCAACTCTTTCACGCCGTCATCGCGCGGGGCGAGCTCACGCCGGAGACGCAACTGGTCCTGGTCACGGCCCTCTGCTTCAAGGGGTTCTGGGCCAGGCCGTTTGACGCGCAGCAAACGCTGGACGAACCGTTCTGGGTCAACCCGCACGCAAAAATCGCCGTCTCTCTGATGTGGCAGAGGGGCACGTTCCCCTACCACCAGGGCCCGTTCCATTTCGCCGACCGCGTCCAGGTGCTCGAACTCCCGTACGCCGGCGGCGAGCTGTCCATGGTCCTTCTCCTGCCGGAGGGCATCGAGGGCATCATCGAGCTGGAACATACGCTGGGAAGGCAGAAGGGGAAGCTGGACGCGTGGCTCGCCGCGCTGGAGCCGCGGGACGTGGATGTCGCGCTGCCGAAGTTTGCCGCCGGGTCACGGTTTCACTGCAACGACGCCCTCCTCGAGATGGCCCTCGGGGACGCGTTTTCGCGGGAGGCGGCGGACTTCACGGGCATGAGGCCGGAACGGGACCTGTTTCTGTCGCACGTGTTCCATCAGGCCATGGTGGCGATCGACGAGTACGGACCGGACGGCGACGCGGTCCCCGGCGGGGGCGACGCCGGGCGGGCCGGGACCGGGGACGCGCCGCCCCGCCCCGTTCCCATGTTCAGGGCCGACCACCCGTTCCTGTTTCTCATCCGCACGAGAGCGTCCGGACGGATCCTCTTCATGGGCCGCGTGATGGTGCCGACCGTCGCGCAAAAGTTCACGCCCGTGCTGTGAGCGCGCTTGCCTTCCCGTAGATGGAACAGGCACAATCGCAGGGCTGTCTGATCGGAGGGGCCTCCGCATGACGCCACGCACGCATCTGGTCCGGGCGCTTCGCGAGGCCCGCGCGCGCACCGATGAGTTGTTCGCCATGGTGCGGCCGGACGCGCTGTACGACCGCCCGATCCCCGAACGCCACCGCATCATCTTCTACCTCGGCCACCTCGAAGCGTTCGACTGGAACCAGATCGGCGGCGGCGCACTGGGCCTCCGGCCGTTCCACGCGTCGTTCGACAAGCTGTTTGCGTTCGGCATCGATCCGCCGGTCGGACAGCTGCCGGACGACAAGGCCTCGGACTGGCCGGCGGTGGAGGAGGTCGTCACGTACAACCAGCAAGTCCGCCTGTCCCTCAATGCCGTGCTGGACCGGGCGCCGGAGCCGATGCTCCACGTCGCCGTCGAGCACCGCCTGATGCACGCCGAGACGTTCGCGTACATCCTGCACAACGCGCCGCCGGACCGGAAGGCGCTTCCCCCGACCGCGCACCACGTCGATGGCCCCGAGCCGGTTCACAGCATGATCGAGGTCCCGGCCGGAGCGGCCACGTTGGGGCGGCCGCGTCCGAACGGCGACGGCGCATTTGGATGGGACAACGAATTCGACGCGCATGCGGTGCGCGTCCCCTCGTTCGCCATCGGCAAGCACAAAGTCACCAACGGGCAATACCTCGAGTTCGTGCAGGACGGAGCCGAGCCCCCGCCGTTCTGGACGAAGCGCGGCGATCAGTGGTACTGGCGCGCGATGGGCGGAGACATTCCGCTCCCGCTCGATTGGCCGGTCTACGTGACCTGGATGCGGGCCCTGCGCTACGCGCAGTGGGCGGGCAAGGCCCTGCCGACCGAGGCCCAGTTCCACCGCGCGGCCTACGGCACGCCGGACGGCGGGGAGCGCGCCCATCCGTGGGGCGAGGAGCCGCCCGATGAACGGCGCGGCAACTTCGATTTTCGCCGGTGGGACCCCCTGCCCGTCACGGCGACCCCGTCGGGGGACAGCGCCTTCGGCGTCTCCCAGCTCGTCGGCAACGGCTGGGAATGGACCGCGACGGCCTTCCACCCGTTCCCCGGCTTCCAGCCGTTTTCGTTCTATCCCGGCTACTCGGCCCCGTTTTTCGACGGCGCGCATTACCTCCTGAAGGGCGCCTCGCCGCAGACGGCGGCCCGGCTGCTGCGTCGCTCCTTCCGCAACTGGTACCGGCCGAACTATCCCTACGTCTACGCCGGATTCCGGGTGGTGGAGAACTGATGCCGGCCCTTCTCGATTTCGCCCGCGACGTGCGCGACGGGCTCGGCAAAGCCGGCCAGAAGGAACTGCCGTCCAAGTATCTCTACGACGAGATCGGCACAGCGCTGTTCGAGGCCATCACCCTGCTGCCGGAGTACGGCCTCACCCGCGCGGACGAGCGCCTCCTGCGGCGGTACGCGCCGGCCATCCTCGAGCACCTGCCCCCGCCGGTGGTCGTGGCCGAACTGGGCAGTGGCAGCGGCCGCAAGACCCGCTGGCTCCTGGAAGCCCTCGCCCACCGCGAACCCGTCGCCTACTTTCCCGTCGATACCTCGCCCGCCGCCCTGGCGAACTGCCGGAAGGAACTGTCGGGTATGGGCGCGCTCAGCATCGTGGGCCTGGAAACGTCGTACCTGGACGGCCTGCGCGAGGTCGCGTCCCGGCGCCGGACCGGCCAGGCGCTGCTGGTGCTGTTCCTGGGGAGCACCGTGGGCAACTTCGAGCGCCCGGCGGCCGAACAGTTTCTGCGCGAGATCCGGCAAGGCCTGGCGCCCGGCGACGCGCTCCTGCTGGGCACCGACCTGGAGAAGCCGGTGGCCGACCTGTTGCAGGCCTACGACGATCCCGCCGGCGTCACCGCGGCCTTCAACCTGAATCTCCTGGCCCGCATCAACCGCGAACTCGGAGGCGACTTCTCGCTGCGGGACTTCGCGCACGAGGCCCGGTACAACGACCGCGAGCGCCGGATCGAGATGCACCTGCGCTCGAGGAAGAAGCAGACCATCACGGTTCGAGCCGCCGGCTTCGCCGGCACGCTGGAGGAGGGCGAGACGATCTGGACCGAAGCCTGCCACAAGTACCGGACCGACGAGATTCCCGGCATGGCCCGGCGCGCCGGCTACCTGTGCGAGTCGCAGTGGGTGGACGGCGAGTGGCCCTTCGCCGAGAACCTGTGGATCGCCGCGCCGCCGTGACCCCGCCCGTCTCCTTCCGGAACGTCTCCTACCGCGTCGGCGGCAAAGACATCCTGCGCGACTTCAGCCTGGACGTCGCAGCCGGCGAGACCATCGTGCTGCTGGGGCGCAGCGGCTCCGGCAAGACGACCGCGCTCAAGATGGTCAACGCCCTCCTCCGCCCCAGCGCGGGCGAGGTGATGGTGGACGGCCGGCCGACGACGAGCTGGGACCCGATCCGGCTCCGGCGCCGGATCGGCTACGTGATCCAGGAGGCGGGCCTGTTCCCACACGTCACCGTGGAGGGCAACGTCGGCCTGGTGCCGAGGCTGGAGGGGACGCCGGCGGCGGCGATCCGGACCCGCGTGCATGCCCTGCTCGACCAGGTCGGGCTGCCGCCGGCGCAGTTCGCCGCCCGCTATCCCCGCGAGCTCTCCGGCGGCCAGCGCCAGCGCGTGGGCGTCGCCCGCGCGCTCGCCGCCGACCCGCCGCTGCTGCTCTTCGACGAGCCGTTCGGCGCGCTGGACCCGGTCACGCGCGTCGAGCTGCAGCGCCAGTTCCTGGAATTGCGCCGCCGCCTCGGCAAGACCGCGATCTTCGTGACGCACGACGTGCGGGAAGCACTGCTCGTGGCCACGCGCATCGCGCTGCTGCACGAGGGCCGGCTGGCGGTCCTGGCCGCCCCAGCGGACTTCCTCCGGGCCCGTGGCGAGGAAGCGCGCGCGTTCCTCGCCTGCCTCGATCCGCAGGCGGCGCCCCCATGACGCCCGACCTCGCGCGCGAGATCCTGGACCTGACCGCGGAGCATCTCGTGCTGGTCGGCGTGGCCATGGCCATTGCCGTCGCGGTCGCCATCCCGGCCGGCATCCTGCTCACGCGGCGCGCGCCCCTGCAGCGGTGGGTGATCGGCTTCGCCAACGTCATGCAGACCGTCCCCAGCCTCGCGCTGTTCGGGTTCCTGATCCCGCTCCCGTTCATCGGCGGCATCGGGAAGCACACGGCGATCGTCGCGCTGGTGCTGTACGCGCTGCTGCCCGTGCTGCGCAACACGCTGACGGGCATCCTGGGCGTAGACCCGGCGGTCCGCGAATCGGCGGTCGCCATGGGCATGACGGGGCGGCAGCTCCTCTTCGAGGTGGAACTGCCGCTGGCGGCGCGCACGATCCTGGCCGGCGTGCGGGTGGCGACCGTGACGACGATCGGCACGGCCACGATCGCGGCGGCCATCGGCGGCGGCGGCCTGGGCGTGTTCATCTTCCGCGGCCTGGCCTCCGTGGACTCGACGTTGATCCTCGCGGGGGCCCTGCCCGCCGCGCTCATCGCCCTGGCGGCCGACGGAGGACTCGGATGGGTGGAGAAAAAATTCTCGCCGGCCTGATCGCGGCCGCGGGACTCAACGCGATCATCGGCTGCGCCCGGGGCACGCCGCTCACCGTCGGCTCCAAGAACTTCACGGAGCAGGTGATCCTCGGCGAGATCGTCGCCCAGCACGTGAGCCACCGGCTGTCCCGGCGCGTGGACCGCAAGCTGAACCTAGGCGGCACGCTGCTCGCGCACCAGGCGATGCTGCAGGGCGGGCTCGATCTCTATCCCGAATACACCGGCACGGCGCTCACGGCGATCCTGAAACGGCCTCTCTCCTCGGACCCCAATGACGTGCTGGCCCGCGTGCGGAGCGAATATCAGCAGCGCTTCAACATCGTGTGGCTGGAGCCGCTGGGGTTCAACAACACCTTCGCCATGGTGATCCGCGGCGAGGACGCGCGCCGGCACGGGATCGGATCGTTGAGCGAGGCGGCCCGGCGTGACGGCGGCTGGACGCTCGGAGTCGGCTACGAATTCCAGCAGCGTCCGGACGGCCTGCCCGGCCTGCTGAAGACCTACAAGCTGCCCGTCAAGGGGTCGCCGAAGACCATGGACCTCGGGCTGCTCTACAAGGCGCTCGAGCAGAAGCAGGTGGACATGGTGGCGGCCAACGCGACGGACGGCCTGCTGTCGGTGATGGACGTGAAAATTCTCACGGACGACAAGCGGTACTTCCCCCCGTACCAGGCGGCCCTGACGGTGCGGGCCGAGGCGCTGGCGGCGCATCCCGGACTGAAAGACGCGCTCGATCTGCTGTCGGGGAAATTCTCGGACGAGATCATGCGGGCGCTGAACCACCAGGTGGACGGCAAGCACCGGCCGGTCAACGAAGTGGCGCTCACGTTCTTGCGGGCGAGCGGGTTCCTGGCGTGAGGCTCGTGAGGGAAATTAGAACCGCCAGCTCAGGCCCCCGGTGATACCGTACTCCGGGGCACCGTTAGATAATCCTGTCTCTATCGCGAAATTCAGTCGCAGGGCAGATGTCGCCTTGTAATTCACCGCGAAGAGAAGGTCCCGCGGATTCACCTGGCCCGGGACGAGCGTCCGCCACTCCTCGTAATACACGCTGCCCATCAGCGCTTCCGTGAAGTTATAGCCCAGGCCCAGATCGTAGTTCCATCGGTTCTGCAGGGTCACGCCCGCCGGCTGTCCGATGATCGTATAGCCCAGATCGAAGAAGCCCGTCCATTTCTCGGCAAACTTCTTCGAGATTTCCGTCCCAATGCCTTCATCCCACTCACCGGTGCCCAAGCCCTTATCCGCATCGGCCGTCGGGGCCTTCAAGCGGGCGACCAGGGCGACGGTGGGGAGGAACGTACGCTCATCGAGAATATAGTAGCGCCCCTGCATGATGACATCGCCGATCCCCTCATTGGTGACCCGTGCCGGCGTCCGCTGGACTCTTCTGGCAAAGGCCGGAACGCCCCCCACGAGCGTCACGCGGCCGTCGCTGGCGACACTGATATACGGAACGATGAGCGTCAGATCCCCGTCCCGGAAAAGCCGCCGGAGCGAGAACGGCATATAGAGGATGTCCGTCCGGGTGTTCGTACCGTAATCCCCGCTCGTGTATGTGGCCGACAGGCCCACCTGCCAGGTTTCCTCGGCCGCTTCGCTGGGCAGGGGACTCCCCGCCAGCAAGAAGGCGCCAAGCCCCGCGGCGGCGGCAATCGCGAGCAGCCGCATCTTCGTCCTCCCGGTCAGGCCAGTCGATGGGAGCATGTCCGTTCCTCCTGCCATCCTCGTGCAAAGATAATTCTAGTAGACAAAAAACCTTGAGTAAAATCAAGCAAAATGTTTTCACGCTCTGTCATTTTCTGCGCTAAGTTGTCCCGGAAGCGCCGGACTTCGTCCTGTGTCTCATCGCATGACGCGCCCTCCACGTTGTATGGGTACGCCTACAGTTCCAAGTATGAGAAAAACAACGCGCGCCTGTTGATGTGAGTCTAAACCCTGAATGCGGATGCCTTCAGTTTTCTGCGCCGTGCGCGCGACCCGGCGAGTCAGCTTTTCCCATCTTGTGCGAATACCCGACATTTCCGACGTGGCACCATCCTTGCCCATATAAGATAAGACGAACGGGCCTGCCTCCCGATAAGGCGAGCGGGCATCACATCAGAGCGAGAAAGGAGAAGAGCCATGAAGACATCGCTTCAGACCGTTGGCGCGGGCGCGCTTTTCGTATCGGCGTTTCTCGTCACCGGCGCGTTCGCGCAGACCACTCCCCCGGCTCCGCCGACGTCCCCTCCGGCCGTGACGTCAACGCCGCTGAAGGAAGACATCGCGAAGGACCGCCAGGAAATCAGGGCGGACAAACAGGAGATCAAGGGCGATCTGAAGGAGGTCGCGCAGGACCGCCAGGCGTTGCGGCAGGATCTCCGGTCCGGCGCCAGCCAGGACAAAATCCAGGCGGATCGACAGAAACTGCGCAACGACGTGCAAGAGCTCCGGAAAGACCGGCGGGAGCTGCAGCGGGACAAGCAAGACCTCCGGAGCGACCGGCGGGAACTGCGCGAAGACCGTCGGGACGGCCGGGACGACCGCGACAACAAGAGCAATAAGGGAGGCGCATTGCGCGGCCTTGACCGCGCGGACCAGGTCGCGGGCGAACACGGTCAACAGGGCCGTGACAATGCGCGTGACAAGCAAGACCTGCGCGCCGACCGGAAGGACCTGAAAGCGGATCGTCCGGAACGGCCCAATCGTCCGGAACGTCCGGAACGCCCCAACCGGTCCCGGTAGGGAGTCGTGGCACGAGGCGGGAGCGAACGCTCCCGCCTCGCAGCTCTCTCATTTCCAGCCTAGACCGCGGGTCCTGCCGGACCCCTTGCCTGGAAGCAGGAATTGTCTATAATGGGCCGTATGAAAGTCCTGGTATGGGTGATGGCGAGTCTGTTCTTCATCGCGGGGTGCTCGGCGGGGCCGCCCCTGTACTATCACGAGCGGTCCGACGGCACCCGCTACTATCAGACCGTCACGGAACAACTGGTGCGCGTGGACAAGGACGGCTGGGTCGTCGAGGCGCCCGTCATGTACGGCGGCTACAGGAAACAGCTGCAGAAGAAGGGCGATGATTGGGACTTGTCGGGGTACGACATCGTGGCGCCGCCCGGCCACTGCGTGGAGCTCCTGAGCCGGCGTCCGGAGTCCTGCCTGAACCGGGTGTGGGAACCCGTCGCGCTGGTCCTGATGGCGCCGATCCTGAGCCTGCCTGGCATGCCCCTGCTGGGAGACCCTCCGCCGGAGACGTACGGCCCGGGCGTCGCCAGGGGCAACCGCTAGACAGAACGCACTTCGACAAGGACCGCCGCTGCCGCTTATTCCTGCTGGGCCTTCTCGACCTTGGCCCAGGAGTCCCGCAACGCGACCGTCCGGTTGAAGACGAGCCGGCCTTTCGCCGAGTCGGGATCCACGCAGAAGTACCCCTGCCGCTCGAACTGGTACCGGAGCCCCGGCTTCGCGCCCGCGAGGCTCGGCTCCACCTTGCATCCCTCCAATCGTTCCAGCGAATGGGGATTCAGGTTCGCGCTGTAGTCCTGACCCTCCGGCACGTCGTCCGGGTCGGCCTTGGCGAAGAGATGCTCGTACAGCCGCGCCTCCGCGTCCTTCGCGTGGGCGGCCGATACCCAATGCAACGTGCCCTTGACCTTGCGGCCCGCCTGCGGCCCGCCGCTCTTCGTCTCCGGATCGTAGGTGCACCGGACTTCGACCGCCTCGCCGGTGCGCTCGTCCTTGACCACGCTCACGCACTTGACGATGTAGGCGTAGCGGAGGCGGACCTCCTGCCCCGGCGTCATGCGGAAGAACTTCTTCGGGGGGACCTCGCGAAAGTCGTCCTGCTCGATGTACAGCGTCCGTGAAAAGGGCACCGTCCGGGTCCCCGCGCCCGGATCTTCCGGATTGTTGACGGCCTCCAGCTCCTCCGTCCGGCCTTCCGGGTAGTTCTCGATGACCACCTTCAGCGGCCGCAGCACGGCCATCACGCGCGGCGCGCGGCGGTTCAGGTCCTCGCGGATGAAGTGCTCGAGCAGGGCCATCTCGATGGTCCCGTCGCGCTTCTGCACCCCGATGTGCTCGCAGAAGGCGCGGATCGCCTCGGGCGTGCAGCCCCGCCGCCGCAGTCCCTGGAGCGTCGGCAGGCGCGGGTCGTCCCACCCGTTCACGTGGCCCTTGCCGACCAGGTCCAGCAGGCGCCGCTTGCTCATGACGGTGTGCGTGAGGTTCAACCGCGCGAACTCGATCTGCCGGGGATGGGACGGCACGTCCAGGTTGTCCAGGAACCAGTCATACAGCGGGCGATGGTCCTCGAACTCCAGCGTGCAGATGGAATGGGTGATCCCCTCGAGGGCGTCCGAGAGGGGATGGGCGTAGTCGTACGTCGGATAGAGGCACCACTCGCCGCCCGTCCGGTGGTGGGCGACGTGCCGGATGCGGTAGAGGGTCGGATCGCGCAGGTTGATGTTGGGCGCGGCCATGTCGATCTTCGCGCGGAGCACGTGGGTCCCGTCCGGAAACTCGCCCGCCTTCATGCGCGCGAGCAGGTCCAGGTTCTCCTCGACGGACCGCGTCCGGTGGGGGCTGTCCCGGCCCGGCTCGGTCAGCGTGCCCCGGTGCTTGCGGATCTCCTCGGCGCTCAGGCTGTCCACGTAGGCCCGGCCCCTTTTGATCAGTTGCACGGCGTACTCGTAGAGCCGGTCGAAGTAGCCAGAGGCGTAGAACAGCCGGTCGCCCCAGTCGAAGCCCAGCCAGCGCACGTCCGCCTGAATGGACTCCACGTACTCCACGCTCTCCGTGCTCGGGTTCGTGTCGTCGAACCGCAGGTGGGTGATGCCCTGATGCTCCTGCGCCAGACCGAAGTTGAGGCAGATGGACTTGGCGTGCCCGATGTGCAGGTAGCCGTTCGGCTCCGGCGGAAAGCGGGTCACGATGCGGCGGTGCTTGCCGGTCGCGAGGTCCTGCTCGACGATCTCGCGGATGAAGTTCCCGCCGGCGGACGAATCGGGGGTGGCCATCAGGCTGTTCGGTCTCCTTGTTCGCCCTCATATCTATCACAGACGGGCAGGCAGGAGAAACTGGCCGGCCCTTGATTCGCCGGGCCGGCGGAGTAAGATGAGTGCCGGCCATGCAATTCACGTCCTACGATCCGGAAAACTTCTACGACGAGACGTTCGAGGGCCGGGGCCGGCCGCGACCCGGCTGCACGCTCGTGATGGAGAAGATCGCCGCGCTGACCGACGGGGAGCTCAAGCGGCGCCAGCAGGCGGCGGAGCGGGTCCTGCTGGACATGGGCGTGACGTTCGGCGTGCAGGGGGAGGGGACCAGCCATGAGCACATCTTCCCCTTCGATATCGTGCCCCGGATCGTCGAGGCCGCCGTGTGGGAACGGCTCGAGCGGGGCCTGCGCCAGCGCGTGACGGCGCTGAACTGCTTCCTGCAGGATGTCTATCACGACAAGAAGATCATCAAGGACGGGATCATTCCGGGAGACCTCGTTGCCTCCAGCAAGGGCTTTCTCAAAGCCTGCGAAGGGCTGAATCCGCCGAAAGGGATCTGGTGCCACATCGCCGGGATCGATCTGGTGCGGGTCGCCGACGGCACGTTCCATGTCCTCGAGGACAACATGCGGTGCCCGTCCGGCGTGGCCTACGTGCTGGAAGCCCGCCAGGTCATGAAGCGCACCTTTCCGGAGTTGTTCGAGGCCTCCCGCGTGCGGCCGGTGGATGAGTACCCCGGCCGGCTCCTGGATACCCTGCAGTGTCTCACCGATCGGCCGGATCCGACGGTCGTCATCCTGACGCCCGGGATCTACAATTCGGCCTACTACGAGCATTCGTTCCTGGCCCAGAAGATGGGCGTGGAGCTCGTCGAAGGCGCCGATCTGGTCGCCGCGGACGGGTTTGTGCAGATGCGGACCACCCGGGGCCTGAAGCGGGTCGACGTGATCTATCGCCGGGTCAACGACGAGTTTCTCGACCCGCTCGTGTTCCGGGAAGAGTCCCTGCTGGGGGTGCCCGGTCTCATGGACGCGTACCGGAAGGGGCGCGTGGCCCTGGCGAACGCCCCGGGCACGGGCGTGGCGGACGACAAGGCCATTTACGCCTACGTGGAGAAATTCATCCGCTACTACCTCGGAGAGGAGCCCGTGATCCCGAACGTGCCCACCTATCTCTGCTCGGATGAGAAGGATCGCGCCTATGTCCTGGACCATCTGGACCAGCTCGTGGTCAAGGCCACCAACGAAGCCGGCGGGCACGGGATGCTGATCGGCTCGCAGGCCGGCCGGCGTGAGCGCGAGGAGTTTGCCGGCCGCATTCTAGCCGACCCCCGGAACTATATCGCCCAGCCGGTGCTGGCGCTCTCCCGGGTCCCCACGATTTGCGGGGACCATTTCGAAGGGCGTCATGTTGACCTTCGTCCGTACATTTTGTATGGTCGCGACATTCATGTGATGCCCGGCGGATTGACCCGCGTCGCGCTGCGAAAAGGCTCGCTGGTGGTCAATTCGTGCCAGGGCGGCGGCAACAAAGACACCTGGGTGTTGTCCGGAAGGGACAAGCCGTGCTAAGCCGGGTGGCCAACGCAATCTACTGGATGAACCGTTACATCGAGCGGGCCGAAAATTACGCCCGCTTCATCGACGTCAAGCTTGCGCTCACGCTGGACATGCCCGAGGGCACGGCCGAGCAGTGGGATCCGCTGGTGCGAACCACCGGGGACGATGCGGTGTTCGCCGAGCGGTTCGGCAAGCCGACGAAGGAGAACGTGATCCGCTTTCTGGCCGCCGACACCGACAATCCGAACTCCATCCTGTCCTGCCTCTCGGCCGCCCGGCAGAACGCCCGCTCGGTCCGGGAGATCATTTCCTCCGAGATGTGGGAGCAGGTCAATCGCTCGTACCTGACGGTCACGGACGCCGTCTCCGGCGGGCGGTTCATGCAGAACCCGCAGGGCTTCTTCGCCGAGGTCAAAACGGCGAGCCACCTGTTCGGGGGCATCACGGACGCCACGATGTCCCACGGCGAGGGGTGGCACTTCGCGCGCCTCGGCCGTCTCCTGGAACGCGCCGACAAGACCTCGCGGATTCTCGACGTGAAGTATTTCATCCTCCTGCCGGACGTGTCCGACGTCGGCACGCCCTTCGACAACATCCAATGGTCCGCCCTGCTGAAGTCGGCCAGCGCGCTGGAGATGTACCGCAAGCATTACGGCCGCATCACGCCTCACCAGGTCGTCGAATTTCTGATCCTCAACCCGAATTTCCCCCGGGCCATCCGGTACTGTCTCATCAAAGGGGAGGATTCGCTGCACGCGATCTCGGGCTCGGACGGCGGCACCGTCCAGAACCTCGCGGAACGGCGGCTGGGCCGGCTGCGGGCGGACCTGGACTACGCCGACATCGGGGAGATCACCGCGCAAGGGTTGCACGAATTCCTCGACAACTTCCAGGCCGAGCTCAACCGGGTCGGCGATGCGATCTTCGAGACCTTCTTCGCGCTGCGCCCCGTCGAGGGCGCCATGACCAAAGGGGACCTCCAATGACTTTCTGTCTGGGCATGAAAGTTCAGGACGGGCTGATCGGCATCGCCGACACGCGGGTGACGACGGGCGTGGAATGCATCACGGCGCGGAAGGTCTCCATCCACCAGCACGGCCGGCACTCGATGTTCCTGATGACCTCGGGCCTACGGTCGGTCCGGGACAAGGCGGTCACCTACTTCGAAGAGGTGATCGGCGAGGGCGACCAGACGTTCGACAAGCTGTACAAGGCGGTGAACGTGCTCGCGACGCAGATCCGGCGCGTGGCCGAGGAGGACAGGGAGCCCCTCGACAAGGGCGGGCTGCCCTTCAATCTCCACGCGCTCGTCGGCGGCCAGCTGGAGAACGATCCGGAACACAAGCTGTACCTGCTGTACCCGGCGGGCAACTGGGTCGAGGTCAGCGAGGGCACCCCATACTGCATCATCGGCGAATCCGGCTACGGCAAGCCCCTGCTCGACCGGGTGCTCCGCTACGAGTCGTCCATGGATTTGGCCTTGAAGGTCGGGTTTCTCGCCTTTGACGCCACCCGGACCAGTTCGACGAGCGTCGAGTATCCCCTCGACGTGGTCGCCTACCGGACCGACACCTTCGACATCGTCGAATCCCGTTTTGAGAAGGACGACCTCCTGAACAGCTCGGCCTGGTGGCAGGCCCGGATCGCCGAATCGGTCGATCAGCTGCCGGCCAAGTGGACGGAACGCGTGCTCGCCCCGCTCTCCAACCACACCACCCGGTCACCACGCCCGGATCGCACCCCGGGTCCCACCTGATGACGTTCGAGGTTCGCCACACGACTCGTTATACCTATAGCAAGCCTGTGTTCCTGGAACCGCATCTCCTCCGATTGCGGCCGCGCTCCGACGCAGCCCAGCGCCTCGTGAAGTTCGACCTGGCGGTCTTTCCGGAGCCTGCGGGCCGCTCGGAATGCCTGGACCTGGACGGGAATTGTGTCTGCCAGCTCTGGTTCGACAGCGCCACAGATCGCCTGGAGGTCCGCGCGGCGTCCGTGGTCGAGACCATCCGGACCAACCCCTTTGATTTCCTGATTGCCCCCGCAACCGGGCAGGTCCTGCCGATGCGATATCCCGCGACGCTGGTCCCGTCCCTGAGACCATACCTGGACAGCCCGCCCTCCGTGCCGGACGCCGTGGCGAAGTTCGGAACCGACCTGGCCGAAGCCGTGAAGTGGAAAACGCTCCCGTTTCTTTCGGCCCTGACCACCCGCCTTCCCCAACAGTGCACGGTGGCCATTCGGGAAGAAGGCGACCCGCTGCAGCCGGACATCGTCCTGGCCCAACGGCAGGGATCCTGCCGGGACCTGACCCTCCTCTTTATCACCGCATGCCGTGCCGTGGGGCTCGCCGCCCGCTTTGTGAGCGGCTATCAGGAAGGCGATCCCGACCAGTCCCGAAGAGACCTGCACGCCTGGGCCGAGGTCTACCTTCCCAGCGGCGGATGGCGTGGGTACGATCCGACTCTTGGGTTGGTCGTTGGGGATCGGCATATCGCGCTGGCGGCCGGGCCCACCTTTCGCGACGCCTCGCCGGTGACGGGCACCTTCCGGGGAACCGGCGCCACCGCGACCCTGCAGTCCGACATTACGATCACCGTCACAGTGCCATAACTATGTCCGACGTCCTCGCCGCCATCAAAGCCTGCCTGCTCCCCGACGAGGAGAAGGTCCATCCGTTTTACTTCGCCGGGCGGGCGATCGTTTTCCTCGGGCTGGCCGTCTGGGGCTGGCGGTTCATCACGAACACCTGGCAGTCGAGCTACGTGATGGAGTCCTTCATGCACCACATCAACCTGCCGTTCCACGAAGCCGGCCACTTCCTCTTCCGCCCTTTCGGCCGGTTCCTGCATGTGCTCGGCGGCAGCCTGGGCCAGCTCCTCATGCCGCTGGTCTGCCTGGGGACGTTCCTGTACCAGCAGAATCCCTTCGGCGGGACGGTGGCGCTCTGGTGGTTCGCCCAGAACCTGATGGACCTCGCGCCCTATATCGGCGATGCGCGGGCCGGCGAACTCCCGCTGCTCGGCGGCGTCACCGGATCCGAGGTGGAGGACTACCACGACTGGGAATACCTGCTGAAGCAGCTCGGCTGGCTGTACTCCGACCACAAGATCGCCGCCGGGGCCTACATGGCCGGCCGGTGGCTCATGGTCCTCGCCTTCGCCTGGGGCGCAGTCCTGCTGTACCGCCAATACAAGAACCTGGACCGGAACTGAGAGGCACCCCCATGCTGCCGACCCGTGGATACGCAACCAAAGGCCCGACCGAACGGCTCGCCCCTTTCACCTTCGAGCGGCGCGACCCCGGGCCGCGCGACGTGCTCATCGAAATCCTGTACTGCGGCATCTGCCACTCCGACATCCACCAGGCGCGGGACGAGTGGGGCGGCGCGCTCTTCCCGATGGTGCCCGGGCACGAAATCGTCGGGCGGGTGACGCGCGTCGGACCCCGGGCGACGCGCTTCAAGATCGGCGATCCGGCGGGCGTCGGCTGTTTCGTGGATTCCTGCCGCGTCTGCGAGAGCTGCAAGGCGGGCCTGGAGCAGTACTGCGAACGGCACATCGTCTTCACGTACAACGGCACCGAGCACGACCTGAAGACGCCGACGTACGGGGGCTACTCCTCGCAGATCGTCGTGGACGAGCAGTATGTCTTCAAGATTCCCCCGAAGCTGCCGGCGGCGAACGTCGCGCCCCTGCTCTGCGCCGGGATCACCACCTACTCGCCCCTCCGGCAGTTCAACGTCGGGCCGGGACAGCGCGTCGGGGTCGTGGGACTGGGCGGGCTGGGCCACATGGGAGTCAAGCTGGCCGCCGCCATGGGCGCTGAAGTCACGGTCTTCAGCACGTCCAGCTCGAAGGAGCAGGACGCGCGCCGCCTGGGCGCGCATGACTTCGTCGCGACGAAAGACCCGAAGAACCTGGAGGCCCTCGCCAACCGCTTCCATTGCATTCTCGACACGGTCGCCGCGGACCACGATCTCAACCTGTATCTCAACCTGCTGCGCCGGGGCGGGGCGCTGGCGCTCGTGGGCGCGCCGCCCAAGCCGATGGCGGTCAATGCCTTCTCGCTCATCATGAAAGGGCGAACACTGTCGGGCTCGCTCATCGGCGGCATGCGCGAGACGCAGGAGATGCTCGATTACTGCGCGGCCCGGAACATCACGTCGGACGTCGAGGTGATCCCGATCCAGCAGGTCGAGACGGCGTACGAGCGGACGATCAAGGGCGACGTGCGCTATCGCTTCGTCATCGACATGAAGACACTGTGACGCAAGGGGTCTGGCTCCATTTCCGAATGGTGCTCGGGCTCCCCCTTGCCTTCGGACAAGGATTACCCAGGAGTGCAGGGAAGCGGCGGGGCTTCCTGTTGACAGCTTAAGACAATCCGTCCCAACGGCAGTCACGGGCGCCATGCACGGGATTTGCTTTCTTTTCACGCTATGGGGCGCTTCCTCTCTCTTCCCGCTCCGGCCGTCGTCGCCGGCCTTGCCGCCGTCTACCTGATCGCGGGCAAACTCGGGCTGATGCTCGCCTTCGTGAACGCGAGCGCCACGGCGGTATGGCCGCCTGCCGGCATCGCCCTGGCGGCGCTCCTGACGTTCGGCTACCGGGTCTGGCCGGGCGTCTTCGTCGGCGCCTTCCTGGTGAACGTCACGACGGCAGGAACCGCGGCCACCTCGCTGGGCATCGCGACAGGCAACACGCTGGAAGGCCTGATGGGGGCCTACCTCGTCAATGAATTCGCCGGCGGCCGCCGCGCCTTCGAGCGGCCGCCGGACATCCTCGCGTTCGCCGTCCTGGCCGGCGCGCTCGGGACGGTGGTCAGCGCCGCGTTCGGCGTGACCAGCCTCGCGCTGGGCGGTTTTGCCTACTGGGCCGACTACGGCCCCATCTGGATCACCTGGTGGCTCGGGGACGCGACGGGCATTCTCCTGGTCACCCCGCTGCTCGTGCTGTGGATGGCGGAACCCCGCGTGCAATGGTCGCACGGACAGGCGCTTGAAGCGGCCTGCCTGCTGCTCTGCCTCGTGGTCGTCGGCCAGGCGGTGTTCGGCGGGCTGCTTCCGTTCAACGCCAAGGACTACCCGCTCGACTACCTCTGCATTCCCATCCTCGTGTGGGCGGCGTTCCGGTTCGGCCCGCGCGAAACGGCGACGGCCGCCGCACTGCTGTCGGGGATCGCGCTCTGGGGCACACTGCGGGGGTCCGGTCCTTTCGTGCGTGACACGCAGAACGAGTCCCTGCTGCTGCTGCAGGCGTTCATGGGCCTCACCGCCCTGCTGGCCCTTGTGTTCGCCGCGGTGGTGGCCGAGCGCAAGCTGTTTGAAGCGAAACGCGAGTGGCTCTTCCACGAGCTGCAGGACGCCTTCACGCAGATCAAGACCCTGAAGGGCCTGCTGCCCATCTGTGCCTCATGCAAAAAAATCCGCAACGACCAGGGAACCTGGGATCATCTCGAGACCTACATCGTCATGCATTCCGAAGCGACCCTCACCCACGGCTTCTGCCCGGACTGCCTGGCCGCGCTCTACCCGGGGCTGACGAAAAAAATCGGCTAGCCGGACCGCCCTTCCCTCCTGACCGTTTCGACCGAACCATCGAGAAAACCTTGGATATTTCAGCGCTGCAGGGTTTTGCATACAGGTTGAGTCTATTGAGAATTCGAGCGATCCGACTGGCTACAGTAGAAACCCTGAATCCTATTCCCTGCAGCGTCCTCCTGCCCCCACCCTGAACCGGTTGTCAAAAGACCGCAACCTGTTCGAACTGCCGACACTGTTCGGCAAGGTACCTCCCTTGCTCAAGCACAAAGCACGCGCCCGAAAAGCGGCCGATGCCCATGGGTGCGCATGAAAGGAGGGTGCCAAGATGCGAATGACGAAAATCGGAAGTGCGCTGTTGGCGCTTACCGTGCTGACCGGCTGCGCCGGCATGACCGACCATCAGCAAAAGGAAGTGAAACAGGAAGCGCAGGAGGGGCTGGCAGGCGGCGCGGTCGGCGCGGCGGGTGGCGCGACGATCGGAGCGATAGCCGGCGGCAGCGCCGCAATCGGCGCCGCGGTGCTCGGACCGATCGGCATCGTGGGCGGGCTCCTGTACTACGATTACGAGCAGAGCAAAACGAACTCGAAGAACGGGCAGTCGAAAGAGAAGTAAGGAGGCGAGCAATGCTTGACACAACGAGCACATGCCGGTGGCGGGCCGTACGGTCCGTGATCGTCGGCCTGGCGCTGACCCTGGCCAGCGGCGTCGCCATAGGCCAACTGGCCGGGGAAGACGCCCAATTCGTCGCGGTGGAGAAGGAAGGCTCGAAAGCCTGGAACGGCGGCGGTCCCCTCGACCTCAAGGGCCGCTCCGCCCCTCTGACGTTGAAGGTGAGCAATCCCCTGGCGGCCGACCATGGATTCTCCATTGATTCCATGAACGTCAAGGAAGTGATCAAGCCCGGCGAGGAGAAAACCATCTCCGTACCCTTGGAGAATATCGACACGGCGGTGTCGGAGCACAAGGCGTACTGTCAGCTTCACCCCAAGCACATCGCCGCCGCCTTGACGGTCACCAGGTAACAGCCATGCGCCGATACGGCGCGATCAAGGGTCCGGTCCCGTTTTCGAACGGGCCGGACCCTTCGAATGTCCGGACCGAGAGATCCGCGGGACAGTGTGCGTCAATTGAGGACACGCGCGCCCGCATACCGTTCCATACCGCGGGCAGGCGGCTCTCCCCCGCGAAAGGTCGCTCTTGCAAAGAGGCGATCGTCACGGTACGAACAGGCGGAGGGCTCGTTCCGTCGCCCGAATGGAGGGCGCGCAGGGCAGACGGCCGATCCGACCAGGGCATGACGATTGTCTCTGGTGTTTATCGTTACATTAAGGTACGGAACGGATGACCATGGGGATGAGCACGCTCCTGGGCAGGGTCGGCAAAAGGTTGCGAGCCTTGCGGGCACGGCGCGGCTGGTCTCAAGAGAAACTGGCTGAACAATCGGACCTCCACCCGACGTACATTGGGGGGATCGAGCGCGGTCTCCGGAATCCGTCGCTCCTCAGTCTGGTCAAGCTGGCAAGAGCGCTGAACCTTTCCCTGGCGGAGCTGCTTCGCATTCCGGGCAACCTGGAGTAAGCGCCGGTACGATCAGGCCATGTTGCGCGCGACACGCTGTGAAGTTTAAGGACGCCGCACTCCTGCGGGCGGAGTGGGCGGCCAAAGGCAACCCCTCGTGCGGCCACCCGCATACCGCGACAGTCCTGTTTCTGGACGGCCGTCCCATGGGGTTTCAGGCCTGCACGATCTGCGGCGCGGAGATAGAATGGCCGCCGAAGCCCCCGAAGACATGAATTAAACCAGCCTGCCGTCTTGTCTGCCTTCCCCGTGCCGTCGGCACTCTTCGGTAAACATCAAACACGGACAGCATGCGTCCAATACGGACAATGGCCTCCTGAGAGCGAGGGCCCCCTGGACTTGAGTCGAATTGGCAAACAAGGTCGGAACACGTAATGATCGACTTCGGTCGAGGCCCCGGCACGGAAAGACATTCCTGGCGGCGGCGCTCCCCTTGAACGGAACGGAGGAATGCATGGCAACGATTCTCCTGGCCGATGACGATGAGAACTTCTGCAATCTGCTGAAAGTGGTGTTGAGCCACCGTGGGCATGCGGTATTGACCGCGTACAACGGCAGGGAGGCCCTTCGGCTCTTTCGTCAGCATCGCCCGCAGATCACGCTGTTGGACCTTCGCATGCCGGAGATGGATGGGCTTGAAGTGCTCCGGCGCATTCGGACGACGGACCCACGGGCGGTGGTGATGATCCTGACGGCGATGGGGACCGACAAACAGGAACAGGAGGCTCGACAACAGGGCGTCACCGACTTTCTCAACAAGCACCTGCCGTTCGCTTCGCTCGCCGCCCTGGTGGACAGCGTGGGGACGGAATCGGGCCTATTCATCAAGCCGGGCACGGTCTTGCTGGTCGATAAATCGGACGAGACCCGGGACCTCTTCAAAGCGTTTTTGCGCACCCACGTGGTGTCGATTCGAACGGCCCGGAACGGCCTCGAGGCCTTGACTCTGATGCGCGATGCGCTCCCACATCTGGTGGTCCTGGATATGGATCTGGGCGGGATCGCGGATCCTCGGCAGGCGGCCCCGACCATGACCGCGCCGGAGTTTCTCCACGCATTGCGCCGGATGCGTTATCCGGGCGGGCTCCTCCTGATGTGCAACACGATCGAGCACGACATGGAGGCGCAGGCCTCGAATCTACAGATACTCGACCTGTTGCAGAAACCGGTTATGCCCGAGCGCCTGCTGGTCGCGGCCCAGGCAGGGGTGGCCATCATGGAGGAAGCCTCCTATGGGGGGCCAAAGCCAAGGATGGCCTGCAGCCTCCGCTAGAGGGGACCCCGACCGAGGTCGAATTGTGGCGGGACCGTTCTTGTCGGATAGTACCAGTATGCGGCTTGAGGCAACCCATTCCACTTCCGAAAGGAGTCCGCGATGGAGAGCGCCATTAAAATACTGCTAGGGCTGCTGCTCATCATGGGAGCGTTGCTCTACGTCGGCATACAGAAGCTGCTGATCCTTCCCTCGTAAGGTTGCACGGGCCGTCCCGGCGCATACTTCCTGTATTTTCCTAGGGGCGCCAGCCCCTTCCCGAGAAAGCACACGCTGTGCCGCGGCGTCATTCGACGAAAGTCGCATTGTCAGTGTAGCGCAGAACTGATTTCATCATTATTACCGCCCAGACCAAAACCCAAACACTTCACATGGAAAGGAGGGATACGAGTATGAAGCGACTTTTTACAGGCGCATTGGCCCTGTTGATCGCGCTCGCGTTCAGCACATCCACCTTCGCCCAGGCCACGCCGGCCGTTCCTGCCACGCCGGCCCAAGGGAAGGAGGCGGCGGAGAAGGAAAAGGAGAAGGCCGAGAGAAAGGCCGAGAAGGAAAAGGAAAAAGCCGAGAGGCATGCCAAGAAGGAAGGGAAAAAGCACGGTCTCGATCGAGCCGACGAAGCGGCAGGCGAGCACGGCAGGCAGGGACGAGAGAATGCGCGCGCGAAGCAGGGACGGTAAGCAACGCGCTTGCATGGAAAGAACGGAGGGAGGATAAGAATATGGGACAACCTGTGACCATAGATCCCTGGAAAACGACGGCGATTGGGCTGCTGGTCGTGGTCGCCGCAGTCGGCATCACGACGATGGTGGTCGGCCAGAAGAGCGAGGCGCCGTCTTCGAAGAGCTCCGCGATTGAGCACCATCGTACCACGCAAGCGGAGATCCATAAGTGCAATGAGTACGCTGCCGCTCAGACCGGCGATAAGACCACCACGGTCCTCAAAGACGCGGGAATCGGGGCCGTAGCGGGCGCCGGCACCGGCGCGGCGGGCGGCGCCATCGCCGACGGCGGATCGGGCGCCGGCAAGGGCGCGGCGATCGGCGGCATCGTGGGCGTCGTGGGCGGGACGTTGTACGGCTTGAACGAAAACAGGGGCCATGATGAGCGCTACCAGAAGGCGTATGCCTCCTGCATGCGCTCCCACGGATACGAATAAGCAGTACGGTCGGACGGATACAGGGGACAGGCGCCTCGGAAAAAGGCGCCTGTCTCTTTTTTTCTGTCCTTCCGGATGGACAGCGGCTCCGCGTCTTCGGAGTTTAGGGGCGGACGGCTGGCCGGAGGGTCAGTCCGCCAGCCGTCCCCTGGCGACCTTGCGTGGCTGGTGGGCACAGGGCATGTCCACACACATCAAGGAAGGCCGCCTCACTGAATCGCGCCGTCGATGGCCACGCTGAAGAGGAGCGCCACCAGCAGCGTGCCACCGATGATGACCCACCAGGCGCGCCGCGCCGGCGGAACGGAGGCCGACGCGAGATCGCCCAGGTGCGTGCACAGGAACACATCCAGGTACTGCGGTTGCCGTCGTGCGGAGTTCATGGCCCATGCTCCTTTCAGCTGGCACGCCGAATAGCGGCCTCGACCACGTACTCGAACCGGGCGGGTCTCCGGAGGATCACGGTGCCGTCCCGGCTGAGACGGTCGATGGCGGTGAACACCTGAGTCCATGTGTGCCCAGGAAGCGCTTCAAGAAACTCCTCGAGCCCGCACGAGCCCAGCCTTTCCAATCTCTGGAGGATTGCCGCTTCGATCTCACTGGTATGTCCGCCGGTGATTTCCTGGCCCATGGTGTCCTCCTCTCTTCATGGCAGGTATAGTCAGCTTGAAAAATTTACTTTGCACCATGTTTCCCGGCCGCACTATTAGACCTCGGTCGAATGTCCGGACAGATAGAGCCGGAAAGACAATTGGCGTCAATTTGGGAAACGCGGACCAGTGGCTGGATTAAGAAGACGGTGTAACGTCGGCCTGCTAAAATAGACTCTGCGGCAGGACAAAGGAGCGAAGGCCATGAAAAATCACTTCTTCCTCGGTGTGCTCGTTGTGAGTCTGCTGGCAACCGGCGCGGTCGGCGCGGCCGATGACGCCAAGCTCGCGAAGGCGACGTTCGCGGGCGGGTGCTTCTGGTGCATGGAAGAGGCCCTGGACAAGGTGGAGGGCGTGGTCTCGACCACGTCCGGCTATACCGGCGGGCGCAAAGCCAATCCGACCTACGAGGACGTGTCGGCGGGCGAAACCGGCCACGCGGAGGCGGTCGAGATCCTCTACGATCCGGCCAAGGTCACCTACGCCAGGATCCTGGAGGTCTTCTGGCGGAACATCGACCCCACGGTGCCGGACCGGCAATTCTGCGACCGGGGCAGCCAGTACCGCGCGGCCATCTTCTACCACGACGAGACGCAGAAGCGGCTCGCCGAGGACTCGAAGAAGGCGCTGCAGAAATCCAAGCCGTTCAAGGAGCTGATCGTCACGGAGATCGTGCCGGCCGGGGCGTTCTACCCCGCCGAGGAGTACCACCAGAACTTTTACGAGAAGAACCCGCTCCGCTACCGGGTCTACAAGTACAACTGCGGCCGGGCCCAGCGGCTGCAGGAACTGTGGGGCAAAAAAGATTAGGATTTCACGACCGGCTTGATCTCGACCCAGTGCTTGACCTGCTTCACCCCTTCGGTCCCGCGGATGATCTCCAGCACCGTGTTCAGCTCGTCCTGGCTCCCCGCCCGCCCGATGAGGTAGATGATGTTCCGGACCGAGCGCCACCGGTAGTTGACCGACGTGACCCCGCGCGTGGAGATCAGCTTGGCCGAGATCTTGGTCTCGACCCAGAAGTCGTTGACCGACTGGCCGATGCCCTCCTTCTTCGACTCATCCTTGTTCTTCGCGGCTTCCCGGCGCTGCTCTTTCTCCGCCTTGGTCACGATCTGGATCTCGTCGTAGATCTTCCGAATCCGATCATCGGCCTGCGCCAGCCGGACCACGTCCTGCCGCACCTTGGGATCGTCGACGGTGCCGGTCAGCATCGCCCGCTGCTCCCAGATATCCACGTTCACGTCGAGCAGGAGATTCTTGTCCTTGTCCGCCAGGCTCGACAGCAGGCCGGCGCCGATCTTCGTATCCGTGACCTGGTCCCCGGTCGTACGGTCCTCCATGGTCTTCTTGGCCGTTTCCATCAGGACCTGGGGGCACCCGGCCAGGCCGAGCACGGCGACCAGCACCACACCCGCGACGGCAATCCCTTCGTGACGATGTCTCATGGCCCCCTCCGTTGAACTGTGTTGCGCCGGCCCCCCGACTATCGCCAGCGTCGATAGTTTTGTCAAGAAGCCGCATTTCGGTTAGAATACGCTCCATGAAGCACAAGTCCGCCTATACCGTCGCCGTCGTGGGCGCCACCGGCGCCGTCGGCACCGAGATGATCGAAATCCTCGCGGAGCGCAAGTTCCCCGTGGGCACGCTGCGCCCGCTGGCGTCGGCCCGGACGGCCGGCGACCGGGTGTCCTTCCACGACCAGGATCTCGTCGTCCGGGAGCTCACCAGGGACTCGTTCGAGGGCGTGGACATCGCCCTCTTCTCGGCGGGCGCCGATATCAGCCGGGAGTTCGCGCCCATCGCCGCCAAGGCCGGCGCGGTGGTGATCGACAACAGCGCCGCCTGGCGCATGGGCAAGGACGTCCCGCTCGTGGTCCCGGAAGTCAACCGGGCCGCCATCGCGACGCACAAGGGCATCATCGCCAACCCGAACTGCTCGACGATCCAGCTGGTGGTGGCGCTCAAGCCCCTGCACGACGCGGCCCGCATCAAGCGGGTCGTCGTGACCACGTTTCAGTCCGTGTCCGGCACCGGCAAGGACGCGATGGACGAGCTCATGGAGGAGACCCAGGCGCTGCTCTCGTTCAAGGAGCCCGAGCCCAAGGTCTACCCGCACCAGATCGCGTTCAACTGCCTCCCGCACATCGACGATTTCCTGCCGTCCGGGTACACCAAGGAAGAGATGAAGCTGCTCGAGGAGACCCGCAAGATCATGGGCGACGATTCGATCCTGGTGACGGCCACCACCGTGCGGGTGCCGGTGTACGTCGGCCACTCGGAATCGGTGAACATCGAGACCGAGCAGAAGCTGTCGGCCAACGAGGCGCGGGCGCTCCTGTGCGAGGCCCCCGGGGTGCTGCTCTACGACGACCCCGCCCACAAGATCTATCCGACGCCGCTCGACGCGGCGGGCAAGGACGAGGTGTACGTCGGCCGCATCCGCGAGGACGCGTCCGTGCCCAACGGCCTGAACCTCTGGATCGTCGCGGACAACCTGCGCAAGGGGGCGGCCCTGAACGCGGTCCAGATCGCGGAAGAGTTGATCAAGGACGCGCGGTAACCGAGGGCGTGCACACGGATATCAGCGGATTCGGCAAGATCCTGATCGGCCTGGGGCTCGTCATCGCGCTGATGGGCGCCCTGCTGGTCTTCGCCGGACGGCTCCCCGGGCTCGGCCCCATCGGCAAGCTGCCCGGCGACATCCTGGTCAAGCGCGACAATTTCACGTTCTACTTCCCCATCACCACGAGCCTTCTGGCCAGCGTCATCCTGAGTCTGTTGGCATGGCTCCTGCTCAGGAAATAATGCTCCGTCTCGCCCAGAACATCGCGGCCCTCGCGCTGCTCCTGCTCCCGGTCCTCGCGCCCGTGCCCGCGCGCGCCGCCGAGACCGTCCGCGTCGCCCTCGTCCAGAACGCCGACTCGGTCACGCTGGCGGCCGCCGCGGGACTGATCGTCAAGGCCCCAAACGACGACGTCGACGCGAACGGGCGGATCACCGTGACGGCCGGCCCGGCCGGCCTGGCCGTGGACGGCCAGCGTCTCCGCTCCGACCGCATCGAGGTGCGCGGGCGCAACGGCGACGTCACCGTGAACAACCTCACCGTCGCCGGGCGCGTGACCGTCAAGCGCCAGAACGGCAAGCTGATGGCGATCAACGAGGTCGGCCTCGAGGACTACGTGAAGGGTGTCGTACCGTCCGAAATGAACGCGTCCTGGCACCCGGAGGCCCTCAAAGCCCAGGCCCTCGCCTCCCGCACCTACGTCCTCTACAAGATCCGGCTGAACGGCAAAAAGGACTTCGACGTGGCGGCGACGACCAAGGACCAGGTCTACAAGGGACGCGCGGGCGCCGACGGGCCGGGCGGGCGCGCCGCGGACGAGACCAGGGGGCAGGTCCTCGTGTTCCAGAACGAACCGATCCAAGCGGTCTTCTTTTCCACCTCAGCCGGGCCGACCGAGGACGCGATGAACGTCTGGTCCCTGGACCTGCCCTATCTCAAGGGCGTCGAGTGCCCGTTCGATATGAACTCCCCGTACTTCCAGCAGTGGCAGACGGTCGTGTGGCTGCCGCTGCTGGAACAGCGGCTCCGGGAGGAGGGCTTTCCCGTCGGGGTCATCGCCAGCCTCTCGCCGGCCGACTACACCAAGGCCGGCCGGGTCTCCACCGTCCGCATTCTCCATTCGGACGGCGAACTCCGCGTGAAGGGGGAAGACCTGCGGCGCGTGGTCGGCTACACCCTGTTGGCCAGTACGCAATTCGACTTCGAAGTGGTCGGGTTCCAAATCCAGTTCACCGGACGCGGCGCGGGCCACAGCGTGGGGATGTGCCAGTGGGGCGCCAAGGAACTGGCCGAAAAGGGCTACAGCGCGGAAGCCATCGTGCGCTACTACTATCCCGGCGCCGAGATCCGGGACCTCTCCTCGCTCCCCCGGCGATAAGCTTTCCCATGCGTCTCGAGGATTTCGACTACCCGCTCGACGAGTCCCTGATCGCCCAGCAGCCGGTCGAGCCGCGCGACCATGCCCGGCTTCTCGTCGTGGACCGCAACACCGGCCCGCCGGCCCATCGCCGCTTCGACGCGCTGCCAGGCCTGCTCCGCCGCAACGACCTCCTGGTCCTCAACAACACGCAGGTGATCCATGCGCGCCTCCAGGGGCACAAGCGGCCGAGCGGCGGCAAGGTCGAGGTGCTGCTTGTGAGGGCGACGGCCTCCAGGAACATCTGGCAGGCGCTGGTCAGGGGCGGCGTGCGTCCGGGCCAGCACGTGGAACTGCCTGACGGCGTCCTGGCAGCCGTCGCGGCGGCCGACGGCGGCGCGGTGCTCGTCGAGTTCCCGCCGGCGCTCGACGTCCCGGCCTACGTGGAGAAAGCGGGCGCCGTGCCCCTGCCGCCCTATATCCGCCGCGCGCCGACCGAGGAAGACCGCGCCCGCTACCAGACCGTGTTCGCGCGCCGGCCCGGCGCCGTGGCCGCGCCGACGGCCGGGCTGCACTTCACGGAGCCGCTGCTCGACGCGCTCCGGACGCACGGCGTCCGGACGGCCTGCGTGACGCTCCACGTGGGGCCCGGCACGTTCACGCCGGTCACGTGCGGGGACATCCGCGCGCACCGGATGGACCCGGAATGGTTCGAGCTGCCGGCGGACACGGCCGCGGCCGTGAACGAGACGCGAACTGCCGGCGGCCGCGTCATCGCGGTCGGCAGCACGTCGGTGCGGGTGCTGGAGACCGTCGCCCGGAACGGGCTGCCGCTCCAGGCGGCGACGGGCGAGACGGCGCTGTTCATCTATCCGGGGTACCGGTTCGCGGCGGTGGACGCGATGCTGACCAACTTCCACCTGCCGAAGAGCACGCTGTTCATGCTGGTCTGCGCCCTGGCCGGGCGCGAGCGGATGCTGGAGGCCTACCGCGCCGCCGCCGCCGAGCGCTATCGCTTCTATTCCTACGGCGACGCGATGCTGATTCTCTGACCTTATTCCCTGATCTGCTTCTCGCGCTTTTTCAGGTAGGCGTTGCGGACGGCGCTGTAGAGGTCGAGCGTGCCCTCCTCCACAGCTTCGAATGTTTCGACGTTCTGCGCCCGATAGTTGAGTTTGTCCTCGGCCGTTTTCCCGACACTGGCCCCCAGCGGAATGAAATAATTGATCGGGTCCAGGGCCAGATCGAAGACGTAGCCCACCGTGTCGCGGACCGTTAGCGGCGACAGCAACGGCACCACGAAGTAGCGGCTCCGGTCCCATCCCCACGTCGCAAAGGTCTGGCCCGTGTCCTCGTCGCTTCTCTCGATGCCGAACTGATACTTGGCGACGTCGGTCATGCCGGCGCCTCCCAGCGTGGTGTTGATCAGAAACCGCGCCATTTCCCGGCCGGCTCCCCCGAATTTCCCCTGGAGGAGGCTGTTGATGAACCGCTTGGGCATGGCGACGTTGTCGAACACGTTGGTGATGACCTGCTTCTCGCCGTCCCCGATGAAGAGGTTGTAGCCCTTGGCGAACGGCTTGACGACATACTTGTCGAGCTTGTAGTTGAACTTGAAGACCGGCTCATTGTAGGACTCCCAGGGATCGTAATCCCCGGCGCCGTCGTCCGTCCGGAGCTTCGTGTCGGTGACCACGACCTCTTCCATCTTCTGGGCCGCGGCGGGGGCCGGGAAGCCGCCGATAAGGCTGACGCCGACTGCTCCAATCATCACGCACAGCAACAGCCGTGTTGTCATCCGATTCTCCACAGTCGCCTCCTTCCAGCCCCTACGGCTCATCCTGCTCGAAGCCCACTGCGGCCACCTGCCCAGGGTGGCAGTAGAGTGCCTGCCTCAAAAAAAATAGTCAAGAGCCGGCCCCGCCCGTTCCGAAAGCCCGTTTCCCCACTTTGCTGTGGCGGAAGCCGTAGCTGGCATAGAGGATCAGGCCGGCGGCGGCCCAGATCACGAACCCGACCTTGGTGATAACGGGCAGATACCCGATCAAACCCAGGCAGGCCAGCATCCCCAAAATCGGCACGGCCGGCACGAAGGGCGCCCGGAAAGGGCGCCGCAAGTCCGGCCGCGTCCGACGCAGGACCAGCACGGCGCCACATACCAGCGTGAAGGCGAACAGCGTGCCGATGTTAGTGAGCTCCGCGGCGACCCCGATCGGGAC
This sequence comes from Nitrospirota bacterium, assembly GCA_004298335.1. Lineage (GTDB taxonomy): Bacteria > Nitrospirota > Nitrospiria > Nitrospirales > NS-4 > SCTG01. The sequence goes on from SCTG01000009.1 coordinate 43,271, forward strand.
GAAGCCCGCCAGGACCGCCACCGTGGCGCCCGTGACCAGCGTCGCCCGGTGCGGCGTGCCGTACCGGGGATGCACGGCGGAGAGCCACGGCGAGAGCAGCCCGTCCCGGGACATGGCGTAGAACACCCGGATCTGCCCCAGGAGCATCACGATCAGCACGCTGGTGATCCCGGCCACCGCGCCGACCGCCACCAGCGCGCTCCCCCACCGGTATCCGACCGCGTTCAGGGCCTCGGCAACCGGCGCCTTCACGTGGATCTTCCCATATGGCACGATGCCCGTCAGGACCGCGGCGACGGCGACGTAGAGGAGGGTGCAGAGGACCAGCGAGACGATGATCCCGATCGGCACGTCGCGCTGGGGGTTCTGTGCTTCCTCGGCAGTGGTCGAGACCGCGTCGAAGCCGATGTAGGCGAAAAAGATGATGGCGGCGGCGGCCCCGACCCCCGCGAACCCGTTCGGCATGAAGGGCGACCAGTTGGCGGGATCCACCGCGAAGACGCCGACCGCGATGAAGAACAGCACGACGGCGATCTTGATCGTCACGATCACACCCGTCACGCGGGCGCTCTCCTTGATCCCGATCACGAGCAGACAGGTCAGCGCCAGCACGATCAGGACGGCCGGCAGGTTGACGAGGCCCCCCTCGTGGGGCGCATTGATCAGCGGCGCCGGCAGGTGGACCCCGATGCGTTCCAGGAGGCTGACGAGATAGCCCGACCAGCCGATGGATACCGCCACGCAGGCGATTCCGTATTCCAGCACCAGGCTCCACCCCGTGACCCACGCGAACAGTTCCCCCAGCGTGGCGTAGGAATAGGTGTAGGCCGAGCCCGCCACCGGGATCATGGACGCGAACTCGGCGTAGCAGAGCGCGGCCAGCAGGCAGGCGGTGCCCGACAGGATGAAGGAGAGGATCAGGCCGGGCCCCGCGCCGGGCCGGTCGCCGTCGCCGACGGCCGCGGTCCCGACCAGGACGAAGACGCCCGTGCCGATGATCGCGCCGATCCCAAGGGCGGTGAGGTCGAAGGCCGTCAGGGTCCGCTTCAGCTTGTGCGTCTGGGCTTCGTAGTCGCCGAGGATCTGCTCGATGGATTTGGTGCGAAAGGCCCAGCGCATGCGGTTACGCGGGGCGCCTGCGGGTCGCGCGCGCGGCTTTGACGAGCGCCTCAAAGAGGGCCCGGTGGACGCGATGGCGCGGATAGAGATATTCCGGGTGCCACTGGACCCCGATGAAGAACCGGCGGGATCTGTCCTCGAGCGCCTCGATCACCCCGTCGGGCGCCACGGCGCTGACCGCCAGCCCGCGGGGGACGGCTTTCACCGCCTGGTGGTGCGAGCTGTTCACCTGGACGGAGCCGCGCCCGAGCACGTCATGCAGCCGCGAGCGCCGCGCGACCGCGACGGGATGGCAGGTCCCCGTCGCCGGCCCTTTCATGCGATGCGGGAGCGCGCCGGCCACCTGCCCGCCGATGTCCTGCACGAGCGTGCCACCCAGGGCCACGTTCATGAGCTGCATGCCCCCGCAGATGCCCAGGACCGGCAGGTCCCGCTTGCGCGCCTCCGCGACCAGCGCGAACTCCGACTCCGTCCGCTCTCTGCTCATGACCTTGAACTTGAAACGCTTGCGCTCGCCGTAGCGGCGGGGATCGATGTCCGGCCCGCTGCCGGTCAGCAGCAGGCCGTCCAACGTATCGAGCAGGGCCGCGCCGAGCGCGCGGCCGCTGAAGATGGGCAGAATGACCGGGATGCCGCCGGCCGCCGCAATCGCCGCGACGTACCGGTTCCGGATGAAGACCGTGGCCTCGCCTTCCCCGCCATCCCGGTCGCCTCCGGGATTGAAATCCGGAGCGATCCCAATGACAGGTTTACGCATCGGGCGGAGGACGGCCTAGCGGCCGCCCTTGGAGGATTCCGGGGGAACGCCGGTGAAGCGGAGGTCTTTCTTCCCTCGGAGATGGTCCGGCGTCACCACGTAGTCGCCCTCGATCGTCGTGTACCAGACCGAGTCCGCGGCTCTCTTGTCGAAGCCGGACAGGACGTAGGTGAACGCGCCCGTCACGCCGCCCACGATCGCCAGCGCCACTTTCGCCGCGCCGTACGGGACGGAGCACAGGAAGCTCGCCACGCCGAGCCCGAGGTCGGCACCCGGGCTCTCGTTGCCGTTCTTTTCAGCCGCCCAGGCGACCGGCGCCACGCACACCGACAGCGCCACCAGCACCGCTATCGTCCGAACCGCGATGGTTTTCATTCCAGGCCTCCCCAATGGTCTAGTTCCCTTATATACAATATGCGCCGGTGATTCAAGGCGCGCGTCACTTGATCCCGAGCGCCAGCACCGCCTCGTTGGGAATCCGGAGCTTCCCGTTGCGTCGAAACTTTTCCAGGGCGCGCAGGACGTCGCCTTTGACGGCCCGCCGGACGGCCGGCGACACCCGGGCGAGCGCCCGCCGGAGCGACGGGCCTCTCTTCATCGAGTCCCAGAACTCGTCCGGCCCCTTGAAGATCCACTCGACCGTCAGGCGCTCCGCGCGCACCTGCCGGAACCCCGCCGCGCGCAGCGCCCGCTCGACGGCGCCCGCCTTGCCGAACCGGAAGAAATCGGGCGCGCCGGGCGGAGGATGACAGGCGTCGTAGCGTTCAAGCACGCGACGGACGATGTCCAGGGTATTCACCTTGGTCCGCGCGCTCCAGACGGCGACGGCGAGACGCCCGCCCGGCACCAGCACGCGACGCATCTCGCGCAGCGCGCGCGCCGCGTCCGGCATGAGCATCAGGCCGAACCGGCAGAACGCCCGGTCGAACGTCATGTCGGCAAGCCGGAGCTGCTCCGCGTCCATCTCGCGGAAGTGCGCGTGGCCCGCGCCGGCGCGTTTCGCGCGCCCGCGCGCCAGGCGGATCATCGCCGGAGAGAAATCGACGCCCAGGACCAGCCCGCGCGGGCCCACGCGGCGGGCGATGGTGAGGGCCGGCTCGCCCGGTCCGGTCGCCACGTCCAATGCCCACATACCTTTCTTCAGCCCGGCCAGCTCGACCAGCCGGCGGCCGAACGGGCGGAACTCCGGGATCGCCACCTTGACGTAGCGAGCGGAGAACTTGTTCCAGCTCTCCCGCTCATTCCGTTTATACGCCGCTGATTTTGCCGACACGCGCCCTCCCTTAGACATCCAGTTCCGTGAGAATCGCCTGCCGCACCGCATCGGCTCCCGCGAGCACGGCCTGGTCCAGCTCCTGCTGAAAGGCGTCGGCGGGGACGGTCTGGTTCTCCTGTGCCAGCCCCTTCGCAATCGCCAGATCGAGCTTCGCGCGGCAGACCTGCTGGGTGAAGAGGTCGCGGGCGCGCGGTTCGTACTCGGCGAACGCCTCGGGCTCGACCCTGGCGCGGATCATCTCCAGCAGCTCCTCCAGCAGGCCGCGATCCCGGAGCCGTTCAAGCTGGGCCCGGGTGAGCTCGACCGCAACCTGGATGCCGCCCTTCCAGCTTCGCTTTTTGGTGTTGAACACGCACATCAGGACGCCGGGACGTTCGGGAACATCCTCCGGCCCGAAGAAAAACGTGGTGCGGAACTCGTCGGACATCGGGCCGCAGACTATCATATCGGGAGCCCGTGCGCCCACTAGACTTGGCGGGGCTTTGTCCGCTGCGCTATACTCAGCCCCTCATTTCACTGGCTATTCCAACAAAGGAGCGTCTATGAAGCAGCGCACCGCACTGACCATCAGCCTGAGCCTCAACCTGATTCTTCTGGCCTTCGTCCTGGGCGGCTGGACGGGGCCCAACGTGCTGACCTCGTTCAACCCGGACATCGAACGCCCGACGATCGCCAAGTCCGCCTTCGTGCACCAGATCGGCGCCGTCACGGGCCACGTCACGCTGGGCGAGCGCGTGTATGTCGCGCCATCCGCCTCCGTCCGCGGCGACGAGGGACAGTCCATCCATATCGGCGACGAGAGCAACGTCCAGGACGGCGTGGTGCTCCACGGCCTCGAGACCATCGAAGGCGGCAAGGAGATTCCCAAGAACCAGGTCGAGGCGAACGGCAAAAAGTACTCGGTATACGTGGGCAAGCGGGTCTCGATGGCCCACCAGTCGCAGGTCCACGGGCCGGCCAAGGTCGGCGACGACTCGTTCATCGGCATGCAGGCGCTGGTCTTCAAGGCCGAGCTCGGCGACCGGGTCGTGGTCGAGCCCGGCGCGAAGATCCTCGGGGTCAAGATCGAGTCCGGCCGCTACGTGCCGACGGGCGCCATCGTCACCAAGCAGGCCGATGCCGACGCGCTGCCGAAGATCACGGACGACTACCCGTTCAAGGGCCTCAACGAGGCTGTGGTGCACGTGAACACGCAGCTCGCCGACGGCTACAACGGCAAGAAACCGGCGGCGGGGAAACATTGAATCACATTTCTGCCATCCAGCAGGCCCTGCGAGAAACGGGGCTCGACGGCTGGCTTTTCTACGACTTCCGCGGCAGCGATCCCCTCGCCGGCCGCATCCTGAAGCTCGACCCCGCGCGCCACATGACCCGGCGCTGGTACTACCTGATCCCCGCGCAGGGGGCCCCGACCAAGATCCTGCATAAGATCGAGCCGCATTCCCTGGACGACGTGCCGGGCGAGAGCCGGCTCTACCTCTCCTGGCAGGAACAGCAGGCGCACCTACGCCAGCTGTTGACATCGCTCGGCAGGCAAAGCGAGGCTCCGGCTGCGCCAGGCCGAGCGCGGGGCGCGGGGGCATCGGAGCACGTTCCGACGGGCGCACGGGCCCCCGTTCGAATTGCCATGCAGTACTCGCCGATGAACGCCATTCCATACATTTCGCGGGTGGACGCCGGCACGATCGAGCTGGTCCGGTCATTCGGCGTGGACGTCGTGACGTCGGCCGACCTCGTGCAGCGGTTCGAGGCCGTCTGGACCGATGACCAATACACGTCGCACTGTCGCGCGGCTGCCGCTCTAAGACAAATTGTGGACGAGGCCTTCGCACGGGTGCGCCACGAGATCGCCTGCGGCGCCGTCTTCACGGAGCGCGACCTGCAGCAGGACATCCTGGCCCGCATTGCCGCCCGCGGCCTGCACACCTACGCGCCCCCCATCGCCGCCGTCAACGCGCACGCCGCGGACCCGCACTACTCGCCGTCGGAACAGGGGTCCTCACCGATCCGGAAAAATGATCTGGTCCTGATCGACCTGTGGGCCAAGAGCACGGCGCCGGGGAGCATGTACGGAGACATCACCTGGACGGGCTACGTGGGCGAGACCGTGCCTGCCTGCCAGGCCGAGGTCTTCGCGATCGTCGCGGCCGCTCGCGACGCCGCCATCGCCTTCGTCACGCAGGAGGTCGGCGTGGGCCGCTTTCCCTGCGGCGGGGACGTGGACGACGTGTGCCGCCGCGTGATCCGGGACGCGGGCTACGGCGACCGGTTCATCCACCGGACGGGCCACTCGATCGGCGAGGAGGTCCACGGCAACGGCGCCAACATCGACAATCTCGAAACGCAGGACAACCGGCGCCTGCTCCCGCGCACCTGCTTCTCGATCGAGCCCGGCATCTACCTGCCCGGCGACTTCGGCATCCGCAGCGAGGTGGACGTGTACGTCACCGAGCGCGAGGCGATTGTCACCGGCGTCCCCATCCAAACCGCCATCGTGCCGATATTGGCAACCTAGTCACCCCATCGAGGGAAAAAACGAGGGTGAGAAGGCGCCGGCCCTGCGCTGGAGTTTCTTGACAAGCCGTCGAAATCAGATGAGAATCGCACAATCACTCTTAATCCTAGCATGAGCGGGATATACCGGTAGTCTACTCATTATTTAGACGCGGAAACTGGGCTTAACGACTGAGGGTCCGCCGAGGCGGACGCACCGAGACTTGGTTATGGGTATGAGTGCCAAACGCTTCCGCATCGCGTTCTCCTTCGCGGGCGAGAGGAGAAACTTCGTCGCTCAAGTTGCTACCATTCTCGCGAAGAAATTCAGCAAGGACGCGATACTCTACGACAAATTCCACGAAGCGGAGTTCGCAAACTGGAAACTCGGCCTCATCCTTCAGGAACTCTATCACGATCAATCAGACATGATCGTCGTCGTGGTATGCCCCGACTACAGCAAGAAGGATTGGTGCGGCCTCGAATGGGTTACGATCCACGGGATGCTTATGTCCGGAATGGATCGGGAAATCATGCTTTGCCGATTCGCGCACGCGAAGCTCCAGGGCCTCAACGAAAACGCCGGCTTTGTGGAGCTCGACAGCAAAACGCCAGAACAAGCCGCCGAGCTCATCCTCCAACGTCTCAAATTGAACGAAAGCAAGGGTAAGAAACGCAAACGATCTAAACCTGCAACAACACAGAGCGACCCAGCTCTCCCCCTAAACAACCTCCCACGCCTCACTCCCTTTTTCGGGCGCATTAATGAGTTGAAGAACATTGCGGACGCCCTTTCGCCGAAGACACGCACGTGGGGAGTGCTCATTGATGGTCCCGGCGGAATTGGGAAGACCTCACTGGCCATTCGCGCCGCCGAGTTGGTGCCGGCGGGGCAATTCCTGCACATCTTCTTCATCTCATCGAAAGAGCGAAAGATGACCGCTGATGGCAAGAGAACACTCTCCGATTTCGTGACCCCCGGCTATCTCGATATGCTCAATGAGATCGCCCGTTTGTTGAAGCAGCCCGACCTTGCGAAGCAGCCGGAAACCGACCGAGCACGGTGCCTCATCGACGCGCTCAGCGCCATCCAAGTGCTGCTCGTTCTTGATAACCTCGAATCCCTGCCGAAAGACCAGCAGAGCCGGCTCTTCGAGTTCCTGAGCCAGCTCCCGCCGAGCTGCAAAGCCATCACCACGAGCCGCCGCCGCACCGATGTCGATGCGCGTATCATCCGGCTTGCAAAGCTCGACCGGGATGCAGCTCTCGCCCTCATTGCCGAACTCGCCACAGACCGACCGCTTCTCGCGAAAGCCACTGCTCAAGAGCGCATCCATCTCTACGAGGAGACCGGCGGCAATCCGCTGCTCCTGCGTTGGGTTGCGGGTCAGCTCGGCAAGGGCCGCTGCCGCACCATTGCCAGCGCGCTGGGCTTCCTCCGCAACGCCCCTGCGGACAATGACCCGCTGGAGTTCATCTTCGGCGACCTGTTGGAGACATTCACCCAAAACGAGACCAAAGTCCTTGCTGCGCTCACCTACTTCACCCAGCAGGTTGAGGTGAAGCTGATCACCGAGCTCTCAAACATCTCCAAGACCGCCGCGGAGACCGCGCTGGGCGACCTCTCCGGCCGCGCGCTCGTGGTGCCGGACGAGGAGGAGAAACACTTCGCCCTCGTGCCGATGGTCGCCGACTTCCTGCGGCGCAAACGGCCCGAAGTCGTCGTGGAAACTGGCAGCCGGCTGGAGCAGCGCGCCTACGCGCTGATCATGGAGAACAGCTACGAACGGCACGACCGTTTCCCGGTGCTCGATGCCGCCTGGCCAACCGTGACTCCTGCCTTGCCGCTCTTCCTCGCCGGGCCAAATCCGCGGCTCCAGACCGTGTCCAATGCGCTCTCCTATTTCCTGGACTTCACGGGCCGCTGGGATGAATTGCTCTCGATCAGCCAGCAGGCGGAAGCCAAGGCCGTGGCGGCCGGCGATTACGACAACGCCGGCTGGCGGGCTTATCAGATGGGTCGGATTCACTCTCTCCGCGGTCAGGCGGACGCGGTGCTGGCCTGTGCCGACCGCACGGCGGCACACTGGCAGACCGCGCAGGCCGACGCCCCCAAGCGCGCCATCGCCATCTGTTTGCGCGGGCAAGGTCACCACTTGAAGGAGGACTACCCCGCCGCTATCGCCGCCTACCGCGAGGCACTGGATTTGTCCAGCACCGTTTCCGCCGAGAGCAAAGACGTGGCCATCACCATAAACTGTATCGCCAATGCCGAGAATGACTCGGGCGATTTCGCGGCGGCGGAGCGGGATTATCGCGAGGCGCTGCGGGTGGCCAGTGCGGTGGATTACGCCGAGGGCGTGGCCTACATCACGGGCAATCTTGCTGGGTTGGCACTGGAGCGGAAAGACTGGTCTGGCGCCGAGACCCTGGCCCGCGAGGCCCTGACTTTGGCCGAAAAGGTGGGCCGCCAGGAATTGATCGCCTCGGACTGTCGCCGCTTCGCCCTGGCTTTGGTACGGCAGGGGAAAAAGGCCGAAGCCCTGCCTTACGCCCGGCGCGCGGTAGACATCTACACCTCACTCGGTTCGCCCAACCTCAAATACGCCCGGGCGGTATTGCGCGAATGCGAGTCTTGACCGTCCGACGTAGATCGGAAGTTGGAACCCTGCACAGAGTCCAGAATCCGGCTGGCAACGTAGCCCGAGCACCGCAGGCGCGATTGCAGTGTCGAACCGGCTTCAGGAAGCTAGGGCAGACAGGGCAGGTTCGACGCTGCGGTCCGTTTCGTGGGCGCGAGATTTGGGTCTTTCCACATCGACCGTCCTTGTGCGAGAGGCCCACGTCTAACAATGGCATGCGGTTGACGGCGCTGCGCGCCGCCGCTGATGCCGGGCGTTAGGCGGCACTTCTAAGCGAGTGGCGGGAGTAGCAAACGTTCCCCCTTCACGATCCTCTCGCCCTCTAGGGCGAGGAGAGCCTGATGAATCCTTGACACCCATCGGAGCCGGCAGTTAGAGTAATTGCATGTTCGGCACCATGGGCATTACAGAGCTGATCCTGATCCTGGCGATCGTGTTGATCGTCTTCGGCGCGGGCAAACTGCCGAAGATCGGCGAAGGACTCGGGAAGGCCTTGAAGGGCTTCAAGAAGGAAGTCCGCGAGGCGGAACCCATTCCGCAGGCGCCGGAGCAGGCCCAGGCGGTGGACGCCCAGGTCGTCGGAATCGCGCCCGCCACGGGCGCAGCTCCAACGGCGCCGGCACAGCCGGCCGCGACCGCCGCGCCAGCGGCCCCCGCCGGACCCCCGCCCGTTCCCCCACAGATGGGCCCGGCCGCCACGCCGGGAACGACCGCGTACATGGTGGCCCAGCAATCCTGGAAACCCGTCACCCCTCCGCCGGTGGCTCCCCCTCCGGCGCCCGCGACCGCAGGCAATCCAGTGGCGGCGGCCGCTCCGGCCCAGCCGGCCGGATTCAAGGCCGAAGTGAACAAGCCCGCCGTCCAACGCGTCATGGCCCAGCAGGCCGCGATGAAGGCCAAACAGCAGCAGCCGCAGAACGCTCCCCCCACCATGGATCGGCAGGCCCTGGAAGCAGCCGGCATGCAGCCTCCGCCGGCCGACCCCGGCTCGAAACCGATGGTGAAGGTCCCCGATCTGCAAAACCTCGGCTCGGGCATCGGCGACGCGCTCCGCACGTTCCGCGAAGCCGCGAACGACGTGAAGCGGGCCGTCGATCCTTCGATGCACCAGATCAAGGCCGAAATGGAAGCGGCGCAGAAAGAGATCCAGGGCTCGATCGATTACGTCAAGGAAAGCCCCAAGGTCGAAGAACCTCCCAAGTAATGTCCGCCTTCCCCTGTTTCCGCAGCATGCCCTGGGCGCTCCTTTTCAGCAGTCTCATCCTCACCGCCTGTTTCGTGTCCACGGACCAGCGCGAGGCCACGCCCGAGCAGGTGCTGCCGCGCCTCCTGGCGGTGCTGAAGGACCCGAACCCGGAGCTGCGCCGCACCGCCGCGCAGTCTCTCGGCAAGATCGCGCGCAAAGAGGCGGTGCCGGCTCTCCTGGAGGCCTTGCGCGACCCCGATGCGGGCGTGCGCCGTCAGGCCGCGTGGGCCATGGGCATGATCGGCGAGGACGCCGTCGGCCCGGACCGCTCGCCGCTCGCCCCGCTCCTGTTCGACGCCGATCCGGACGTGCGCGAGGCCGCGGCCACGGCGCTCGGGCTCACGGGCGACACGCAGGCGGGCATCGAACTGCTGCTGGAGCGGCTGCGGGAGCCGGGCACGTCGAGCGACAGCAGGCGCCTGGCGGCTGCGTCGCTGGGCGGCATGGAAGCCCGCTCGGCCGTGACGGCGCTGATCGGGCTGCTGGCCGATCCGGACCTGCGCGTGCGCCGGTGGGCCGCGGCAGCGTTGGGCGAGATCGCCGACGAGCGCGCCGTCAAGCCGCTCGGCGCGCTGACGATGAAAGATCCCGACCCGGGCGTCCGCCTCGAAGCCGCGTTCCGGCTCGGCAAGTTCGGCGGCGTCGCGGCGCGGCCGGCGCTGACCGCGGCCCTGAAGGACGCCAACGCGGACGTCCGGCGCGTGGCCGCCGCCGGCTTAAAGGAGCCGTGAACAGCCCCGCGCCGAAACCGATCCTGGGCGTGGACATCGACAACGTCCTGGCCGATTCGGACGTCCAACTACGGGAGATGATTCGGGAGATGTACGGAATCGACCTCAAGGCCGAACAGATGACCCGCTACGAGTACGAGGCCTACGGGGTCACCTGGGAGCAGCTCGGCGAGGTCTTCCGGGTCTTCAACACCGACACGTGCCGCACCCTGGAACTTGTGCCGGGCGCGAAGGCCGCCATGCAGCTTCTCGCGCCGCGGTACGAGATCGCGCTCGTCACGAGCCGCGACCCGGAGGCCAAGGCGGGGACGGAATACTGGCTGAAGGCCAATGCCCTTCCCTACGACCAACTCCACTTCAACGACGAAAAGCACGCGCTCGGCATCCCCTACCGGGCCTTCATCGAGGACCGCCACGAGCACGCGCACCGCATCGCGGGCACCGGCGTCGCCGTCTATCTCCTGCGGCGCCCCTGGAACGCCCGCCCGCTCGCCCACCCCAACGTCCGCCACGTCGACAACTGGGACGAGATTCTGAAACACCTACTGTAAGATCGGCGGGTGACGCCGGTTGGGGGCCCCCCGCCGCCTGCATCTTTTCGTGAAGCCGGCGGGGGAAACCGGCGACAGGACCCGCCATACAATGAATGAACGAGTTATGCGCATCGTCGCCCACATCGACATGGACGCGTTCTTCGCGGCGGTGGAGGAGCGGGACACGCCGCGCTTCCGCGGCCTGCCGATCGCCGTCGGCGCCGACCCGGACGGCGGCCGGGGACGCGGCGTCGTGGCCGCAGCCAACTACAAGGCCCGCGCCTACGGCATCCACTCCGCGCTGCCGATCACCCAGGCCTGGCGCCTCTCGGAGGCCGCCCGGCGGGCCGGCAAACCCCCCGTCGTGTTCCTGAGCGTGGACATGAAAAAGTACGCCGCGGTCTCGGACCGGGTCATGGCGATCATCCGGAGCCACGCGCCGGTCGTGGAGGAAGCCGGCATCGACGAGGCCTATGCCGATCTCGGTTTCGCCGACTCTTACGAGAAAGCGGAAGAGGTCTGCAGGGCCATCAAAGACGCCATCCGCGCGAACGAGCGGCTTACTGCGTCGGTCGGCCTCGGACCCAACAAAATGATCGCCAAGATCGCCTCGAACGAGCACAAGCCGGACGGCCTCACGGTCGTCCGCGAAGAGGAGGCCGCAACGTTTCTCGACCCCCTGCCCGTCCGCAAGATGCCCGGCATCGGCCCCAAGACGGAAGCCGAGCTGGCGAAACAGGGGATCGCGCTCGTGCGGGACCTCAAGCGCTTCTCGCGGGAAGAATTACAGGACCGGTTCGGCAAGCGCGGGCTGGACTTCTACGAGGAGGTCCGCGGACGGGACGACGCGCCGCTCCAGGAGCACTACGAACCCAAATCCATCGGCGAGGAGGAGACGTTCGATCGGGACACGCGCGATGCGATGCTGATCGGCGAGCGTCTCAAGGCGCTCTGCCAGGAAGTGATGCGGCGGTTCGAACGGGACGGCTTTGAGACGTTCCGCACCGTCGTCGTGAAGGTCCGGTTCGCCGACTTCGAAACCCACTCGCGCGCCCACACGCTGCGGAACGCCGCCAATTCCGGGGCAGCCCTGGAACGTGAAGCCTTGAAGCTGCTGCTGCCCTTCCTCGACCGCCGCGACAACCCGCAGCACAAAGCGATCCGCCTCATCGGCGTCCGCGTCGAGAAGCTGGGTTAGCCGCCCTCTCCCATCCACTTCAGGATCTGCGCCTGGCGCTTCGACAGGTACGGCGTGAGCCGGAGCGGATCGTGGCGCCGGGGCGCGGGCAGGATCGCGGCCAGCAGGGCCGCCTCGTCGGCGCTCACGTCCTCGGCGGACTTGCCGAAATGATGGCGCGCGGCCGCCTCCGCGCCGAAGACGTCGTGCCCCCATTCCGCCGTGTTCAGGTAGAGCTCCAGAATCCGCTTCTTGGGAAGGGTCCGCTCGATCTCCCAGGTGAGCAACACTTCATGCGCCTTCCGGAACAGGTTCTTTTCAGACGAGAGATACAAGTTCTTCGCCAACTGCTGCGTGATCGTGCTCCCGCCCCGCCGGAGCTGGCCTTTTTCCCAGTTGCGGGTCAGCGCCTCTTTGAGACCGTCCCAGTCGAATCCCTGGTGGCGATAGAACGACGCGTCCTCGGCCGCGAGGACGGCCTTCCGCAGGTGCGGCGAAATGCGCGCCAGCGGCACCCACGTCCACTGCAGCGCGAACGGGCGGCCCTTGCCGGGCGCCTCCGCTTTTCTGGATTCGATGAAGGCGGTGGTGGTCGGATTGGACTTGGCGAGCCCCGCGACGTCCGGCAGCGTCACGAACCAGTAGAGAATGACGCCGCCCGCCGAGAGGGCCAGCAGGAAGAACAGGCCGGCGATGAAGCGGAGGATACGCGTAGCGGAAAACGGCTCCGGGCGCTAGGCCGACTTGACGCCTTTTTCGTGATCCCTGATGAGGAGCGGCTGGGTTTTGCCCTCGATCACGTCTTCCGTGACCACGCACTCGCGGATCTCGCGCTGGGAGGGAATTTCGTACATGACGTCCAGCATGACCTCCTCGAGGATGGAGCGCAGGCCCCGCGCGCCGGTCTTCTGCTTGAACGCCTTGCGGGCCACCGCCACGATGGCGTTCTCGGTGAACTTGAGCTTCACCTTCTCGAAGGCCAGCAGCTTCTCGTACTGCTTGAGGAGGGCGTTCTTGGGTTCCGTCAGGATGCGGATGAGCGCCTTCTCATCCAGTTCGTCGAGCGTGGCGCACACCGGCAGCCGGCCGACGAACTCCGGGATCAGCCCGTACTTGAGCAGATCTTCCGGCTGCACCTGCGACAGCAGGAGGCCCATGCGCCGCTCGTGCTTGCCCCGGATCTCCGCGCCGAAGCCGATGGACTTCTGGTTGAGCCGCTGCTCGACCATGGTTTCCAGCCCGACGAAGGCGCCCCCGCAGATGAACAGGATGTTCCCCGTGTCCACCTGGATGAACTCCTGGTGCGGATGCTTGCGCCCGCCCTGGGGCGGCACATTGGCGACGGTGCCCTCGATGAGCTTGAGCAGGGCCTGCTGCACGCCCTCGCCCGAGACGTCCCGCGTGATGGAGGGGCTGTCGCTCTTGCGGCTGATCTTGTCGATCTCGTCGATGTACACGATGCCGCGCTCCGCCCGCTCCACGTCGTAGTCGGCGGCCTGCACCAGCTTGAGGATGATGTTCTCGACGTCCTCGCCCACGTACCCCGCCTCGGTCAGGGTCGTCGCGTCGGCGATCGTGAAGGGCACGTCGAGGATGCGCGCGAGCGTCTGCGCCAGCAGGGTCTTGCCGGTGCCGGTCGGGCCGATGAGGAGGATGTTGCCCTTCTGGAGCTCGACGTCGTCCAGCGAGTTGGAGGAGATGCGCTTATAGTGGTTGTGGACCGCGACCGATAGGACCTTCTTCGCCCGCTCCTGGCCGATGACGTACTGGTCCAGGGTGCGCATGATTTCTTTGGGCTTGGGGAGCTTGGAGGACACGGCCTCCTGCCGCTCTTCGAGGTCCTCCGCGATGATGTCGTTGCAGAGGTCCACGCACTCGTCGCAGATGTAGACCGTGGGCCCGGCGATCAGCTTCCGGACTTCCTCGCGGCCCTTCCCGCAGAACGAGCACCGCAGCTGGGCTTCGGTCTTCTCTTGCTTGGCCATACCTACTTTACTATATCATTATTTTTGTCGGATCCATCCTTGGAAATTTTCAGGCTCTTCGGCGCCCGCACGATGACCTCGTCCACGATGCCGTAAGCCCGCGCCTCCTCGGCGGACATGAAGTAGTCGCGCTCGGAATCGCTGTGGACCTTGTCGACCGGCTGGCCGCAGTGTTTCGCCAGGATCTCGTCCAGCCGCTTGCGGATCTTGATGATCTCCTCGGCCTGGATGCTGATGTCGGTCGCCTGGCCCTGGAACCCCCCGCTCGGCTGGTGGATCATGATCCGCGCGTTCGGCAGCGCGTAGCGCTTGCCCTTCGTCCCGGCCGCCAGCAGCAGCGAGCCCATGCTCGCCGCCTGGCCCACGCAAATGGTGGCGATGGCGGGCTTGATGTACTGCATCGTGTCGTAGATGGCCAGCCCCGCCGTCACCAGCCCGCCGGGAGAGTGGATGTAGACGTTGACGTCCTTCTCCGGGTCCTCCGCCTCCATGAACAGGAGCTGGGCGATGATGAGGTTCGCGACCGTGTCGTCGATCGGCTCGCCGATGAAAATGATCCGATCCTTGAGGAGGCGGGAATAGATGTCGTAGGCGCGTTCGCCCCGGTTGGTTTGTTCGATGACCATCGGAATGAGCATTTGGCCGGACTCCTTCATGACATTATCTCATAATCGTGCCGCGTTTCAGCCTGTCCATCAGACTTGAATGATGGCTTTTTCATAGACGAACTGCAAGGCCTTCTCCGCCAGGATGCGGGCCCGCAGGTCCTCGATCGCGTCTTCGCCGCTGGCCTTGAGCATCTTTATCACTTCCGCGACGTCGACCTGCATCGCCCGCGCCATCTGCCGGCATTCCTCGATGATGTCCGCCTCGGCCACGGCGATCCCTTCCTTCTCCGCGACGGCCTCGAGGACCAGGCCGAGCTTCACGCGCTGCTGCGCGGTCGGCAGGCTCTCCTCGCGGAACTTCCGGGCGTCGAACGAGGACGGGGCCTCGCCGCCCCCCTCGCCGTGCGACGCCAGCTGGCGGAGGCGCTGCTGCCGGGACCGCTCCGCGTGGACCATGGCGTCCAGTTCGCGCTGGACCAGCGACTCCGGGACGTCGAAGTGGTGAATCTCCACCATCCGTTTCATGAGCAGGTCCTTGTACGTTTCCTCGATGTCCCGCTTGAGGCTGTGCTCCAGCTGCGTTTTGACCTTGTCGCGCAGCTCGGCGAGCGTCTTGTACTCGCCCAGGTCCTTGGCGAACTCGTCGTCCAGCTCGGGCAGGACCTTGTGCTTGAGGGCCTGCACCGTGCCCCGCACCGTCAGGGCCGGGCCGCTCGCCTCGAACGCCGCGCCTTTCCTCTTGCCGATGATCGCCTCGTCGAGCACCGCCCCGTAGAGCGGGGTCTTGTCGCCGGCCCGGATGAGATGGGTCTCGGGCTTGAACCCGCTCGGCGCGCCCGTCCCCTCGACCCGCTCGATCGCCACCTGCACGATGTCCTCCGCGGCGATCTCCCGGTCCTCCGGGACGGTCTCGATCTGCGCGTGCTGGTGGCGGAGCACCTGCATCGCCTTGTCGAGCTCCTCGTCCGTGATCGCGCGCTTGTCCTGCTTGAGCGTGACGCCCTTGTACTCCCGGAGCTCGAAGACGGGCTTGATCTCGACGGTGGTCGTGAAGACGAGCGGCGTGCCGTTCTTGATCTTGATGCGCTCGAGCGGCGGGAGGTCCACGGCGACCGGCTTGAACCCGGTCTCCTTCATCGCCTTGCTGTAATACTCCGGGATCAGCTGGCGGATGACGTCGTCCTCGACGGTTTTCGCGTACCGCTTCTCCAGCAGGGCCTGGGGGGCCTTCCCGGCGCGGAACCCGGGAATGTGGACCTGGCTCCGGAGCTCCGCGTAGACGTCCTGGAACCGCCTGGAGACGTCCTCCGCCGACACTTCGATCCTGACGGCCCGCTTCACCGGGCCCAGTTCGGTCACGTCAAGCTTCATCGGTCATGCCCTGGTTTGCTGCGATCATGTGGTGCGAGAGGAGGGACTCGAACCCCCACGGTTTCCCACGAGATCCTAAGTCTCGCGCGTCTGCCAGTTCCGCCACTCTCGCAGAGAACCTGGAGAGACACTCTCAGTGTTGTACTGTATCGCCGTCATCGCCGTCAAGTTTGCTACAGCACGAAATCCTGTTCGTAGACGCGGTAGGGGGTCATCGTCATTCCCAACCGGGTGTACGCCTCCTGCGCCGCTTCATTCTCCTTTTCCACGTAGAGACGCAGGCCGCACACGCCGCCGTGCGTGCGGGCGTCTCGCAGGACGCGCGCGTGGAGGGCGCGGTACACGCCGCGTCCCCGAACTGACGGCTCAACGTACACGCTCTGGATCCACCAGAACACGCCGTTGCGCCAGTCGCTCCATTCATAGGTGATGAACAATTGGCCGACGACGATCGATCGTATTGCGGCCACCAGATAATACCCGCGCGCGCTTGACGCCAGAACCGCGCGGGTCCCCTTCCGCAGCCGTTTCATATCGAGCGTGCGGTCCTCGGTCTCCTTCGCAATGGCGGCGTTGAACCGCACCAGTACGTCGAGGTCGGCCGGCGTGGCGGGGCGGACAGTGACGGCGGGACGGCGGGCGCGCGGCGGCTTGGACGGCATCCGGCGGCGCGCCTACTTGACGGCCGCAGGAACGACCTTGAAACGGACGAGCGTCAGCAGGCTGATGTCGGTGACAGCTTCATAGTGGATCTCGACCCGGTAGTGCCCGACGGGAAATCCGCCGGGCGGCTGCCGGATCAACAGATAGCCGCCCGTGTCCTCGTTCTCGAACTGGGCCTTGTCCGTGTGCAGCAGCATGCCGACGGGCTTGCCCTCCGGGTCCTCCAGAATGAACCGCCCCACCAGCCGGAAAATATCGAAGTTGGACTGCAGGAACTCGACGACGACATAGATCTCCGGCGTATCCGGCGTGAATTCACTGGTGACCCCGAGAGCCTTCACGCTGTGCAGCCCCGCCCGGCCGGTGTCGATTTCGAATCCGCGGGCCGTGACGATTCTCCTGAAGAGTCCCTGTGGGCTGGAGCCGCTCTTCTCGCTGAGCGGCTTCACCAGCGGGACGAGAACGGGCGCCAGCTGCGCGCCGGCCGCCGGCACAAAGGAGGCGCCCAGGAGTGCCGCAGCCGACACGACGGCCAGCCGCGCGATCCGCCCTGCGCTCGCGCAGGCCTTCATCGTGAGACGGTTCCCGTGGCCGGGTCCGGCGCGCGCGCGCCGTTCCGCGCGGCCGGGAGCTCGCGGTCGATGTGTTGCCGGAGCGTCTCCAGCGATTGGAAGCCCGCCAGGTACCGCCCGTTGATGAAAAATGTCGGGGTTCCGCTGAGGCCCAGGCTCTGGGCCTCCGCGAGATCCTTGGCCACCGCGGCCTTCGGGCGCGCGCTGGCGAGGCAGGCCGTGAACTCCGCCTGATTCAAGCTCAACCGCTCCGCCAGCGCCTCGTAGTCGGAAGGCTTGAGGTCTGGCGCCTGGGCGAAGAGCGCGTCATGGTAGGCCCAAAATTGCCCCTGTTCGTGGGCACAGTGGGCCGCCTCCGCCGCCGGGCGCGCCTGCGGATGCCCGGACAGGGGAAAGTCGCGATAGACGAGCCTGACCTGGTCCTTGTAGAGATCGCGCAGCTGCCGCAACACCGGCAGGCTCTCCTTGCAGGCCGGACATTCGAAGTCCGCGAACTCGATGATGGTGACCGGCGCCGTCGGCGAGCCCCACGCGGGGTCGTCCCCGATCGGGATCGTCATGACGGGAGGGTCGGGGGGCTGGAGGGTCACCGACACGCCCGCCTCGCGGGACAACCGCTCGACCAGCTCCTGCAGCGCGCGCGTGGCACGCTCGCGCACCAGCGCGTTGCGCGCGTCCTGCTTCGCCCGCTCCTCGTCCCCCGGCGGCTGGTCAGGGGTCGCGCGCCAGCGCGCCTCGACTTCCTCCGGCGTGATCGTCGCGATGGGGCCCTGCACCTGCGCCGACACGAAGGCCGACACCGACTGGCCTTGCGCGGCGGCGGCGCGCGCCAGGAGCCGTTCCACGATCATCTGGTCCAGGCGCCGCCTGGTCAGGCGATACCTCTCCTGCTCGAGCTCGTACAGCGGGAGCCGGAGCGCCTGCTCGATCTCGGCCTGGGTGATCGGCGCGCCCTCCACCGTGGCCATGACCGGGGAGTCGGCCCGGAGCGGGAGCGGCAACAGACAGACGGCCGCGACGGCGATCGCCGAAGCGCGCAGGCTGATGGCGGGGAACGGTCGCATGGACATCGTATGGCTTGATGATACTAAGCTTCTTCCGTCGGGCGCAACTCTCGGCTAGAATCCCCCCATGCACGCCCTTCGCCGAGGTTCGGCGCTCCCGATGCTGTTCGCGGCCCTGCTCGGCCTGGCCGCCTGCGGCCGGACCAGCGATGCGATCGTGGTGATCGCGCTGCACCCGAAAAATCCGGACATCCTGTACGTCGCGACGAACGACTACATCTACAAGTCCCGCGACGAGGGCCGGACCTGGGGAAAAATCTCCGGCGGGATGAGTCATTCGCGGGTGATCTCGATGGCCATCGACCCCGCCTACCCGGCCACCATCTATGCCGGCCTGAAGGGCGATGCCGTGTACAAGAGTTATGACGGCGGCCAGCGCTGGGTGCCGCAGAAGACGGGGCTCGACGATGTGACGGTCACGTCGGTCGTGAATCAATTGCTCGTCGACCCGCTGGAGAACACGCACCTGTGGGCGGCGACTACCATGGGGGTCTTCGAGTCAACGGATGGCGGCGATTCCTGGACGAAGCGGATGGCGGGCATGAAGGAGATTCTCATGGTGGTCACGCTGGCGATCGACCACACGCGCCCTGACATCATGTATGCGGGCACGAGCGGCGGCGTCTACAAATCGGGGGACCGCGCGCGCACGTGGACGAAAGTGCATGACGGCATGATCTCCCCCGCGCTGCTCTCGTCGGGCCGCGCGCTGATGGTGAACACCGTCCTGGTTGACCCCGGCCAGCCAGACACGGTCTATGCGGCGACGCTCAACGGCTTGTACAAAACCACGAACGGCGCCGCGTCCTGGTTTCGAATCGGGCAGGCCCTACCCGACCAGATGATGACCGCAATGGATGTGGAGCCTTCGGCGCCGGGGATTCTGTACGTCGCCGGGCGTCAGGGCGTCTTCAAGAGCGTCGATGGGGGCGCGACCTGGCAGGAGAAAAACGAGGGGCTGGCGAGTCTGAACATCCGGTCGCTGGCCGTCAGCCCGGTCGACCCGAAGACCGTCTACCTCGGCACCAACGGCAGCGGGCTCTACCGAAGCCGCGACGGCGGCGCGACCTGGGTATCCCTGCCCCTCGCCCTAAAATTGTGAATAGTGTTTGTTCAGGCAGTCGGGGCAGATGCCGTGGCTGAAGTCCGCGTCGGTGCGGTCCTTCACGTAGGTTTCCACCGTGTGCCACTGGCCCTGATCGTCGCGGATCTTCTTGCAATGCGAGCAGATGGGCAGCAGCCCCCGCAACGTCTTGATGTTGTCCAGGGCATGTTGCAGGAGGATAATGTGGCTCTCGCGATCCGCTTCCCCCACCTTGCGGTCGGTGATGTCCCGTGAAATGACGACGCCCCGGGATTCTCCCTCGGCGGTGGTGTACGCTTTGCCCGTGCTTTCCATCCAGCGCCACTCTCCGTTCTGATGGCGGTAGCGAAAGACGGTCTGGCCTTGGCCGTCCGGACTGCTGAAGATCGCGGTCGTGGCGGCCAGGTCGTCGGGATGGACCAGTTCGAACGCGTTGCGGCCCAGCAAGCCGTCCGGCTCATAGCCCAGCACGGCGGCATAATTCTGGCTGACGTACAGATACCGGCCATCCTGGTCCAGTTCACACAGGAGGTCCTGCACGTTGTCGACCAGGCTCCGATAGCGCTCCCGGCTCTCCCGCAACACCGCCTGCGCCTGCTCGAGCGTCGTGATGGTCTCCAGCAGGCCGGCCTTCTTCCGGCGCTCCTTGCGCACGGTGTCGACGGCCACCCCGTAGAAGATCGCCATGATCAGGAGGACGGGGATCCGGAGCAGGCGGCTCTCCGTAAACACGCCGGCCTGCCATTCAACCAGATACTGGATCGCCCCGTAGGCCATGCAGAGCAGGACCGAGAGCACGATGTGGTGGTTCAACGAGGGCGTGACGGCGGCGATCAGGATGATCAGGAAATAGATCAGGTAGAGGTCGGTGAACGCGTCGCTGGACCAGTAGATGATGGCGGTGGTCATGGCCGTGTCCACCGAGACCAGGGCGCCGACGAACCACCTCGCGCCCATCACCCGCGCCGGCATCAGCATCACGCTGCCGAGCGCCAGCAGCAGGCCGAGGGTGAGGGTCTGCTTGCTCTCCATCGTCAGGAGCGGGTCCCCGCTGAACAGGACCTGGTAGGAAAGCACGACGGTCACGAGGGTCTGCAGCATCACGAACTGGGCGCGGTTGGGATTCGCGGGCGCGGCCAGGCGGAGCGGCGCGGGGGACGGCTCGGCGTCCATCGCCGGGGCGGACATTGAGACGGGATCACTCATCAGAAACTCCCCAAAATCTCTTTCTTCTTTTCGCGATACTCTTCATCCGTAATCAGGTTCTGTTCCCGCAGCCGCTTGAGCATGCGCAAGCGCTCCTCGACGGCCCCGCCCGGGAGCCTGCCCGCATCCGGCGCGGGCGCGACCTTCTCTCCGGGCATCGCCTTCTCGACGGCTGCCGGCCGGGCGGCTGGCGGCGGCGCGCCCAGGAGCGCCCGATACTCGATCACGATTTCAGGGCCCGCGCCGGACGACAGCATGGACAGCAGCCCCGTCCCTTTGACCACAGTCTGGCGCTCGTCCTGCACCACCTCGTAAAAGGGCGCGGCGACCGCACGCAACGGCTCGTTCCACAACCGCTCGCGGACCGCGGTCTTCGTCGTGCCGTGCCGGTAGTTCGCCAGCAGCAGATGGAGGCGCGTCTCCTCCGCGAACCACCCGCCGGTGGTGACCTCGTTCAGTCCGGACGGGAGCACCCTGCTCATGCCGAACACCACCCACTCATCCGGTTTGGCTCTGGCAAAGGTCTCGCTCAGCGCCCGGCCAAGGTACGCGATCTCGTCCGGCGCGAACGCCTCGGTCGGCGGTTCCAAGGCCCGGGTAAACAGGATGCTGTCCTTGCGGGGCTGGATGCGGATGCCGGCCAGGATGCGCATCCAGTCGGCGGGGCTCAGCGCGACGGGATGGGCAAACCGCCCCGCGCCCTCCGTGCGCCCTTCCAGGCGGACGAAGCGTTCCTGCTCCTCCTGGATGGGACGGGCGCTCCGCTCCGGACCCAGGCAGGCTTGACACAGCACCAACGCCAAGAAGAGAAAGACTGCGCTGGAATGGGCTCGGGGGGCTGGCAAGAAAGTCGCGGAGCGCACAGGAGCCGTCAACTCATGATCTTGATCAGCGCGTCCACGACTTTCGGATCATAGAGCCCCTTGCCGACTCCCCTGCCGATTTCGTCCAGCGCGACGTGCCGCTCCCACGGGTCCCGGTAGGGCCGCCACGAGATCAGCGCGTCGTAGGCGTCGGCCACGGCCACGATCCGCGCCCCGAGCGGAATGTCTTCGCCCTTGAGGCCGCCGGGATAGCCGGTGCCGTTGAAGTTCTCATGGCTGTGGTGGACGATCTTGATCATGGTCTCGTTGTCGTACCCCAGCTTCCGCAGCGTCCTGGCGCCCTCCACCGGATGCATCCTCACCATGTCCAGTTCCCAGGAACTGAGGCTCCCCATCCGGTTCAGAAGGTGATGGGGCACGATCTCCTTGCCGATATCCGCCAGGAACCCGGCGTGGAGGATATCGAGCTTGTCCTTATCCGGGAGGCCGAAATAGCCGGCCAGGGCGTAGGCGAAGACCGCCACCATCTTGGAGTGGCCGATGCTGCCGTCCAGGGCCTCCACGGGGAGCGTCACGTCGCCGGGGATCTGGATGATGTTCTGCACGTACCGGTATTCCTGGGCGAACTTCTGGGAGACCTTCTTGGTGTCCTCGAAGGGGTCCTTGATGCCGATCACCTCGTACGCTTCAATGCGCTGCCGCCGCCCCCGGATGTTGATCTTCTCGCTCTCCCGGATCTTGAGGCCCGCTTCGGCGTAGGCCAGCTTGACCTTCGTGTCGCCGGGCTCGAGCTGCAGGGCCTTCTCAAAATACTGCAACGCTTCCACCGGCTCGTTGAGCTCCAGATGAATCTGTCCGATGTGGAAATGATGGTGGGCGGCGGTGGGTTCGGCCGCCACTTTCTCGTGCAGCTCTTCCAACTGCCGCTCCTTCTCGGTTTCCATAATTTCTTTCGCCGGCAGGTCGCGCTTTTTGCGGGCGTCGATGAACAGGCTGGCGGTTTCGTAGGTGTACCGGTCGATCAGCACTTTGCCCGGGGCGCAGGCCTTCTGCAGCCGGGCGGCGATGTTGACCACGTCCCCGATGGCGGTATAGGACTGGCGCTTGTTCCCGACGAGGCCCGTAATGGTCGAACCGGAGCAGACGCCGATGCGCATCTCCCACGGGTACTGCTGTTTCGCCATCTTCTCCTGCATCTTGAGCGCCGCCAGCACGCTCAGGATGCGGTAGGTCTCATAGTCCAGCGGCGCCCCGAACTCGCACATGATGCCGTCGCCCATGTACCGGTCGATGTGGCCGCGATAGGACATCATGATGGGTTCCATGTCGCCGATGTAGCGGTTCAGATCGCGGATCACGATCTCCGGCGGGTTCTGCTCGGAATGGGTGGTGAAGCCGACCAGATCGGAGAACAGGATGCTCACGTTGCGCTTTTCGTTCCGCAGCCGCCCCTCGATCATCAGTTTGACCACGGAGGAATCCATGGTGGAGTACAGCGCCTCCTCCACCTTGGACTTCAGGGATTCGATCGACTGCTTGGATTTTTCCAGCTCATCGGTCCGCTCCGTCACCTTGAGCTCGAGGTTGTCCGCATAGTCCTTCAGGGACGCGGCGGCCTGCTTGAGCTCTTCGGTGCGCTCCTTGACCTTGTTCTCCAGGTTGTCGCTGTAGTCCTTCAGCGCCGTGTTGGCGCGGTTGAGCTCTTCCTGATGGTGCTGGAGTTCCCGGTTCAGGTACTCCAGGTTGTCGGCGTTGGCCTTGAGCGCGGTGTTGGCGCGGTTGAGCTCCTCGTGTTCCCCCTGCAATTGCTGGTTCAGCCGGCGCGTGTTCTCCACTTCGAGCGCCAGCTTCTCGTGCAGGCCTCCGACGACCGCCCCGGCCAGGACGAGAAAGCTGCCCCAGGCGACGATGTGGCCGTACAGCGCGCCCTCGGTCGCCTCCGTCATGAACGCCGCCGGTTCGTAATACACGTATGCCGTGACCATCAGCACGGCGAAAAACGCCCCCATCACCGCTTTGCGGCGGCCCAGGTAGTAGCCGCTTAAAATGATGGGCAGGAAGTAGAAGTTCAGGAACGCGAGCTTGTCGGTGATCAGGGGGTGGTAATTGATAAGGGCGGTGACGAGCAGCGTGAGGAGGACGAACGTCTGCTCGAAGTACCGGAGAAAATAGGCCTTGAGGCCGTCCATCGTGCTGACCGGCGCCTGCGAACCGGGGGGAGCCGCACCGGGCGGCGGGCCGTCCACGTAAGGGGGCGGGCCCGGCTCGACGGAAACGGTTGGAGTGCTGGGGTCGGTATCGCTCATGTATCGGTAGTTCTAACGCCGCCCTTCAAGAGAAGGACAACCTATCCCATCAGGCAGGGCTTGTCAAGGCAACGCCGGCGTCCTCCGGCGCGCGCGGGAACATGACTATCGGCATGGAAATGCCGGGAACAGGGAACGTCCTCGGAGAACCGACGTCCGTCGTCAGGCGCTGCCGCCCCCGGCCCTCATCCCAAGAATCTGCCAGTAGAAATTGGCGATGACGAGCAGGACAGGGAAACGGAGCAGGTCGCCCTCCGATAACGGCTCGGTGCGGCCGCCCAGCACGTACCAGACGATCCCGTAGCCCAGGCAGAGGCCGAGCGAGAGCGCGAATTGCGCATTCACGGACGGCGCGTACAGAGAGATCGGGATGAGCAGGAAGAGGGCGATGTACAGGCCCGGGTCTTCCAGCCCCGCCAGGTAGAACACGTTGGCGCAGAGGGCCGTGTCGCCCAGGACGACGGCCCACACGACCAGACGCGTCCTCCACAGATGATGCGGAATCACCATCACGACGAGCACGATCGACAGCAGTCCCGCCACGAC
This sequence comes from Nitrospirota bacterium, assembly GCA_004298335.1. Lineage (GTDB taxonomy): Bacteria > Nitrospirota > Nitrospiria > Nitrospirales > NS-4 > SCTG01. Next base: position 67,474 of record SCTG01000009.1, read on the forward strand.
GAACTCCAGGATCTCCACGGCGAACGCGCTGCTGCGGGTGAAGAGCAGCAGGTAGCTCAGGGCGATCGTCAGCAGCACCTGCTGCATCGAGAACGTGGAGGCGGTGCCGATGGTGCGCGGCTTGGACGCCGGACTCGCGGGGGGAGCTTCGGGAACGGGGACGGGCTGAACGGATTCTCCGTCGGGTGGTACCATGCCTGTACCTCCTAGGATGCAGGGCCGCAGTAGGGGCCGGTTGTACGCAGACCAGAAGAAGCTATAAGAAAGCGGCGTACGAGTCAAGCTTTAGAGGAAACCCGTGTGGGGCGGACGAAGGCAGGCTACCCGCCGAAGAGATGGTGGAAGAGGAAGCCCAGGGTCATGGCGAGCAGTATGGTCGCCGGCAGCGTGGTCACCCACGCGACAAGGATGTTCCGAACCATATCCCGCTGCAGGCTGCCGCCGGCGGCCACCATCGCGCCGGCGACCCCCGATGACAGCACGTGCGTGGTGCTGACGGGAACGCCGGCAAAATCGCTGAGGCCGATGGTCCCCACGGCCACGAGCTGCGCCGACGCTCCCTGCGTCGGATTGAGCGGGGTGCTGCCGATTCGCTCGCCGATCGTTTTGACGATCCGCTGCCAGCCGATGACGGTGCCGAGACCCAGGCAGACCGCCGAAAAGAACATGACCCACGTCGCCGCATGGTCCACGAGCGCGCCGAGCGCCTGCCGGTCGGCCTGAATCTCCGCCCGCTGCGCCGTCGACAGCGCATCGGTTTGGGCCAGCCGGCCCGCCTCGCGCTTCAATTCCAGGATGTCGGCCCGCAACGCGAGGCGCTTGGCGGCGGGAACCTCGGCGAGCGTCCGGACGGACGAAAGCTCAACTGCCGCCTGCCGGGCGGCGGCCCGCGTCGGTTCGGAGAGACCCCTCCCGCCTTGATCGTCATGCGGCACGCGCTCCAGCGCGGCGGGCAGACGCTGCGCCGCGAGCGCGGCGCGTTGCACCGCGTCGTGGCCAAGCGTAGGGCTGAAGGCAAAGATCGCGGGGAACATCCCGATGAGCACCAACATGAGCAGCCCGATGCTCTTCTGCCCGTCGTTGGAGCCGTGGACAAAGCTCACCCCGGCGCAGGAGGCGATGAGCAGGGCGCGCATCCAGGAGGGCGGCGGCACGGCGCCGGCGGCCGCCGGCGGGGCGGACGAATCCGGCAGGAAGCGGCGGGCCGCCGTGAACAGCAGCATCGAGAGGCCGCCGCCCAAAAGCGGCGAGAGCAGCAGGGCCGCGATGACCTCCGCCGCCTTCCCCCAGTTGACGTCGTTCGCAAAGTCGGCGCCCGTCAGAACCGTATGCGCGATCCCGACCCCGATGATGGAGCCGATCAGCGTGTGGGACGTGGACACCGGCAGGCCCAGGAACCACGTGCCGAAATTCCAGATGACGGTGGCGAGCAGTAGCGCGAGCAGTAGCGCCACCTCGGCGGTCGTGTCAATGCCGGCGACGACGCCGACCGGCAGGAGGTTCACCAGCGCGAACGCGATCGCGCTGCCGCCCAGCAACACGCCGAGAAAGTTTCCCACCCCCGCGAGGAACACCGCCGGCAGGGCCGGCATGGATTTCGTGTAAATCACCGTGGCCACCGCGGTGGCGGTGTCATGGAAGCCGTTGATGACCTCCGAAAATGCGACGAGCAAAAAGCAGACGACGAGGATCTCGAGGGTGAGAGTGGCGAAGCTTTCCATCGGCCCTAAGCGGTATTGCATATCCGAACGCTTTTGATCGAAGCGTTCGGTCCAGCAAGCTCGGAGTGGTGGGCCGTGCAGGGATCGAACCTGCGGCCCGCTGATTAAGAGTCAGCTGCTCTACCAACTGAGCTAACGGCCCACCAGGAAGGATGCTTGACCGGAGTGGCGGTTGGTGCGCCTGACAGGATTTGAACCTGTGGCCCTCAGCTCCGGAGGCTGATGCTCTATCCACTGAGCTACAGGCGCGTCCGCCAAGCCAGGGCGAAAGGGACCTTAGCACACCGCGTCGCGCGCTGTCTAGGCTGGCGGAGTCAGCTCGGCTGCGGGCTGGGCGTGGGCGCCGCGGTTTCGGGATCGTCGTCGAGCGGCGGCATTTCAAAGATCAATTCGCCCTCTCCATTATAGAAGCCCTGCCCGTCGATCTGGACCATCCCGTCGCAGTTCTCCTGGAAGAACTGGAGCACCCACCCGTTGAAATCATAGCCCTCGTCCGTGATGTCGTTCTTGTCCAGGATCGTGGCGATGAAGAACCGGCAGGCGTGCAGCTGGTCCGCCACGCGCCAGTTGTCGAGCTCGCGATGCGCTTCCACGAAGTTGAGGAGGCCCGCGATGTCCTGCTGGAAGACGTCGTCCTGGGCGCCGCCTTTCCGGAGGCAAGTCAGCACGATCGGCGTCCGGTCCTTGTCGTAGCCCACCTCCACGCCTACCCAGTTCCAACTGTTCAGCAGCGTCTCGTTGATCTCCGTGGGAAGGAGCGGCGTGGCGCCCCGCGCCTTGAGGAACTCGATGAGCAGCCCGAGGGGGGGCGGCTCTTTCCGCAGGCAGAAGACCCGCGTGAAGAACAGCTTCGGCTCCTTTTTCTGGGAGCCCGTGATGGTGATGACGGGAATTTCAGCCATGGCCGTAATCTAGCCTACCCTTGTGACCCAATTCAAGGCCGGACCCGCCGATGTATAATTGAGAAAGGGTCGCTGCAGGCGGGGCCCCTGCACGCGGAGGATTCCATGGCGGACCGGCTGGCCACAGACGCCGACATCCGGCGGCATGCCGAACGGCTGTACGCGGGCGCCGCGGCGACCCACCCGCGCCTGTTCGACCGCAAGTGGTGGACCGGCCGGCTGCTCGAGTGGGCCATCCGCGACGACGCCTTCAAGGTCCAACTCTTCCGTTTCATCGACGTGCTGCCCACCTTAAAGACGCCGGCGCAGGTCACACGGCTCGCGGACGAGTATTTCCGCCAGGAGGCCGGCCCGCGGGACGCCGGCGGGCGCGCGCTCGTGCGCTGGGGCATGCGGGCGCTCTCGTCGGCCGGGTTCGGCGCCGGCGTGACGGCCGACACGATCTACGCCCAGGCGATCCAAATGGCGAACCAGTTCATCGTGGGCGCGGAGATGAAGGCGGCGCTGCCGGTCATGGCCGCGCTCTGGACGCGCGGCCTCGCCCATTCCGTGGATCTCCTGGGCGAAGCGCCGGTCTGTGAACCGGAATGCGACACCTACGCGGCCCGTTATGCCGAAGCCATCACGGCGATGGCGGACGCGGCCCGCGAGTGGCGCCCCACGCCTATGCTGGAAGCCGATCACCTGGGCGCGCTCCCCCGCGCGCAGGTCTCCATCAAGCTCTCGGCACTGGACTCGCAGTTCGACCCGATCGATCCGGACGGCCGCTACGAGGCCGTGGCGAAGCGGCTGCGCCCCCTGATGCGGACCGCCCTGCAGAGGGGGGTCGCCGTCACGTTCGACATGGAACAGTACGCCTGGAAGGATCTGACGCTCGGGTGCGTCCGCCGCCTGCTTATGGAAGACGAGTTCCGCGATTACGCCCATGCGAGCCTGGCACTCCAGGCCTACCTCAAGGACACCGAACGCGACGTGCGCGAGCTGATCGCCTGGGCCAGGACGCGCGGCCGGCCCGTGGGGATCCGCCTGGTCAAGGGCGCCTATTGGGACTACGAAACCATCCTCCACCGGCAGCAGGGCTGGCCCGTGCCGGTCTTCTCCCACAAGGCCGACACCGACGCCTGTTACGAACGGCTTATCCCGCTGCTGCTGGAGCATGCCGCGGTGATCCGCCCCGCCTTCGGCACGCACAACCTGCGCCACGTCGCGATGGCCCTTGCCGAAGCCGAGCGGCGGAACCTGCCCGCACAGGCCGTGGAGCTCCAGATGCTGTACGGCATGGCGGAGCCCCTGCAGGCGGCCGTCGCGGACGCGGGCTGTCGCCTGCGGGTGTACGCGCCGGTCGGCGATCTGCTTCCGGGCATGGCCTATCTGGTCAGACGTCTGCTGGAAAACACCGCCAACGAATCGATCCTGCGCAGACAGTTTCTGGGCGACCAGAACCTCGATGAATTGCTCCGGCCGCCTACCCCCACGCCTTCGCCGCCGCGCAAGGACCGGGGTCTTCATTTTGCCAACGAACCGCACACGGACTTCTCGCGCGCGGAGTCCCGCCGGACGATGGCCGCCGCGATCGCGGCCTTCAAGGAACGCCTCGGCAAGGGGCCACGCACGATCGAGCTGGCCTTCCCCGCTGCTCCCGGCGGCGTGCGTTCGACGCTCACCTCCCGCAACCCCGCGCGCCCCGGCGAGGTGATTGGCCTCGTGACCGCCGCCGCGCCCGAGGACGTGGACCAGGCGGTCGCCCGCGCCGGGGCCGCAGGCAGGACGTGGGCCGCCATGCCGCCGCGGGACCGTATGGCCGTGCTCTCCACCTGCGCGGGCGTGCTGCGGCGGCGACGGTTCGAGCTGGCGGCGCTGGAAATATTCGAAGCGGGCAAGGGCTGGCGCGAGGCCGACGCCGACGTGGCCGAAGCCATCGACTTCCTGGAATACTACGGCCGGCACATGCGCCGGCTCATGCACCCGCTGCGCCTGGGGCATGAGCCGGGCGAGCTGAATCACCTGGTCTACCGGCCCCGCGGCGTCGCGGCGGTCCTCTCGCCCTGGAACTTTCCGCTCGCCATCCCGACGGGCATGACGGCGGCGGCGCTGGTCACGGGGAACGCCGTGGTGTTCAAGCCCTCGGAGCGCGCGCCGGCCACCGGCCATGCGCTGGTGGACGCCTTCCGCGAGGCCGGGCTCCCCGACGGCGTCCTGCAATTCCTGCCCGGCCTGCCGGACGTCGGGCGCCGCCTCGTCGCCCATCCCGACGTGCCCCTCATCGCCTTCACCGGCTCAAAGGCCGTCGGCCTGCAAATCATCGCCGAGGCCGCGCAGGTCAGGCCGGGGCAGCGGGAAGTGAAGAAGGTCGTCGCGGAGATGGGCGGCAAGAACGCGATCATCGTGGACGACACGGCCGACCTCGACGAGGCGGTCGCCGGCGTGACGGCCTCGTTCCTCGGGTATCAGGGCCAGAAGTGCTCCGCCTGCTCGCGCGTGATCGTCCTGGACGCGATCCATGACGTGTTCGTCGAGCGGCTCGTGGAAGCCGCCCGGAGCGTGCGGATGGGCCCGCCCGAGGAGCCGGGCGCGGGGCTCGGGCCGCTGATCGACGAACGGGCGGTGCAGAACGTGCTCGCGTACCTCGCCCTCGCCGGCCAGGAAGGGACGCCCGTCCTGCTGCCGGACCTCGACAAGCGGCCGGGGCCGAACTTCGTCGGGCCAGCGATCGTCACCGGCATCCGCCCGGAGCATCGCCTGGCGCGCGAAGAGATCTTTGGGCCGGTGTTGGCGGTGCTCCGGGCCCGGGACTTCGACGAGGCGCTGACCATGGCCGACGCGTCGGACTACGCGCTGACCGGCGGCCTGTACTCCCGCAGTCCCCGCCACATCGCCCGGGCCCGCGAGGGGTTCCCGGTCGGCAACCTGTACATCAACCGGGGGATCACCGGCGCGTTCGTGGGCCGGCAGCCGTTCGGCGGCGGCCGGCTCTCGGGCATCGGCGCCAAGGCGGGCGGGCCCGACTACCTGCTGCAATTCGTCACGGCGTGCGTGGTCACGGAGAACCAGCTGCGACGAGGGTTCTCGCCCGACATTTCTTGATTCACGGGCCCCGCCCCGCTATGCTCCCGCCATGAGAGCCTCCGCGCTGATTCTGGGCTGCCTCGTCCTCGCCGCCTGCGCCACCGCTCCGCAATACGATGCGACCTGGACATGGGACTCGCCGGTCTTCGACGAGGAGGCGGTGCTGGGCCAGGCGGGCCTGCTCTCGGCGCAGAAGGACACGCTCTACACGTCGATCTGGACGCTGGGCGGCGGCGCGTTCCAGCGCCGCCAGGAGCACCATCTGCGCGAGCAGCACGAACTGTGGGTGCGGCGGCAGGTGGAGTTGGGCAAGATGACGGTCGAGGAAGCGCGGGGGCGGATCCGGGACTACGTGCCGGCGAGAGATCGCTGACCGATTTTTTTCGAAAAATAAAGTTGCGAGGAAAAAAATCTGTGTTATAGTTCGATTTCAGTGAAGGGTTCGACGTCAACCACCGCACATCAACCAGGAGGTGATCCGTATCGATGAGTCCACTAGCCAACGCCGAAGGTGCGATCTTGCCAACGACGGCCCCAATTTCCGCTCCCGCAGGCTCGACGGACGAGTTGATCGGGGACGGGAAAGCTTGGGGCCTCTCCACTTCAGTTGATCTTCAGGACTGTAGGCCCGAGACCATCCGGGACCGCGACCATATCGAGGCCTACGTCATCGCGCTCTGCAACCTGATCGGGATGAAACGGTACGGTGACTGCCAGGTCGTCCATTTCGGAGATGGGCGGGTGGCGGGCTATTCGATGATCCAACTCATCGAGACGTCCCTGATCAGCGGACACTTCGCCAATGACACCAACCGGGCCTACCTCGACATTTTCAGCTGCAAGGGCTACGACCCGGTCGTGGTGGAGGAGTTCTCCCGGAAGTTTTTCGGAGCGCGCAGCAGCACCCTCTCCATGACCCTGCGGCACTAACGAGGACCGGGCCGGGGCCGGCCCGGTTTCGCTAGACCGCCAGGGCATTCACCACATCAATGAGCTGCCGAAGACCGCCGGCGCTGCGCCGGTGGTACGGCACGACCAGCCGGGGAAGCGCGAGGAGCTCGGGCTCGTCCGCTTCTTCCGGCAGAGCCGGGCGTTGCTCGATTTTGCCGTCCGGGCAGAGGTGCGCGAACCTGAGGTTGAGGTCGTCCACCTGCACGGGCGTCAGCGGATGCCGCAGGCGGAGCACGAGCCGGGCCTTCACAAACCGGCTGGAATGATAGTTGCGGTAAAACCCGTCGATCTCCGCCACGGCGGCCTCGGCCGAATCCACGATCCGGAAAAGCCCCAAGTCCTCCGGTGAGATCAGGTTCAGGGCCAGCATGTCTTCCCGCACGAAACGCTCCCACCGTTTCCAATAGCCGCCGCCCGGCAGGTCCACAAGAACGACGGGATGGGGATTGTTCTTGCCTGTCTGCAGCAGGGTCAGAATTTCGAAGACTTCGTCGTGCGTCCCGAAACCTCCGGGAAACGCCACGCTGGCGTGCGACTCCCTGGCGAAAAACAGCTTGCGCGTGAAGAAGTACTTGAAGTGGATGAGCTTGGGATCGTCTGCGATCGCCGCGTTGGGCTCCTGCTCGAAGGGCAGCAGGATGTTCACGCCGAAGCTGTTCGCCCGCCCGGCTCCCTCGTTCGCCGCCCGCATGATCCCCTCGCCGGCACCCGTGATGACCATGTAGCCGCGCTCCGCGACGAGCCGGGCGAACCGGCGCGCCAGATCATACACGGGGTTGTCCGCGGGCATCCGCGCGGACCCGAAAATGGCGACTTTCCGCCGGTCCCTGTAGGGCTGGAAGGCCCGGAACGCGTAGCGCATCTCCCGCAGGCTGCGGTGCAGGATCTTGAAATCGAGCATGTCCAGCCGCGACTCGTTCAGCCGGAGGGCCGACCCCAGCAGATCCTTGAGCAGCGCGGCCTGCGGGTCCGCGTCAGGCAGCGCCAGCAGGGCCTCGAACTGCCGTCGAAACTGGTCGTCCTGAACGGGTGGCTTCGCCATGGCGCGGCCCCGCTACAACCCTTACCGCTTCGGTTTGAGCCCTCGACCCGACACGGTCACGTCCCCGAGGAACCGGCTCAGGCTCTCCGCCAGGGCCTCATTGTTCAGCTTCTCCAGGTCGGTGAGGCAGAAACAGAACACCTGCCTGGTCGCGTCGCCTGCCACCGTTGCGCGGACCGCGCTGCCGTCGCTCGTGTTGGACGCCCGGATCGCCAGCCGGTTCTTGGAGAGCAGTTCGGAGCGGAAGAACCGGCCCACGGCCTCGTTCCAGTACGCCTCGATCTGGCCCGTGAGCACGACGTCGGCCGCGCCCGCGGCTGCGGCCGACTGCACGCGGGTCACCTGGAAGCCCGCGCGCGTCAGGTAGGCCGCCGCAAACGCCGTAACCTGCTCCGCCGCCGATCCCGGCTCGGGGACCAGCTTGTCCACCCTCGTCTCCACGTAATGCTGGTGGCGCCCGATCGCACCCTTGTCGGACCGCAGGTCCTCGAAGGGAACCACCGCCACCCGCAGCGCCTGCGGCGCCTTCTCCGGCGCCTGGACTGCCTCCGCCGAAGCCGAAAACTTGAGCGTCTCGCCGGGCCCGCCGCAGCCCGCGAGCGCCAGCACCAGCACCGCCGCCACCACCGTCAACATTCGTTCCTTCACGACCGCATCCCCCCTCGATAAAAAGTTAATGCCCAGGGCACGCCACATGAAACACTAATCAGCTTAGCCGATCAAAAAAGTCGGCGCAAGCGCCCGTAGGGGTAGGTTACGCCCCCTTCTTGAGGCTGAGCATGTAGGCAGTGAGGTCGCTGAGTTGCTGCTCGTCCAGCGGGAATTTCGGCATGATCGAGCCCGGCGAGGTGGACTGTGGGTCGCGGAAGTGCTTGATCAGCCACGCGCGGTCCCGCTGGTCGCCGACGTAGGAGAGGTCCGGCCCGACCGCGCCGCCCGCGCCGTGGATCCGATGACAGGTGCTGCACTGAAATTTCTCGAACACCGCTTTGCCCGAGACGACGGCCGGGTCGCTCCGCTTCATCGCCTCCAGGTCGTGGAGCGACAGCCCGACCAGCCCGAAGACGCCGACGAGAAACAGCGCCCCGATGCCGAGCACCATGCGGCGGGACGACGGCGCCCGGTCCGTTGCGCGGTCCAGAAAAGGCAGCGCCAGCAACAGCGCGATGAAGGCGCCGGGGAGCACCCACGTGGCGATCGGCCCCAGGATGGGTCCTTCCATGTACTTGAGAAACTGGTAGTAGAACAGGAAGTACCACTCCGGCACCGGAATGAAGCTGTGGTCCGACGGGTTGGCCTTGTCCGTCAGGGGAAAGGAGAGGGTCAGGGCGAGCATCGCGACGACCGCGAAGACGCCCAGCATGACCACCGCGTCCATGAAGACCTGCCGGGGGTAGAACGGCTCGCTTCTGTGGGCGCGCCGTTCGACGGACGGGCGCCCCTCCGCCGGGGCCGCCTGGACGTGGCCGGCCGGCGTCGCCTGCCGCATCGATGGGTCGCCCCGTTTGCCGCGACGCTCAAACGCCCCGGCCCAGGGCCCCGCCGGGCCCACCCGCCGCAGAATGAACATGTGGAGCGCGACCAGGACGACGATGGCCGCGGGCAGGAACAGGACGTGGACGGCGAAGAACCGGGACAGCGTGAGCGCGCCCAGCATGTCGCCGCCGCGCATGACCTTCACAAGGAACGTGCCCACGAACGGCACGCTGCCGACCATGTTGATCCCCACCTGGGTGGCCCAGTAGGCGTTCTGGTCCCAGGGCAGCAGGTAGCCGGTGAAGGCGAACCCCATCGTGAGCAGGAGCAGCAGGACGCCCACCATCCACATCGCCTCGCGGGGCGGCTTGTAGGCGCCGTAGAGGAAGACCTGGAGCATGTGCAGCCCGATGGCGACCACCATGGCGGAGGCGCCCCAGTGATGCAGGCCCCGCACGAAGGCCCCGAAGAGCACCTGCGTCTCGATGTAGCGGACGCTGTCATAGGCGTGGTCCGGCGTGGGCGCGTAGTACACGGCGAGGAACATGCCCGTGATCGCCTGCAGGAAGAAGAGAAAGAGCGTGGCCGAGCCGAAGACGTAGATCCAGGACGCACCCCCGGGGATCGGCTCGTCGAGCAGCGTCTCCTTGACGGGCTTCAGTTTGAGCCGGCTGTCCAGCCACTCGTAAATCCGCGAGGCCATCAGATCTCCACCTGGTCCTTGGTGCCCGACTTGAATTCCCGGTACTGGACCATCAGGCGTCCGTTCTCAATCCGGACGGGCAGGCGGTCCAGCGGCCGGGGGGCCGGCCCGCCGACGACCTTCCCCTCGGGGTCGAACATGCTCCCGTGGCACGGGCATTTGAATTTCTTTTCGCCGCCGTCCCACCGGAAGCCGCAGCCGAGGTGGGTGCAGATGGGCGAGTACACCGTAACCTCGTTCGTCGCCCGGCGCAGCGCCCAGATTCCCTTCACGGCCGCGATCTCCCGGTACCCGTCGGCGAGCGTCATGACCACGTCCCGCTGGGCCGGCTCGCCGACCGGCAGGCCGTCCACCGGGCCCGCGTCCACCCAGCTCTTCTCGCGCCGCTTGAGGGCCGGCGAGACCACGTACCCACCCAGCGGCACCGCCAGGCTGATCCCGATCAGGCCCGCCGACGCCATGATCAGCCACGCAAAGAAGCTGCGCCTCGCGCCGCTGGGAGCGCCCTGCTTACTCTCGTCCATTCTGATCACCTCGCAAAATCGCCCCTCCCAGCCGGACCCGCCGGGCGAGCAGCCAGGCGAACACCAGCGTGCCGAAGGGAAACGTGAGCGCGGCGCCCACGGTCCAGCGGCTGGCCTCGGCGAACAGGGACGCCGTCCGGTTGATGAGCAGGAGCAGGAAGACGTCGGCGATGAGCCCGGTGACGAGCAGCGCGATCGAGACGGCGGGCATGACGTGGTTGCCCCGCGTCGTCGCGAAGGCCCCGACCAGCGAGGCCCCGAACATCAGCGCGGTGAAAACGGACATGTATTGAAGGTATTCGGCGTAGCGCGCGGCGAGCGGCGCCACCGCGGCGTCGCCCGCGGCGATGCTCCACCCGCACTCCGGGCACACCGGATCGTCCGAGGCGATGAGGCGGCACTTGGGGCAAATCCGCACGGGGGGTATTATAGCGCACTTCGTTGAACGTCTCGCGCGGAAGGTGTACTCTAATGACCGCACACGAGGGACGCATACGTGCCGTACATGGACCCGAAAGAACGGCGCATCCAGAAGCTCGAGACGATCCTGAACGTGGCCAAGGCCATGTCCACGGAACGGGACCTTGGGGTCCTGCTCGAGGAAATCGTGGAGCACGCCCGCTCGGTGGTCGACGCCACGCGCGGCAGCATCTTCCTGCTGGACAGGGACAAGAACGAGCTGTGGAGCAAGGTGGCCCAGGGCGCGCGCGAGATCCGGTTCCCCGCCGACAAGGGGATCGCGGGCCACGTCGCCCAGACGAAAAAGCCCCTGAACATCCCCGACGCCTACGCGGACCCCCGCTTCAATCCGGCCGTCGACAAGGCGACCGGCTTCCACACCCGGAACATGCTCACCGTCCCGATGATCTCGACCAAGGAGGACGTGGTCGGGGTGCTCCAGGTCCTGAATAAAAACGCCGTCGGGCATGAGGCCGAGCTCGAGAAGGGCTCGCCCGGCCCTCCCTTCGACGCCGAAGACGAAGAGATGCTGCTGGCGCTGGGCGGGCAGGCCGCCTCCGCCATCGAAAACGCGATCCTCTACGACGAGATCAACAAGCTCTTCGAAGGCTTCATCGCGGCCAGCGTCGTGGCCATCGAGTCGCGCGACCCGACGACCTCCGGCCACTCGGGACGGGTCGCAACCCTCACCTGCGGCCTCGCCGAGGTCATTGCCGGGATCGAAACCGGCCCCTTCGCCGCGGTCACCTTCGACTACGACCAGATGAAGGAGATCCGCTACGCCTCCCTGCTGCACGACTTCGGCAAGGTCGGCGTGCGGGAGAACGTGCTGGTCAAGGCGGAGAAGCTCTATCCCGGCGAGATCGCGGTCCTCAAGGCGCGCTTCGATTTCATCAAGCGGACGCTGGAGAAGGAGGCGTTCGAACGCAAGGCCTCCGTGTACCAATACTCAAACCCCAAGGAGACCCCCGAACTGCTCGCCAAGGTCGATGCGGACCTGGCCCTTCAACTGGAGGAGACCGAAGAAATCCTACAGTTCCTGCTCAACTGCAACATCCCGACGGTGCTGGAGAAGGGCGGGTTCGAGCGGCTCAACGAGATCGCCGCGAAGAAATTCAATTCGTACGACGGCGCGAAGCCCTTTCTCACCACGTCCGAGCTGGTCAGCCTGTCCATCCCCAAGGGCAGTCTCACCAACGAGGACCGCCTGGAGATCGAGAGCCACGTCACGCACACCTACCGCTTCCTGGCGACCATCCCGTGGACCAGCAAGCTGCGGCGGATTCCGGAGATCGCCTACGGCCACCACGAGAAACTGGACGGCAGGGGCTACCCGCGCTCGATCACGGCGGCGGAGATCCCGGTGCAGACCCGCATGATGACCATCAGCGACATCTACGATGCGCTGACCGCCTCCGACCGCCCCTACAAGAAGGCCATGCCGGCCGCCAAGGCCCTCGACATTCTCGGCTACGAGGCCAAGGAGGGCAAAGTGGACAAAGCTCTGCTCGACTTGTTCATCGACGCCAAGGTGTTCGAGCGCACGATCAGAGGCTAGGCGCCGTCTCACTCGGGCAGGGGTTTGCCGCGCGTCTCCGGCGCGAACGGCAGGATCGCGAGGCCCACCAGATAGATGAGCGCGATCGCGCTCGCCGCCCGCCCCAGGCTCCCCAGTGATTGTTCCAGAAAGCCGGTGAGAAATGGCCCCACCGCCGCCAGCACGCGACCGGCGTTGAAGCAAAAACCCGCCCCCGTCGCGCGGATGCGGGTGGGATACAGCTCCGTGAGATAGATGGGAAACCCGCTGAAGATGCCGTTGTTGAAAAACCCCAGCAGGGGGAGCAACAGCAGCACATGATCGTACGGGCGGGGGACCAGGAAGATGATCGGCAGCATCACGAAGCTCCCCCCGCACATCAGCGCGAAGACGGGCCGGCGCCCAAAGCGGTCGGCGAGCGGGCCAAAACTGAGATAGCCCGCCAGCGCGCCGACGTTCAGCCACATGATGGCATAGCTGACGTTGGTGGTGACCGTAGCGGCGTCCAGCCCCGTCACATCGGGCAACCGCCGGACCAGCGTTGCGGTCCAATTGGTGGCGCCCCAGAGCCCGAACACGGCCACGAATGCCAGCCCGGACCCCACGAGGGTGGGCCGGAGAAAGTCGCCACGGAAGAGCTCCAGGATTTTCACGCCCCGCACCGGCCCCGCCTGCAACTCCTGCGCGTGGGCTTTCACCCAGCGCTCAGGCTCTTTCACCCACAGCCTGACCAGCAGGGCCACGAGGGCCGGCGCCACGCCGACGAGGAACAGGACCCTCCAGCTGTGTCCGCGCAACATGAGATTGAAGGCGGCGGCAAGAAAGAAGCCGACCGCCCACGCCGACTGCAGGATACTGGCCGCCTTGGCGCGCTTCTCCTCGGGCCAGACCTCCGCCACGATGGCCGCGCCCGCGGCCCATTCGCCGCCGACCCCGAGCGCCGTCAGGAACCGGTAGATCGCCAGATGCCACCAGTCCTGCGACAGCGCTGCCAGCCCCGTGAACAGGGCGTAGATCAGGATCGTGACGACCAGCGTCTTGGTCCGCCCGAAGTAGTCGGCCGCCACGCCGAACAGCACCCCGCCGACCGCCCAGCCGACCAGAAAGATCGAGAAGATGATCCCGCCATACCAGCCGATGTCCGCGTCGCCGACGGACGCGCCGCCCGGTCCGGCGTGGAGCAGGTCGTGCAAGGCGGGATGGAGGACGATCGCGTAAATCGTCGCGTCCATGGAATCGAAAACCCACCCGAGCCAGGCCACGAGCAGGACACGCCACTGATAGGGCGTGACGCCGTCGCGCCAGGATGCTTGAGGGGGGGTACTCATGCCGGGGAGCGAAGCCTACTTGCCTTTTTTCAAGGCCTCTTCCGCCTTCTTCAGTTCCCGTTCCAGTTCTTCGAGCTCCTTCTGGGCGGCGTCGACCTTCGCCTTTTCCGTATCCAGCCGGACCTTGTCGCGCGCCGCGGCCTTGGCTTTCTCAGCGCCTTTCTCCGCTTCCAACCTGGCCTTCTCGGCTTCATCGTCCTTCCGGAACTCGGGCAGCAACTGGAAGACGAACTGGCCGCCCTCATCGCCGGCCGCGATGATGGGCGCGCTCCTCGGCAGCTTGCCCTGCTTCTCGTTGGACACCCGGACGGCGAGGAGTTCGACAATGTCCGCGCCGAGGAGGTAGGGGGCCGTGTTCGCCTCCAGCAACTTGACGAGGTGCCAGGCAAACACGCTATGGCCCTTTTTGCTCTTGTCGGCGAGGTCCGGCTCGGGGAAGCTTTTGCCCGATGTGAGCACCCACCGTGACTTGTCTTTGTACAGCATCCTGGCGGCGTCCTTGCCGCGGACGAGGGCGCTGGTCTTGCCCACCAGTTTGGCGCTGAAAAAGGCGTCGGAGACCAGAAAGATGTGTCGGGCCGGATAGCCCACAAAGAAGTCCCGGATCTGGGTGTTCTGGATCGAAGAGGACGGGTCGATCGACGGCTCTTCCGAATCGGCAAGCATCCAGAAACCGATCTCGTTATGTTTTTCGATCCGGCCTTCGTAGGCGCCATGGCCGGCGAAGTAGACAAAGAGGCTGTCTTTGCCGGTCAGCTCGCGTCTGAGATTGCTGAACGCCTTGAACACCGCCTTGCGGGTGGCCGCCTCGTCATACAGTTCGATCATCCGCTCCTGGGCGAACCCGTAGCGGTTGCGCAGCACGACGGCCACCGCCTCGGCGTCCTTCCGTGCCGATTGCAGCTGCTTGTCCTCCGCCAGGGCGGAGTACTTGTCGATGCCGATGATCAGGGCCCAGTAGTTGCCCTCGATGAACTCCTCCGCCGCGCGCGCCTCGCCGGCCCAAGGGACCATGCCGGTCAGGGCTAGGAGCAGAAAACCGAGGAGCCCGTCTGTCACGAAACGCCGGGAATGCCTCACGCTATCAATGCCTCGCAACGGTTGACGATGGAGGCACGGTACCTCCGGAGCGCCGGCTATGTCAAATCAGGAACGGGGCGGTCCCCAGGGCGGCAAGGGGGACGTGGGCGGGGACTTGGCCGCGAGGACCTGCCGAATCGCGGGTTCGTCGACCTGCAGGATCTCGGTGACGGAGAGATTGGCGATGTCGCCGGCTTTGGCGTTTCGTTCGGAGCCCTGGTCAAGCAAATCCACCACGCGGGAATAGGTCTTCGGAATCCAGACCTCGCCCCCGGCTGTCTGTCTGCGGATCCCATACACGATGTGGTCGTGCACGTCGGGGGGGAGCGTGCTGAGGAATTGCTTGGACACCCACAGCGAGCCGCCCCGCGCGAATCCGGACAGCCGGGCCGCGATGTTGACCGTGTCGCCGAGAGCCGTAAACTCCGGCGCCGGCGTCGTGGGAATGTACCCGAACCACTCCCGGCCTTCGTGCAACCCGATGTTCAGCACCAGGTCATTCATCCAATGCTTTTTCCCTTTCCACAAGGCATTCACATCGCCGACGCACTTCCTGATCGCAAATGCGCAGAGCAGGGCGTTCACCACGTGGTCCGCCGCGTTGCCGGGCTTGGCGAGAAAGAAGCGCACCACGCCGTCCCCGCTGTGCTTGCCCATGGTGCCGCGATGCAGGCGGAAGGGATCCTCCATGCGTGTCCAGATCTCCGTGATCAAGCTGAAATATTCTTCGGGGGGAAGATCCGCGGAGATCTTCACCGAGTTCTGCAGGTCGGCGACCAGCACGGCCATCGCGCACAGCGACGGCAGCCGGTGCATCAGGAGGTCGGTGATGACCTGCTGCCTCCCGGTCAGAAAATCCAGGATCGGCTCCATGTTCACAATCGCCGGCACCCAGATGACAAGCGTGCCTTCGCGGAAGATGGCGGCGACCCGATGGTACCGATCAGGCTGCGCCGGTCTGAAGCGGAGCGTTTCCTCCCGACGATCAATGGGGGGCATTTTGGGGCCGCCGTCGGCAGGCCAGATCCTCGAGAGCCACGTGACGCTGTCCGCGCCGAGCGGCGCCAGCAAGGGATTGCGTTTCGGGTCGGGGAGATCGCCCTGCACCAGCGGCAGGTGGCTTTTGACGAACGCCTCGAAGTCGGTCACCAGGTCCCGCGTATCGGTGGTGAAAAGCAGCTTAAAGAAGTGCCGGTCTTCAATGTTGGGAATCTTCGTGATCGACCGGCCGAAAATCAACCGCTCGGCATTCTCGTTGATCCACTCAATGTCCCAGTTCCGGTTCAGCATGTACGCGGGGTACCCGATTTGCGTGATGGACGCCGGGATGTCCATCTTGGACGCACGCCTCGCCGGAACACGGACCCCCGGCATCGGGACCACGCCCTGATCCTTGAGCGCGAGACGATCCGCAATCACGTCGAGGCTGTGCCCTTCTTCTTTCAGGCGCTGGATGGACGCGATCCGCTCGAGCACGGATGGAGGGAAATAGGCCATCTTCCTGTAGCGGTGGCCGGGGTCCCGGTCTCGGCACAGGTCGGGCTTGGGGATCAAGCCCCGCTGAACGTAATTGTGCAGGGTCCCGCGGGAGAGGCCGGTTTGCCGGCACACGTCATCGAGCGACAGGGCGTTGGGCGCTGCTTCAGCCAGTTGCACCACTTCCCCCTCCTTTAGGAGTCTTGGCCCTAGAGGATTTTCAGCTATGGTTCCTTGATCGCACTCACAAAGTGTAGAGTATATTTATGCAGTGTCAATACGCTAAATATTGGATAAAATATGCAGTATTTTATTAAAAACCACAAAATGTAGATTTTAACCGTGGAATACAGAGTGATTTAAAGCCTATGAATTATACTGTTTAAGAACGTTGGGGGGATTAGAACGGGTAGTCGAGGCCGACGAAGACGTTGCCGCCGTCTTTTCCGTTGGCCACGTCCAACCGCCCCACGACGTTGGGGCGGGAAATCACGCGCAGGCCGACTCCTGGATTGAATTGTGTGTGCTGAAGGCGGCCAGCGAAGTCGCGGCTCACGCGCCCCATATCCAGAAACGGCGCGACTTCCACCTCGATGGGATTATCGAACACGCGTTTCGAAAACACGCGCACGCGCTCCTCCAGATTGATCAGGAACAGGTTGTCGTCGATGAAGCGATTGAGGCCGAACCCGCGCAATGTCGTCTCTCCCCCCAGCATCGGCCGCTCGTAGAAGGGCACCCCCTGGCTGAAGACCTTGTCGATGAACAGGCGGCTCACGAAGACCATGCGCCCCGAGGCATGCGGCATCAGGTACCGGGCGTCCAGCGCGAACCGCACCCACCGGTCCGCCTCATTATGGATGAGATTGTGCCCCAGCTCCCAGTAGTGCAAGACGTACACGCCTTTCACGGGCGTGAGCAAATTGTCGCGGGTATCGTACAGGAGCGACAGCCGGTGGGCGAAGAGCTGCGCCCCCGCCACGCCTTCGATCTGGGGGAACAGGCTCTTCGTCTGGGGCAAAGTGGGAATGATCCCGTTCTCTACTCGGACGTCCCGGAAGCGTTCGGTCCACAGGACCGAGAACTTCTCCCCGAGGTTGATGCCCGCGCTCAGCCGGATGTTCGTTTCGCGAGCCGTATAGGTCGTCTCATTCTCCTCGACCGTGCGGTTGCCGATGCCGAAAAAGCGGGTAAAGGCGTTCTTGAACCAGTTGCCTTCGGCCGCCAGGATGTACCGCCCGCCGCCGGCGCCCGTATCCTTGAAACCAAGCTCGACATGCCGCTCGACCTTCGTCGCATAGGCGGCGACCGCCCGGTATTGAACGGTTTCGTTCCGATAGCCGTAATAGTTGAGTGAGAAGGTCTCGTCGATGAATTTATTGTGGAGATAGAGGGGGGCAAAGATGTCCTCAATCTCATCCTTGTCGTTGGCCCTCAGGATCGGCACCAGCGCGCCGACCCAGTAGCTTTCATTGCGCGCATAGGAAAATGCGGGCAACGGAATGACCGTCCAGCCGCCCTTCGTCGGCAAGGACTTCAGCACGTGCTCCTGCTTGGGATGCACGTCCTCCGACACCTGCTCCGACAACTCTCCGGGAACCGTTTCTTTGCGGACGGGAGTCTCGGGCCGCTTCGCGGGCTTGTCGACGGCTTTTTCGCTTTGCGGCGGCGCGGCCTCCGTTGTCGTGGGCAGTCCTCCGACCACGGCAGCTCCGTCGGCAGGGTTGGCTGGCGGCGCTACCGGACTCGGCGCCTGGGCAAGCATCGGCGTTGAGACCGGCGGCGAGGCGCCGGCGTTCACGACCTGCGCGGACGACGGTGTGCCCTGGACCGCTTGCGCCGGCATCGGGCGTCGCCGCGTCACTGTGCAGGTCTTTCCCGGAGCGGACGGAGGGCCGACGATGCATTTTTCGTAGCGGGCGGCGCCGGTGCTTTGCCGGGAGGCAGTCTGGGCCTGCGCGCCGGCGGCCCCAAACAGCAACACGGCGGCGAGCGCGCACGAAAGACAGAGCGCACGGATCAGCATGACGACCCTACAACGTGACCGATGTTGAGAATGCAAGGAGGGAGCAGACCACAAGACAGGCTTGCAGTCAAGGCGGGAATCGAGGCGTGGCGTTAGATCGCCGAAAGAACGGGGTTCACTTGCCCCACTTCTGGCGGAACCACTCGACGGTCCGTCGCAGACCGTCCTCGAACTCCATCGACGGCTGCCAGCCGAGTTCCCGTCGGGCTTTCTCGGCCGAGATTTCCTTGCCGCCGAAATCTCCGGGGCGCGCGGGGGTGAACTCGATCTTGACCTGATCCCCGATGAGCTTCTTGAGGCCTTCAGCCACTTCCAGCACCGTGATCTTGCGGCGGCCTTCCAGGTTGTAGGTCTGGTTCACGGCGGCGTCTTTCATCGCCAGGACATGGGCCTCGGCC
The DNA here is from genome assembly GCA_004298335.1 of Nitrospirota bacterium. GTDB lineage: Bacteria > Nitrospirota > Nitrospiria > Nitrospirales > NS-4 > SCTG01. The sequence goes on from SCTG01000009.1 coordinate 86,163, forward strand.
ATGTCGCGCACATACACGAAGTTGCGGTACTGCTCCCCCTTCCCGGAGACCGTGAGCGCCTGGCCGTTGAGGGCCTTCTTGAGAAAGATCGGAATCAGCAGTTCCTCGCGCATGCGCGGACCGTAGGGAATGCCGTAGCGCAGGACGGTGAAGGGCACCTGGTAGAGCTGCTGGTAGTTGTGGCAGACCATCTCGGCGGCCATCTTGGTCGAGGTGTAGATGTGGCCGGCGCCCTCCAGGTAGAAGGGGACGGTTTCGTCGGCCGGCTTGTCGTTCGGCGCGCCGTTATAGACCCACACCGTCGAGGCCAGGTAGACCCGTTTCGCGCCGTTGATCCGGGCCGCCTCCATGATGTGGGCGGTGCCCATCACGTTGAGCGCCGTGGTATAGACCGGATACTTGTGCGCGTAATTGACGTTGGAGACCGCCGCGAGGTGGAAAATATGCTCCATCTCCCTGGTGGCGGCCAGGACCGACGAGAGGTCCATAAGGTCCACGTCCTCGAACCCGACATCCGCCCGGTGGGGGCGGACCCGGTGATCGATGACCGTCACCTGATGGCCCGCGTCAAGCAGCGCATCCACGACATGCGACCCGATGAACCCGCTGCCCCCCGTTACTGCGACCTTAGCCATGATGCCGACTCCTTTTTCTTATTCTCGTTCTAGCCGATGACCTTTTTCAACGCGTCCAGCACCTGGCGGGCGTCCGCCTCCTCCATGCCCGAAAAGACGGGCAGGCACAAGTGCCGTGCGCAGTAATCCTCCGAGACCGGCAGCGCCCGCGTGAGGTATTTCTCGAAGATCGGCTGCTTGTGCAACGGGTCTTCGTAGACCTCCCCCGCCAGAGACACGCCGTACTGCTCGCGGAGGGTGGCCTTGAGCGCCTTGCGGTCGCGTTTCTCCTTCAGCACCACGATGTACTTGTAGTAGTTACAGACGCCGCCCGCCGGCACCTGCAACCGGTCGAGGTTGCGGAACTCCTTGAGCCCCTGGTCGTAAATCGCGGCAATCTTTTGCCGGTCCGCGATCATCGCCGGCAGTCGCTCCAGGTGCTTCAGCCCGATGATCGCGTGGGGCTCGGACATCCGCCAGTTGTAACCCATGCGGGTGTGGGCGTTCTGCGTGAAGCTGGCCTTGCCCTGGTCGCGATAGATGCGCGCCTCCTCGGCGATGCGGTCGTCGCTGGTGGCGATCATGCCGCCCTCGCCGGAGGTCATGACCTTGGTGGGGTAGAAGCTGAAGGAGCCGGCGATCCCGAACGCGCCGGCCCGCACGCCGTTGAAGGACGAGCCATGCGCATGGGCCGCGTCCTCCACCAGCCAGAGCCCCTTCTTGCGGGCCAGCTCCTGCAGCGCACCGATCCGCCGCGACACGATCCCGCCGATGTGCACCACCACGATCCCGGCGGTCTTCGGCGTGAGCGCCGCTTCCACGTCCTCCGGCCGGACGGCAAAGGACTCCGGATCCGTGTCCACGAGGACCGGCCGCGCCCCCGCATGCACGACGGCCGCGGCGGTCGCGAAAAACGTATTGGTCGGGACCAGCACGTCCTTCCCTTCGACGCCAAGAGCGCGCAGGATGATCTCCAGCGAGCTGGTGCCGCTGTTGACCGCCACGGCGTGGCGGACGCCGCAGAACTGGGCGAACTTCTGTTCGAATTCCGCCCCGTACTTTCCGAGGGTGAGCTGGCCGGTCGCCAGCACTTCCTGGATCCGATCGGCGATCCACGCCCGATCCTCCGGCAGGAACTGGATTTTGGCGGCCGGGACCTTGCGCGGCGGCGCGGCCGGGGTGGCATCGGTTTTGTGACCGCTCATCGTGTGCTCCTCTTCATGCATCTCCTCCCGCCATGCTGATCAAAATGACGCCCAGGATCACCAGTGCAATGCCGGCCCAACGGAGCGCCGGGACCGTTTCGTTGAGCACCACGACGGCCAGCGCAGCCGCGAAGGCGAACTCGATGGCGGTCAGGGGCAGGACCACGGTGACGCCCACCCACGACAGGGAGGCAAGAAACAGAAAATAAAAGACCGCGTTCAGGACGGTCCCGCCGATGACGTACGGATTGCACAGGGCCGTCCAGAAATAGCCCGCCAGCGCCCCGGGGGCGAATCGCTCCAGCGCCCCGACCTGCTGCATCCCCTGGCGGAGCAGAATCTGGCCGACGGCGGCGGCGGCCGCGGCGATCGTCATGGCGATCAGGGCTTTGAGCATCATCCTCTCCTCACGGCTGCGTTGAAAGGCCGCCTACAGTTCGCTGAACGCGATCCGCTGCGCGCCGGACGCCAGCAACGCCTCCCGGACCGCGGGACTGGTCAAGGCCTCGAACTCGCGCTGGTGGTGATAGCCGCTCATGGTCCGCTCGGTCTCCGGGCAGCGGCGCGTGGCGGGGTGGAAGTACATCTCCGTCACGCCCTGCGGCAGGTGCCGCAGCAGTCGAAGCACGAGATCAGCGTCCATGTTCCCGCTGTCGTGGAGGCCGAAGACACAGTCATTCGCGCGAATGCCGGCGCGCCGGAGGCGCGCCTTCAGCAGCCCGCTCCAGGGCGCCGTCAACAGCCAGGCTGCGGCGCGGGGGAGCAAGGCCCCTCCGGCCGCCCGCCACGACGGCAGGAGCGGCTCGTAGGGGACACGGACGGCCTTGAGCCCGAACGTCCGTCCCACTTTCAGGATGAGCCCCAGCACCGTCGGATGCAGGTGCATGTGGTTGTGTGCATTGACATGGTCCAATGACAATCCCGTGTTGTGAAACGCCTGGAACTGGGCCCGAATCTCCGCCTCCAACTGGCGCCGCACCCCCGGACGAAAGAAAAACTTCAAACCGGCACCGACGAGATCGGCGGAAAACTCGCCGTGCCCCGCCACCAGGTCGGGAATCTCGCGCGGAGGAAGGACCGGGCGGCCCTCGACCAGCACCAGATGGAGTCCCACTTTCATCGTCGGCAGCCGACGGGCCCGTTCCACCGCGTCCGCCGCGGCGCCGGCTCCGACCATCAGACTCGCGGTTGTGAGAATGCCTTGCTGGTGGGCTGCTTCGATCGCCTCGTTCACGGGGACGGCGAGACCGAAGTCGTCGCCGGTGACGATAAGCCTTCGCACGAATCCGCTTCCTCCTTGGAGACCATGCGCCCATCGCAGGTCAGGATGAACTCCGCGCCGCGCCACTCGACCGTCCGTTTCGTAAAGGCCAGCAGCCAGGACAGCAGCGCCGTCACGTCCCGAAGAGGCAGCAACGCCAGGCTGTTGAGCCCTTCACGGTCGCGGAACCCCCACCCGAGCATCGCGGCCGCCGTGGCCAGCCGCAGGGCGACGGCGGCGCCCAGCACCGCCAGCCCCACCGGATCTCCCGCGCGCGCCGCCGCGAACAGCAGCGCGAAGGGGACGGACCGGACCAGCACCGTGGCGAAGAACCCGCCGGGGCGCGCCGCGCGCGTGTTCTGATCCCAGTAGGTCTGATGCCCCCACCACTGGCCGGGCGTCTTGAGGTCGACCATGGTGTCCACAAAGTACGGCACGATGGCGACCCGCTTGCCCGCCGTCCAGATGCGGCGGCCCATCTCGTAATCTTCCACCAGGTAGTCGGCGAGCGCCTCCAGCCCGCCGATCTCCTTCAGCGTGGAGCGGCGCAAAGCCGTCGAGGCGCCGAGGCAGAACTTGGCGGCGCCGGTCACGTGCGCGAAGACCACGTTGGCCATGAACTCGGCGTTGAGCGTGAGCAGTTCCAGCTTCTCGAACCAGGTCTCCGCGCAGGCCGCCTTGTATAGCGTACAGACGCATCCGACGCCGGGATCGGCGAGCGGGGCGACGATCGCCTGCAGGTAGTCCGGCTTCAGGCGGACGTCGCTGTCGCTGATGACCAAGATCTCGTAGCGGGCATAGGGGAGGCCGCCCAGGAGGTTGTTGATCTTGCCGTTGCAGCCGACCTGACGATTCTCGATGGCCACGGACACCCGGTCCGGACCGAACTCCCGTTGAATTTCTTTCAGCAAGGGAATGGCCGGGTCCTTCGTGTTCTGAACCGAGAAGACGACCTGGAACTCCGGGTAGTCCTGGAGGCAGACGCTCCGTAAGTTCGCCTTCAGGTTCTTCTCGAGGCCGCAGACCGGCTTGAGAATCGTGACGGGCGGCCACTCGGCGAACGCGTGGCGTGAGGGACGCGCGGGCCTCGCGCAGAGCCGCAGGGCCGCGAGCAGGCACAGGACGGCGAAGACCGATCCCCCGATCACCGGGATGAGCAGAATCCATTGAAGGGTCGAAAACGTCATTCGATGTATACCACCAGTTGTAACCCGAGCACGATCAACCCGGAAGGCACGAGAAACGGCTTCGCCTTCCAGGTGAGATGCGCCAGCCCGTCCGTGACCGAACTCCCGGCGATGAACAGGGCCGTCAGCGCCATGAACCGATGCTGGAGATTCACGATATCCAGCGTCTGGTGATCGGCGTGCTGATGCACCAACAGACCGGCGCCCCCGAGGGCCAGCAGCCCACCCAGGGCGTAGCTCATCGGAGCGCTCATGGGCACCCGCCGGGACAGGAACGCCCAGACTCCCAGCGCGATCGGAATCAGGGACAACACCTTATGCTGGATCCACTCGGACGCCGTCGGCATCGAGAAGCTCTCCAGGAATCCCGCCGGCCCGATGGGCCAGCCTTCCGGGTCGCTCCGGATGAACAGGTGCAACCCGAACAGCAGCCAGACGATACCGACGCTGATCTGAAACGCCCCATGGCGGCGACTCGTCACGCGATCCGTCAGCACCAGCGTACCCAGCAGGATCAACGCCACGCCGGAGGAGTGATGCATGAATAGCGAATACGCCAGCTCTTCCTCGGTCTCGCCGGCATGTTCAACACCCGTGGTCGGTGACGAGCCGTGCCCGCCGTGAGTCATGGCTCCATGCTCCGACGCGCCCGGAGACGCATTCGGCTGCTGGTCAGCTCCTGCAAGGCCGACCCAGGCGAACAGGGCCAGGCAACACACACTGGCCGCCGCCACAGCCAACCACCGCTTTTTTCTATATGCCCCGATCAACGGCAACTGGTTCTCCACGAGAGAAGGCAGGGTAAAGAAAGCAGGGGCTGTGCCGAGGTTTCAGAATGTTTGCAAATACTTTTATTTCAATAAGTTATGTAATAAAAAGACGCATAAATACGAATACGTTGTCTTGTTTTGTCAAAAAATTTGTACTGTTGTCAAAAAAACTTGACGGGAGGGATGTCTTAGGTGCTTGAAGGATCGGACGGTTCGTTCAAGGCTTTCAACTTGTATTGCAGAAGGCTCCTGCTGATGCCCAAGAGTTCAGCCGCCTTGGCCTGGACACCATTGCTTTCGGCCATCGCGCGGGAGATCAGATGCCGTTCGACGGCCTTGAGCGTGTCATCGAGCGAGACCTTTGCCGGCAAGAGGCGGGCCAGGGCAGGGAGCCACGCTCCCGCCGCCGCGAGTTCAAGCGGCAGATCCTCCGGCTGAATCTCCTCGGCCTTGGACATCAGCGCCGCGTGAGCCACCACGTTTTCCAGTTCCCGGACATTCCCCGGCCAGGCGTGGCGCACCAGCAGGTCCAGCGCCGCAGCCGAGAAGCGTGCCCCCCGGATGCCGCCTTCATTCACGAGATTCTTGAGATAGGTCTCGGCGAGCAACGGAATGTCCTCGGGCCGTTCGCGCAGCGGCGGCACGTCGATCCGCACCACGTTCAGCCGGAAGAACAGATCCTCTCGGAATCGGCCGGCCTGCACGTCCGCCTTGAGATCACGGTTCGTGGCGGTCAGAATCCGCACGTCCACGGCCACGGCCTTCTCGCTGCCCACCCGTCGGAGCTTCTGGCTGTCCAGCACCCGCAACAGCTTCACCTGCAGCGACAAGGGGAGTTCCGCGACCTCGTCCAGGAACAAGGTCCCGCCGTGCGCCTGCTCGAACAGGCCGAGGTGTCGGGCGCTGGCGCCGGTGAAGGCGCCCCGCTCGTGGCCGAACAATTCGCTCTCGGCCAGCGTGACGGTCAGCGCGCCGCAATTGACCGGCAGAAAGGGCCGCCCGCCGCGCGGTCCGTTGAAATGAATGGCGCGCGCGACCAGTTCCTTGCCGCTGCCGCTCTCGCCGGTGATGAGCACGGGGCTCTTCGAGTCGGTCACGCGCTTGATCTTCTCGCAGACCTCCTGCATGACGGGACTCTTCCCGATGAGTTGGTCGAAGCGATACTGGCGCGCGAGCGTCTGGGAAAGGCGGAGATTGTCCCGCAGCAGCGCGGTCCGCTCCAGCGCCTTCGCCGCCGCGCGCAGGAGGTCCCCGTTGTTGAAGGGCTTGAGGATGAAATCGTAGGCGCCGAGCCGCATCGCCTCGACGGCCCGTTCGACGGTGCCGAACGCCGTCATGATGATCGTGGACGTGGCGGGCGAGAGGTCTTTCACGCGGGCCAGTAGCGCCATGCCGTCCATCTCGGCCATGCGCAGATCCGTCACCAGCAGGTCCACCCGGCCCTCCGCGAGCAGCGGCAGGGCCTCCTCCGCCCGCTCGCCGGTCAGGACTTCATAGCCTTCGCCCTGGAACAGTTCCTTCAGCATCCAGAGGTAGTTTTTCTCGTCATCCACGACCAGGATCGTCGCCACGCGCTGCTCCTTCCTAACCTTGTGCGGTGGACTCGATGACGGACCGGGGGGGCGCCGGATTGCGGGACTGCGCCGGCAACCGGATGGTGATCGTCGTGCCCTGACCGGCCTTGCTGCTCACGTCCAGCGTACCGCCGTGCGCGAGGACAATCCGCCGCGCCAGCGCGAACCCCAGCCCCACACCACCGGATCGCTGAGTGAAGAACGGCTCGCCCAGTCGCTTGAGGGCCTCGGCGGAGAGCCCGGTCCCGGTATCGGACACGGTCAGCAGGTGCAACCCGTCGTCGGAAGCGGGCTGCGCCGCCACGGTCACCGCGCCGCCGGACGGCATCGCCTGGAACGCGTTGCGCAGCAGGTTCACCAGCGCATGGTGCAGCAGTTCGCGATCGCCCGTGACCCAGAGCGGCTCCTCCGGAACTGTCAGCCGCACTGTGTGACTCCCCGCCGGCGTACCGGCCATGGCCGCCTGCGCCACCGTGCGGAGAGTCTCCTGCAGGTTCACCCGGTCGGTCCGGGTCCGCAGGGGCGCCCCGAGGCGAAGCACGCTGTCCACGGCCTTGTTCAGGCGCTCCACTTCCTCCAGAAGCACGGTGATGTGCCGCTGCGTCGTCGGCTCGGAAACGCGGGCCGCCAGCATCTCGGTCGCGCCCTTGATGATGCCAAGGGGATTCCGCACCTCGTGCGCGACCTGACCCGCCAGCTCTCCGAGCGCGGCCATCTGGCTGATGCGCTGGATCCGTTCTTCCATGTGGGACAGCTGTGCCAGCCGCTCCGTCAGCTCATCCCGGACCCGCCGCAGCTCGGTGTTGGCTTCGGTCAGGGCTCCCGCCATGACCTGGTAATGGAGGCGCTGGTTCCGCTCGGTCTTGATGAAAAAGTAAATGAGGATGCCCGCCATCGTGAAGTACACCGTCGACGCCACGGCGTCCTGGAAGTCCCGGACCCTGGTCACCGACTCGGTGAGCGGCGTGCCGGTGAAGATGAACCCCACCATTGCGATCACGGCACTGCCGACCACGATCGCCACTTCCCGCCCGGGCAGCATGGTCGCCGCCGAGACGATGGGCAGCAGATAGATCAGCTCGTAAATGCTCCCGCTCCCGCCCGTCGCCGCCACCAGCACCGAGGCCAGGGCCAGCTGCAGCAGAATGCTGACACGGAGCAGTCGCAATCGCCACGGGTGCTCGGCGCCCCCTGTGTCCGGCGAGATGGGGAAGAGGACCTCGAGTCCCTGGAGGATGATGATCGCGAAGAAGGTGAGATACGTGGCGAGGGACGCCTGGTTCGCGAAGCTGCCGAGGGTGAACAGCAGGATGGCCAGCAGGCCCAGCGTCCCGAGCTTGATGGTGCCGGAAAACAGCTGCGAGGAGCGGACCGGGCTGAGTGCCCGTGCAGGCGGGAGCGTGGGCGCGCCGTCGTCCAAGAGAACTCCTCCGATCAAACACCCTCGCGCGGATCGGGCTGCGCCAGCACCGCCCGTGCCTGGACCTTGCGATAGCGGTGCAGCGCCCGGCGGAACTCCGGGTGCTTGCCCGCCAGAATCGCGGCGGCGAAGAGCGCGGCATTCACGGCGCCGGGCTTGCCGATCGCCAGCGTGCCCACGGGAATCCCGGCCGGCATCTGTACGATCGAGAGCAGAGAGTCCAGCCCCTTCAAGGCCTTGGACTCCATGGGGACGCCGAGGACGGGCAGGATCGTCTTTGCCGCCGTCACGCCGGCGAGATGGGCTGCCCCGCCGGCCGCCGCGATGATCACCTCCAGGCCGCGCCGCTCGGCCGTTGCGACATACTCGAAAAGCTGGTCCGGCGTGCGGTGGGCCGAAACCACGCGCACTTCGCAGGGGACGCCCAGTTTCTCCAGCGTCTCGGTGGTATGGACCATCGTTTCCCAGTCGGACTTGGAGCCCATGATCACGCCGACCAGGGGCTGCTTGGCCTTTCCCTTCGCGTGCGAATTGGAGCGAACCGACTTCCGCATCCGTGGTCTCCCGTTATGGGCTGCCCGGTAATCATATACTGAAAACCGGCCAATGATTCCGGAAAAAACATGGGGTGGGTAAGGGGTTTCGAACCCCCGACCTCCGGATCCACAATCCGGCGCTCTAACCAACTGAGCTATACCCACCACCAAGAAGAGAATTGCTGCGGGTGGACCGGGAAGCGAGTTGAATCCTAGCAAACGCGACGGGCGCGCCGCAAGGTTTCTGCGCCCGCGGCTTCCGTAGCCGCGAAGTCTCGGCTGAGCGGCGTTCTAATCAGCCTCCGTAGGTAAGCGCCACCTCGATCTCGGCCTGGATGGCGCGGGCGGCGGCGGCCGGATCGGCGGCGTCCCGGATGGGGCGCCCCACCACCAGGTAATCCGCGCC